>DATMCL010000280.1:0-6244 GCA_035558375.1 Polyangiaceae bacterium
CCGAAGAACGTCGAGGCTCAGATCGCTCTCGGTGGAATCCTTGCCGGCAAGTCCGACGCCAACGGGGCCATCGCGGCGTACACGGCGGCAATCGCCGCAGCGCCGAGCAGAGTCGACGCCTACTTTCTGCGCGGCACGCTCTACGCGGATACCAATCAGCGCGACCGCGCGATTCAGGACCTCAAGCGCGTCGTGTCCTCGCCGCAGGCGGATCCGACGACGCTTCAGGCGGCGGACGCACGCCTCAAGAAGCTGAACGTCGCGGTGGGAGCCACGGAGCGGCCCACCACGGTGAAGCAGTACGTCTACATCCAATACAGCCGCGCATCCGACGCGAAGGCAGTCGAGAGCCTCAGGGGCGCGATCGGCAAACGGTTCACGGTGCAGGCGTCCGACCTCGTGCAGTCTGCGTCCACGAGCGGGGACGTTCGCTACGCGTTTGCCGAAGACCAAAGGAGCGCCGAGCAGATTGCCTCCCTCGTGCAAACGAGCCTGGCGAGCCAAGGGTTTGTGCTGCGCATCAGCGTGATCAAGCTCTCGCAGAAGAGCTTTCCGAACGCGCGTTTGGGGAACATCGAGGTGTGGCTCCCGCCGTTGTCGGACAACGTCGTTCCCACCCGACCCGTCAGCGAAAGCTCCGAGGTCAGCTCGGCTTGTCGTCGAAGCTCCGAGGTCACGTACGTCGGCAAGGGCTACAATATGAGCCAAAAGCCCGCCGAGATTTGTCAGGATACCATCTACATCATCACGCTCCTCGCGAAGGACGGCGACTCCCGAACGTACGAGATCCCCTTTGCTCCTGCGGAGCAAGACAACGTCGTCCGGTGTCGTTGTGCCGAGCCGACACCCGCGCAGAGACCGCCGTCGCCGAAGAAGTGACCCTGGGGGCGCGTCGCTAGTTCACGGTCGACAGTGGAGTCGGCATGAAGAGCACGACGAACAGCACGACGCACACCCAGCCGATGATCTTGCGCGCCGTTCCGAGCTCGCCGGGCTCGCAGGGCGGGTGACCCTTCCCCGAGAAACGCTGCAAGAGCCCGAGCACCCCGAACCACACGAGCCAGAAGAGCGAGTTGCTCAGCGCCGTGACGATGCCCATCGTCGTCGGGTGCGAGAGCTCCGGCACGACGAACCAGGCGAGATTCAGCGCAAGAAGCGCGAGCGTCGCGCGCCTCACCCACGGTCCGATGCGATTCTGACGCTCGCCGAGCAGCGCGTACGCGACGTGGCCCCCGTCGAGCTGCCCAAACGGCAAGAGGTTGATCATCGTGAGGAACAAGCCGACCCACCCCGCCTCGGCCATGAGGTTCAGCTTCACGTCGTAGCCCGCGGGGATCGGCCCAAGCACGATGCGCTTGAGCGCGAGGTAGAAGAGGCTCTGACCCTCCTGCGTGTAGGGCGGGACGGACACCGACACCTCTGAGTGCGAGAGGCCCACGATCAGAATGGGGATAGCCACGAGCATACCGGCGAGGGGGCCGGACGCTCCGATGTCGAGGAGCGCGTTGCGCGACCGAATACGGTTGCGCATGGCGATGACGGCGCCGAGCGTCCCGAAGCCGATGGGGAACGGGATGAAGTACGGGAGTGAGGCGGGCACGCGGTGGTAGCGCGCCGCGAAATAGTGGCCGAATTCGTGTGCGGTCAGGATCGCGAGCAACGAGAGAGCGTAGGGAGCCCCCGAGAGGATCCCTTGGCTGAGCTCCATGCGCGCCCAGAAGAGACTCACCACCGTGAGCGCGAAGAAGAGGACGTTGCGGCGCACGCCGCGCCAGGTGAGCGGAGGGTGCGCGGAATCAGGCGCGTCGTCGTCGTCGAACGCATCGTCGTGAGCGTCCGCGTCGTCGCGCTCGGTCGAGCTGCCGGGCGGGGCGGGGACGCTCGGGTTAGCCATGAGCGAGGGTCTCGCGGAGCTTTGCGGCGAGGCGCTCGAGCTCGGGGGCGAGCTCGGCGTCGAGAGTGCCGATGTCGGTCTCGAGCCGGAGGCTGCCGCGGCGACGCTCGCGGTCGACGACGACGAGCAGCGGCGCGTTGAGCTCGCCTCGCGCGAGGGCGCGCTCGAGGAGCGGGACGTCTTCGGGATGGGCGGCGATCGTGATTTTGCGGGCGCCGCGGGCTTCGCGCAGGGCTTCGCGCGCGAGGGCGACGATGCGCGTCGGATCGAGCGCGAGGGCTTCGCCGAGGAGGCGTTCGGCGAGCAGGCGCGCGAGGTCCACCACCTGGTCGAGCTGGCGCTCGAGGGCGGCGCTTTCACGGGCCGCGAGGACGAGCTCGCGGGCGGCGATGGCGCTCGCAGCTTCGGCGCGCGCGCGCGTGGCGAGCTCGGTCGCGAGCGTGGCGGCGCGGGTTTCGGCGCGCTCCATGATGGCGACGGCTTCGGCTTCGGCGCGGGCGATGAGGCCCTTCGCCTTCTCGCTGGCGTCGAGGACTTCGCTCGGGGCGACACGGCCCAGTGCGGCCTGCCGAGGGCGCACCTGCGCGGTGCGGTCGTCGCCCGGCGCGTCGAGGACGACTCGGCCCAACCTCATCCGATCTCTCCGCGTCGAGGGCGTGGACGACTCCGGCCGCATCTCATCTCAAGATCCCCGCGTCGAGGGCCCGGACGACGCGGCCGATTTCGGCGGCCAGCGCTTCGGCGCGTTTTTGGCGATCGGGTTGGGCGAGGCGGCGGGCGACGGCTTCGGCTTCGGATGCGGCGGCGCCGAGGGGAGCGGCGAGCTCGGCGTCGCGAGCGCCGAGGAAGTAGCGCATCGCGACGAAGGCGCGCTGATAGTCGGCGGGGAATACGGGGGCGCTCACCGGGTGACTCTGGTTACCGGCTCGGGCTCCGTCAAGGTCGCTCGACGACCATCGCGACGGCTTCGCCGCCGCCGATGCAGAGGGTCGCGAGGCCGCGCTTCGCGCCGAGGTCTTTGAGGGCGTAAAGGAGCGTGACGAGGACGCGCGCGCCGGACGCGCCGATGGGGTGGCCGAGCGCGACGGCGCCGCCGCGCACGTTGACGCGCTCGAGGTCGATGCCGGCGAGCTTCGCGCAGGCAAGCGTGACGCACGAGAAGGCTTCGTTGATTTCCCAGAGGTCGATGTCGCCGACGCGGAGCTTCAAGCGCGCGAGCGTGCTCTCGATGGCTTTGGCGGGTGCGGTGGTGAACCACTCGGGCGCCTGCGCCGCGACGCCCCAGCCGACGATGCGCGCGAGCGGCTCGAGGCCGCGTGCCTTCACTTGGCTCTCCGTGGCGAGCACGACGGCCGCGGCGCCGTCGTCGATGCTCGACGCGTTGCCCGCCGTGATGGTGCCTTGCGGATCGAAGGCTGGCTTGAGCGCGGGGAGCTTTTGCGGGTCGCCGCGGCCGGGCTCTTCGTCGACGGAGACGAGCACGTCGGGGCCTTTCTTCTGCGGGATCGGCACGGGGACGATCTCGGCTTGGAACGAGCCTTCGGCGATCGCTTTTTGCGCGCGGCGGTAGCTCTCGGCGGCGAAGGTGTCCTGTGCATCGCGGCCGAAGCCGTACTCCTTCGCGCAGAGCTCGCCCGCCTTGCCCATCGGGTACTGGTTGTAGGGGTCGAAGAGGCCGTCGTACATCATGCCGTCGACGAGCTTGCCGTCGCCGATGCGGTAGCCCCCGCGCGCGTTGGGAAGGTAGTACGGCGCGTTCGTCATCGATTCCATGCCGCCCGCGACGGCGAGCCCTGCTTCGCCGAGCAGGAGCGCGCGGCCCGCGAGGACGGCCGCTTGCAGGCCGGAGCCGCAAACCTTGTTGATCGTCGTGCAAGGGACGGTGTTCGGGACGCCGGCGTAGATCGAGGCCTGGCGCGCCGGAGCCTGGCCAATGCCGGCCGAGAGGACGTTGCCCATGAAGACTTCGTCCACTTGATCGAGCGGGACCTTCGCGCGCTCGAGCGCGGTCTTGATGGCGAGCGCGCCGAGGCGCGGTGCCGGCAGTGAGGCAAGCCCTCCCTGGAAGGCCCCAATGGGCGTGCGTGCCGCCCCGACGATGTACAGCGCTTCGCTCGGCATGGCTCCGAGCCTAGCACCCGGAATTCGCGTTAGAGGCGGCCGAGGTTTTTCGCGAGGCGCGCCTGGGGCTCTTCGAGGTTCGGGACGAAGGGCTCGCCCGTGATCTGCTCGACGGCCTCGATGTAGCGCAGGACGGCCTGGATCTTCACGTCGTCCGGGATCGCGGGGATCGGGCCGTCGCCGCGGAAACCCTGCTCGACGAGCCAGCGACGCACGTACTCTTTGTCGAAGCTCTCCGGATCGCGGCCTGCGGCGAAGCGCTCTTCGTAGCTCTTTTCGTACCAGAAGCGCGACGAGTCCGGCGTGTGGATCTCGTCGATGACGACCAGCTCGCCGTCGGGCGTCTTACCGAGCTCGTACTTCGTGTCGACGAGGATGAGGCCGCGCGCCGCGCACACGCGCTGGCCTTCGCGGAAGAGCGTCATCGCCATCTCGGCGGCGCGGTCGAACTCGGCCGCAGGCATGCCGGTGAGCTTCAGGATCTCGTCGCGCGACGCGGAGACGTCGTGGTCACCGTGCGCTGCCTTCGTGCTCGGTGTGAGGAGCGGCTCGGGCAGGCGCTGGTGCTTCTTCAGGCCCTCGGGCAGCGAATGGCCGCAAAATTCGCGCGCTCCGCGCTCGTAATGCACCCAGATGCTCGTGGAGGTGGTGCCCGTGAGGTAGGCGCGCACGACCATTTCGACCGGGAGCGGCTGGCACTCCTTGGCGACGAGGACGTTCGGATCCGGCACGGCGAGCACGTGGTTCGGGACGAGCGAGCGCGTCTTTTCGAACCACCACGCGGCGACGAAGTTCAGCACCTGGCCCTTGAGCGGCAGCGTGCCGAGCACGTGATCGAACGCGCTGATGCGATCGGTCGTCACGAGCACGCGCCGGCCGTCGGCGAGCGTGTAGTTGTCGCGGACCTTGCCTTCGTACTTCTTCCCGAGCTTCGGGAAATCGGTGCGCTCGAGCGGGTGAGCGAGCGCTTTGCGCAGCGTGTCGGCGGTCACGGAAGGCACGGGGCGGCGACCTTAATGTGGGGCGCCGCGCAGAGCAAAATCACAGGCCGAGGTCGGTCTTTTTAGCCCAGAAACTGCCGCCTTCGGCCGGCATGACGTCGAGCGCGCGAGGCAGCACGCTCACCCAGCCCGCCATCACGTCGACCAAGTAGATGTCCGTGTCGGGCGCGATGCTGCCGATCACGGCGGCGTTGTCCTGAGCGATGGCGCGGAGCGGGATGTCGCGCTGCGTCTTCGCGACGCGCGGCTCCCCGGGGACGGCGAGGCGGGCGGCGCTGCGTTGGGGCGTGCCCGTTGCGAGCTGGTCCATCGTTTCGCCGCGCGGCAACGCCGACACGTCGTACGTGCGCACCCAGGCGTCGACGACGATGTCGGCGTGGCGCTCGACGTGGACGTAGCCGCCGCTCTCCTCCGTGCTGAAGAAGAGCACGGCGTCTTGGTCGGGAGCCTTCTTCAGGACGCCGACGGAGGCGCCGCCCGGCGCGTCGTAGAGCTCGAGCGAGAGCTGGCGCTGCGTGTAGCCGCGCGCGGAGCCGGGCGGCGACCAGCCCGGCGGAGTACCCGGATCGAGCGAGAGCGCGCCGCAGGTCGTGGTTGCGGTGAACGTGCCTTGGAGCGGCTTCATCGCCTCGCGTTGCACCGTGAGGCGGTCGCGCTCGACCTTCTGGATTGAAACGACACGGCGCTCGCCGATAAAGAGGTGTCCGGGCCGCACGGGTAGCGGGCTGGTAGGGACGACCGGCAGCTTCGCAGCGTCGATCAGGCCGCGCACGCGGAAGCTGTCGCGCGGCGTTCCCGTGACGACGCGCGCTCGCGGGCGGGCGAGGGTGAGCTCGCTGACACTCACCGTCACGTCCGCGCCGCTCAAGCGTGCGATCGCTTTGCCTTGGGCGTTTTGGATGACGGTGTTGAGCGGAAACGGTGCGCGACCGCTGAGGGGACACGCGACGACCGGCTCGTTGATTTGATCCGGCGGCGGCGCGGGCGGGGCCGGCCGCGCGGGTAAAGGAGGCGGTGGCGCCGGACGCGGCGGTGGTGCGGGAGGCGGGGCGGCCTTCGCGGTTTGCGGCGTGGCCGTGGTGACGGCGACGATGGGCGGCGTGTTCGGCGGCGGCAGCGGCGGGAGGTCGTCTTTGATGCGTCCGCCGCAACCGCCGGCTGCCATACCGAGCCAAGCGACCACCGAGACGACCGGCTGGAACGAGCGCAACAAGTGGCGTCGAGGCAT
>DATMCL010000281.1:0-10051 GCA_035558375.1 Polyangiaceae bacterium
TATCGACCTGGAGGATGATGACGCCCGGGAATTCCTTGGCCGGGTTCAGCTGCTTCCAGAGCTCGCGCTTGTTCTTCAGGATGTTGAAGAGCTCCTCGATGCGCTGGAGGCGGTTCGCCTCCTCGATGACGCGCGTGCTGCCGGCGGCCGAGCCGTCGACGAGGATTTGCGTGCCGGTGATCGCGCACATGGGCGCATCCGTCATGTCGATGACGTTTTCGGCGTTCGGCAGCTTGATGCTCTTGTCGATGGGAAGCTCGCCGCTCGCCGAGAAGCTCGCGAGGAGGAAGAGCACGATGCAGAGCAAGAAGTCGATGAACGGGATCAGCGGGATCTCCTGGTTCACCGAGCGCGCGCCGCCACCGGCGACCTTCTTGCGCACGAACTTGAGCGGGATGTGGTGGAGCAGCCGGCGGCCGGGAACGCCGACCGGTTGAACGAAACGAGAGAGCGCCTTTTCCGACATGGATCCTCAGTTGACCGCGAACGTCACGTTGAAGGCCGCGACCTTTTCGGTCTTGCCGCCCCACGTGAGGTCACGATGGGGGGTGTAGATGGCGTCGATGACCGCGACCACGTCCGCGAACGGAGTCGAGTTGTCCGTGTGCAGCACGGCCTGGTCGAGCTTGCCGTCGGTGGCCGCGCGGTGGGCGCCGTTGGCGTTCCACTCGTCGGAGATCTTCTTCGCGAGATCGGGGAAGCGATAGTCGCCCTGATCGCCGACCGGCACCTGCTTGCGGTCGAGGTCGATCGTGTTGACGACGGTGTTGCCTTCCTTCCACACGAGTTGGAACTTCTCGCTGCCCTTCATCTCGACGTGGAGCTGCTTCTCCTTCGGCGGATCCTTGGGCTCGTCCTGCTGCGGCGGGCCGGGGACGCGAGCGTCAGCGTTGATGCGCGCCATCTGCGACCACACGGCGGTCACCAAGAGGAACGCCACGAGGCAGAGGAGGAAGTCGATGAACGGAATCAGCGGAATTTCGTGATTCGTCGAACGCTTACCGCCGTGACCGCCGCCTGTATCAATACCAGCCATCTGAGCTCGCCTTCCTCTCGGGTCCTTGTGACCTGATTCCTTCTGACAACGGGGTTACCGACCCGTTCCCGTGATTCGAGAACGGGTCGATAACGGGGTGTCGACCGAAGCTCGGTCGGATCAGCCTTCCAGACCCTGGAGGTTGACCTTCTGACGGTTGGCAACGACGAGGTTCAGCACGGTGACCGACGCCTCGTTGATGTCGTCTTCCATGCCCTGCGTCTTGCCGTTGAGGAACGCGAAGCCGACGAGCGCGGTGATCGCCGAGATCAGACCGAACGCCGTGCAGTTCATCGCCTCCGAGATACCTTCGGCGAGGATGCGTGCCTTCTGGCTCGGATCGACCGATTCGCCGCCGACGGCGCCGAACGCCTTGATCAGGCCGACGATCGTGCCGAAGAGGCCACAGAGCATCGCGAGGTTCGCGAACAGAGCGAGGAAGCCAGTGCGCTTGTTGATCTTGGGCATCTCACGGAGAGCGCCCTCGTCCATTGCCGCCTGCACCTCTTCGTCGGGGCGGTTCACCTTGACGAGACCCGCTTGAACGATGCGCGCGAGGGGCGCGTTCGCCGCGGAGCACATCTTCACGGCCTTGGCCACGTCACCGGCGAGGATGCATTTCTGCATGGTGGCGAGGAACACGTCCTTGTTGATGGACGCGCCGAACAGGAAGACGCTGCGCTCGGCGATGACCGCGATCGAGCAAATCAGCCAGAAAAGGATGAGCCACATGGCCCAGCCACCCGCTTGATAGTGATGCCACAGATCAGACATTTTCTCGTTTACCTTCTGCCCGCCTACCCCACGCGCCCTTGCCTACCGAAACGGCGGCGCGGACACTATTTGGGGCTGGCGGCCTCTTGAGAGCCTCGGACACCCGTTCCCGCGTTACGGCGGTACTGGACGGCGCCATCTTGCTGAGTGGGACCCACCCAGTCAAGAGAGATTGGGTCGCGTATGCCCACGCCAAACGAAATCGATCATCGGCACAAAGTTCTACCGGTTGTTGCCGCACCGCGCCGCATGGGCCGCGTCGCATGGCGGTTGGGGCCCCGGCCCCAACCGCGGCGTACCGTGTGCCGGATGATCGTGGCCTTTAGCCGCTGGGATTCTGCGCGCCTTCCGTTTTGGAGCGTGACCGGGACAAGCACGCGAGCGATCCCGTCCGGCCCGCCTGCCTGCGTCGGGCGTCATGAAGGTTCACGGGGTGAGGCACGGCGACGCGCAAAAACCTCGTTACAACGCGCTCTTGCTTGCTGAAAGCGCGCACGGCTATAGTGCCTTCCTCGTCAGCGGGAGGCTTTCCCGCAAACGCGAAATGGTCGAAAAGACTCGTCCTCGAGGAAAGGGACAAGGGGTATGCAGCTTTTGCTCCTAGCAGCCGAAGGCACCGGTGGTTCAAGCCAGCTCGTAGAAGCGTTTCGGCACAACCCGACTTTCATGGTGCTGAACCTCTGCACCTCGGCGGTGGTGCTGACGCTCGTCATCGAGCGGTTCGCCTTCCAGCTGACCCGCTACCGGGTCAACTCCAAGGAATTCTTCGCCCAGGTGAAAAAGCTGGTGCAGGCGGGCAACATCGACCGCGCCATCAAGCTTTGCGAGGCCAGCGACTACCCCATCTTGCAGCTCGTGAAGTCGGGCCTCACGCACGCGAACAAGGGCCCCGACGAGATCGACGCCGCTCTGAGCGAGCGGCTCTCGGAGCTCAAGCCGCAGGCTGAAAAGCGCGTCGGCGCACTGTGGTCGCTCGCGAACATCGCGACGCTCATCGGCCTCCTCGGCACGGTGAGCGGTCTCATCGCGACGTTCAGCGCGATCTCGCAAGCCGGCCTTTCGCAAGCCGACAAGCAGCGCCTGCTGTCGAACGGCATCGCGGAAGCCATGTACAACACGGCGCTCGGTCTCGGCATCGCCGTGTTCTGCATGATCACGCACATCATCCTGCACACGCGCGCCAAGGCGATTCAGCACGATCTCGAATCGACCATGGAGCGGACGTTCAACCTGCTCACCATCGGCAACAAGCCGGGCTGAGCGGCACCGTAAACGTCAGCGATGTCCGATCAGCTTTCGGTAGCGCAGCGCGGCAAGATCAGGCGCCTGAGCCAGCCGCGTGAGCTCGCCCCCGACGAGGAGGGCGGCGAGCTCAACATCGTCCCGTTTCTCGACATCATCGTGAACATCCTCATCTTCGTGCTCGCGACGGTGGCGGTGACGTTCACCTCGAGCATCGAGACGACGCCGCCGTCGGGCAAGAGCGCGGGCGTGCGGAGCCAGATCCAGTCGGAGGCGCTGAACCTCACCGTGTTCATCGTCAACGACGGCTTCTCGCTCAAGGCCTCGGGCGGCAACATCGCTCCGGGCTGTACGGGCCCGGGCCCCGGCATCGCGATCCCGATGAACAACGGGAAGTACGACTACGCCGCGCTCACCACCTGCGCGGCGAAGCTCAAAGAAAAGTTCGAGGACGAGGACCAGGCGTACATCACGGCCAACCCCGGCACGGAGTACCAGATCTTGATCAACGTCATCGACGCGCTCCGTCGCAACGCGAGCGGCGTCCCGATGTTCGAGAACGTGAACTTCAAGGTGCCGCGATGAAGCGAGGGGACCCGCGTGGCTGAAGCACAAAGCACGGCGATCATCCGCTACAAGGCGGAGCTCCGGAAGGCGATCCGCAGGAACGCCAACGAGCCGGAGGTGAACTTCCTCAACATCACCGCGATGCTCGACATCATGACGATCATCCTGGTGTTCTTGCTGAAGAGCCTCGGGGAATCGTCGAACGCGATCCCGCAAAGCGACGATCTTCGCCTGCCGACCTCCGTGACCAAGACCGACCCTCATCAGGAGGGCGTCACGCTCACCATCTCGAAGTCGCAGATCCTGGTCGGCGACCAGAAGATCATCACGCTCCCGGGCCGCGAATCGCAGGCCCAGACGGGCGTCGGCGCGCAGCACAAGCGCGGCGGCCCGAATGACCTCTACATCGTGCCGCTCGGCAACGTGCTGCAGACGGCCCGGCGTACCGACGTTTCCGTGCGCCGCGCGAAGGGGCTCGATCCCTCGACCTCGGAGGCGATCATCATCGCCGATCGCGGCACGCCCTATCGCCTCTTCATCGAGGTGCTGTTCACGCTCGGGCAGAGCGAGTTCGGCAAGTATCACCTGATGGTGATGCAGTCGAAGACGCTCGGCGGCTGAGCTTCCCCGAACGGCGTCGCGTTTCGCTGGGGCCCGCCCAAGACCCCGGCGCCCGCTTCGCGTGCGCGGGGTTACGAGACGCGCTCTAGCTTGCAGGCGCCCCGTCGAGGTACTCACCTCGTTCGGAATTCGTGATGGAGCTCGCGCTCGTCTTCGCCCTGCAGATCATCGGGCTCGCGGCAGCCGGGGCGCTCGCGCGGCCGCTCTTCGGCGTGGACGCACCCGCAAGCGTACGCCGCGTCGCCGCAGCGGTGGCTCGAGCGACGCGCGGCTTTGCCCTGCGCGCGCTGGGACGGGCGCTCGGGCTCGCGTTTTTCGCGGCACTCGGTGTCGCGCTGCTCGCGCTTTCGGGGGGGCACGGCGAGCGCGGATTCGCAGCGCTCGCCGGGGCCGTCGCCGGCGCCGTGCTCGCGTCCGTCGTCGCCCTCCTTGGACAGGCGGTGGCGAACCGCGCAACCTCGGCGGTCGTCGTGGCGGCGCATGCGCGTTTCGACCACGCGCTCACGACCAGCCTCCGCGCGAGTGGCGCGCTCGGGCTCACGAGCCAGGCGCTCGGCGTGCTCGGGTCGCTCGGCGCCGTCGGCATCGCGTTTCTCGTCGGTGGAGCGGACGCGCTCGTGCCGGGGCACGGCGGCGCGCTCGCGGCACTTCCCGGCTACGCGCTCGGCGCCGCACTCGTCGGCGCGATGGTTGCGGCGAGCTCGGGAGTGTACGCGGCGTCGGCGCGCGCCGGTGAGCTCGCTGCGACGCTCGCCGACACGGGCGTGCAGAGGAACGAAGCGCAGAACCCCGCGCTCGTCAGCGCCATCGTCGGAGAGCACCTCGAGCGCGCGGCGGGCGCCGTGCGGCTCTTCGCGCTCGCGAGCGCGGGAAGCGCCGTCGCGATCCTGCTCGCGCTCGGAGACGGCAGTGAAATGGCTACTTTCAGCCGCCGCGCCGCGGTGCCGCTCTTGCTCTGGGCGTTCGGGCTCGTCGCCAACGCGGCCGGATTGTTCGCGGCGCGCGCGCTCGAAGCCGAGGGTGCGGCCCCTGCCCTAGCGCGCGGCCAAGCGAGCGTCGCCGCAGTCTGGCTCTTCGGGCTCGTAGGAGCCGGCTACTGGTTGCTCCCCGAGGTGTGGCCGCCGCTCGCAGGCGCGGCCGCGCTCGGGCTCACGGGCGGCGCGCTCGTGCCGTGGTCCCTCGTGCGCGGCGCGCGACGTCAAGGTGGCGCGCTGCGCGAAGCACTCGATGCGTTGCGCGGCGGCGCCGCACCAGCGCAGGCATCGAGCTTCGGATTCGGCCTCTTGCACGCGGCGCTCGGGCTCGCCGTGCTCGCGGGCGTCGTGCTCGGCGCACGAGCGCTCGGTGCGCTCGCCGACGTCAAGCACGCACCGGAGACCGCGCTCGTGCTCGCCTTCTTCGGAGCGAGCGCCTGGTCGCCCTACGCGTTCGGCGTGGAGTCGAGCGCCGCACTCGCCGAGACGGCGCGCCGCGTCGCGACACTCGGGGGCTCCGATCCGGATGTCCTCATGCGCGCGCAGCGCCTCGTCGACTCGCAGGCCACCTCGAGCGCGATCGCGCGCTGCCACGCTTCGTTCACGGCGGGTCTCGCGGCGCTCGCAGCGACACTCACTGTCATCGCCGCCCCTTCGTCTTCGACTCCGGGAGCCGAAACCTGGGTCACCCTCGCGGGCGTGGCGTGGACCCTCGCCGTGGCGGGGGGTGCCGCCCAGCGCGCGGCCCGCGGCGCGCGGGAGACCAACCTCGAGGCTTATCGCCAGCTCGCCTCGGGCCCGAGCGAGGCCCCGGGCGAAGCCCGTGCTCCGAGCTACCGGGGCTGCGAGGAGGCGGCCGGTGGCGCCGGACTCGAGGGAACGCTCGGGACAGCCCTCGGGATACTGGTCCTACCGGTAGTGCTTGGCATCGCACTCAAGCTCGTGTATCGAGAGTCAGGCCCTCGGCTGGCGGCCGAGGCTCCCGCGACGTTCGTTGCGGGGGCCGCGGTGACTGCCCTGGGGGTCGCGCTCACGGTGGACGGAGCGCGCGCGGTCTCGGCCGGTGCGCGACGGGCCAATCGTCCCGAGGGCGATCCCGCAACGTATGCGGCCTCGGTCACCGGTGACGCGCTATCTGACATCTTCCGCAGCGCGGTGAGCCCTGCAGCCTGCACCCTGGCCCTAGTCGCCGCCTCACTGGTCCTCCTTGCACGAACCATTTTCTGATCCTCCCGACAACGCTGACCCGACCGTCCGATCGTTCGCCCGGCATCGAGCCTTGTCCTCACTAGCTGACGCCCTTTCCACATTGTCCGACCGCGGCCTGCGCCGCTTGCTCGGTGCGCGCACGTTCCTACGCGGCCTCGATTACGAGAAGCGCAAGGTAGTCGAGGACGTGGACGTCAACGACTCCACCGCCCAAGGCAAAGTGCGCGGCTCCGATCCGGATCCGTATGCCGTCACCATTCGTCTCGGTGGCGAAGGCATCACCTCGCACTGCACGTGCCCCGCTTTCCAGAAGACGGGCCAGCACTGCAAGCACGTTGCGGCCCTGCTCATCACGGTGCGCAATCGCGCCCGCGCGGCACTCCCGCGCCCCGCGCAAAACCACGGCGGCGGCGGCGGCGGCGGCGGCGGCGGTGGCGGCGGCGGCGGCGGCGGTAATGCGCCACACCAGCACCATCACCAGCAGCATCAACAGCACCAGCAGCACAATCACCAGGCGCACGGCCAGGGTGGCGCCAATGGTCTCGACGGCAGCAAGGCGAGCCGGCGCCGTGATCGTCGCCGCCGCGTGCAGACGCAACAGCTGAATACGCCGACGAACCACTACACGCCGCCGGCACCCGACGCGACGGCACGCCCCACGGGCATCGGCGCTTGGCTCTCGCCCGACGGCAGCACGCGCCAGCTCCAGCTCGAATTCCGCGTGCACGTGCGCCAGGGCGGCCTCACGGTCACCGTGCTCGACATCGACAACCGGCGCCCACTCTTGCCGAGCGACGCGCTCGGCTGGCAAGCGCTCACCCCGACGGCCGACCGCGCGGCGCTACGCGTGCTCACGCGCTTCGAGAGCGGCAATCCCCGTCACCCTGCGGTCGACATCCGGGGCGAAGACGCGGCCGAGCTGCTTCCCCTCGTCCGCGACCGGCGCGTGCTGCTCGAGCCGGCGCTCATGCAGCTCCGCTTCGTAGACGAGCCGCTGCGCCCCCGCTTCGATCTCGAGCTCGTCGGCGCCGAAACCATCGTCGCGAAGGTGACGTTCGAGAGGCCCGACGGCCGTCGCTTCCAGCTCACGAGCGGCGGCTGGTTCGAGGGCGCCCCCGGCTGGCACATCGACACGAGCGACGGCGTCGCCCGCCCGCTCGATGCGCGCGTCTCGCCGGCTGCGCTCCGCCGCCTCCTTCGGAGTCCCACCATCGCCGAGCCGGCCTCCGAGCTCGTTGGCATGATCACGTACGGCCTGCCCAAGGTCGCGATCGAGGTCGGCGCCCAGCTCCCGGATTTGTCGCAGGTCGCGGACGTGGTCGACATGGAGCCGACGTTCCGCATGCGCGCCGGCGGCTCGCTCACCGATGTCGACGTCGAGCTCAAGGCCGCCTACGGCGATCTCGAGGTCGAGGTCCGCGCCGACGGCATCTCCCCGCCGATCATGATTTTGCCGCCGCGCGAAGGGCAAAAACGCGCGCGCTGCATCCGCTGCGACATCGTCGCGCAGCAGGCCGCCGTCGAAAAGCTGCTCGAGCTCGGCCTGGAGCCGGACGAGAGTGGTCAGCACTTCGTAGCCCACGGCGACGACGGCATCGCGTTCTGGTCCGAAGGCGTCGGCTCCTTGCCGGAGGAGTGGGACCTCTACGTGCCGGAGGAGTTCGTCGGCACCCAGGTGCGCGCCAAGGCCGTGATGATGAACGCCCGCGTCTCGAGCGGCGTCGACTGGCTCGCCGTCAAGGTGAGCTACGAGAGCGAGGGCGTCGGCGTCGACCGCGACGAGCTCGAGCGCTGCCTGCGCGAGGGCAAGAAGTACGTCCGCCTCTCCGACAACTCGTTCGCGCCCATCGACGCGGACCGCGTGCAAGCGATGCTCGATCGCGAGGTCGAGCTCATCGTCGCCGCGGGCAAGACCGGCAAGATCCCGCTCTCTCAAGCGGGTCGCGTGCAGGAGTTGCTCGAGCACGCCGCGAACGCGACCGTCGCCGGCAGCGCCAAAGAGCTCTTCAAGCGCCTGCAGGACATCGAAGAGATCAAGCCCGTCAAGAAGCCGAAGGGCCTGAAGGCGACGCTCCGCCCGTACCAGGAGCAGGGCCTCTCCTGGCTGCGCTTCATCCACGAGATCGGGTCGGGCGGCGTGCTCGCCGACGACATGGGTCTCGGCAAGACGATCGAGACGATCGCCCTCTTGCTCTCGCTCAAGGCCGAAAAGAAGGACGAAGCCCTGCGCGCCCTGATCGTCGCGCCCACGAGCGTCGTCACGAACTGGGTGCGCGAGATCGAGCGCTTCGGCCCCACCCTCACGACGGCCCTGTGGCACGGCGCGGGCCGCAAGGAGCAAGCCGACGAGCTCGAGACCTCGAACGTCATCATCACGAGCTACGCGCTCCTCCGCCGCGATATCGACCTCCTGAAAGAGCTCCGTCTCGACTACGCGATCCTCGACGAGGCGCAGGCCATCAAGAACCCGATCAGCGCCACGGCGGCCGCCGCGAAGGAGCTCCGCGCCGAGCACCGCTTGGCGCTCACCGGCACCCCGATCGAGAACCGCCTGAGCGAGATCTGGTCGATTTTCGACTTCGTGAGCCCCGGCATGCTCGGCCCGCTCCAGAAGTTCGAGGAGCGCTACGCGCGCCCGATCGAGCAGGGCATCTCCGAGAAGGCCGCGCGCCTGCGCGCCGTCATTCACCCCTTCATCCTGCGCCGCACCAAGATCGAGGTCGCGAAGGATCTCCCGCCCAAGCTCGAGGTCGACAAGATCGTCGACATGGTGCCCGACCAGCGCGCCATCTACCTCCAAGTCCTGCGCGAGGTGCGCGCTCAGGTCATGGGCGAAGTCGAAAAGCAGGGCCTCGCCAAGAGCCAGCTTCACATCCTGGCCGGCCTCACGAAGCTCCGGCAGGCGGCCTGCGATCCGCGACTGCTCGGCCTACCGCGCGAGTTCAGTCACGACGACAGCGGCAAGCTCGCGATGCTGCGCGAGCTCGTGGACGAGGTCGAATCAGGCGGCCACAAGGTGCTCATCTTCAGCCAGTTCGTCTCGATGCTGAAGCTCATCGCGCAGGCCCTCGACGAGGACAAGATCAAGTACGAGTACCTCGACGGCAGCACGACCGATCGCCCGGAGCGCATCGACCGCTTCCAGCAGGACCCGACCATCCCGGTGTTCCTCATCAGCCTCAAGGCGGGCGGCTCCGGCCTGAACCTCACGGCCGCCGACACCGTCATTCATTACGACCCGTGGTGGAACCCCGCCGTCGAAGACCAAGCCTCCGACCGCGCCCACCGCATCGGCCAGAAGAAGGTCGTCACCGTCTACCGCCTCGTCGCCGCCAACACGATCGAAGAGAAGATCCTTCAGCTCAAGCAGAAGAAGAAGGATCTCGTAAACTCGGTCTTGAGCGAAGACACGACCGGCGAAAAGATGCTCACCCGCGAAGACCTCGACGACCTCTTCAAGCTCGACTGAGCCCGAGAGCTCGCTTCGACGGAACGCGTACGAGCTCCATGCGCGCCGTGTGTCCCGGCGTCCTCGCCAACTTCGCGTCGGCGGTGAGCAGCGCCGCGCCGAGCGCTTCGGCCAAAGCGACGTACGTCGCGTCGTACGCGCTCAGGTGCTTGTGAAGCT
>DATMCL010000282.1:0-41397 GCA_035558375.1 Polyangiaceae bacterium
GCCGCTCGCCTGACGCTCCCCCGTCACGGTGCGCAAGATCTCCGCGACTGCCTCGTACAACGCTTCCGGGATCTCGTCGCCGATCTCGAGCTCGCGCAGCGCACGCGCGATGGGCACGTCTTCTATGCACGGGATGCCGTAGGCATGCGCCGCGGCGACGATCGCGCGCGCGAGCTCGCCTTCACCCTGGGCCACCACTTTGGGAGCCTCGTCGAGCTCCTCGACGTAGCGGAGTGCGCTCGCCAGGTGCGTCGGATTGACGATCACGACCGTCGCCTCGCGCACGGCGTTGACGATGGAGCCCGCGAGAGCCTCCTGGTGCGCGCGGCGGCGCTTCGCGCGCACCTCAGGGTCGCCCTCCGCCTCGCGAAATTCCCGCCGGATCTCGTCTTTGCTCATGCGGTGGCGCGCGCGCCAGCTCTGGTGCGTCACGACGAGGTCGACGAGCGCTAGTCCCACGCCCGCGAGCGCTACGAGCACGCCGAGCTGCTTGCCGAGCGCGGCGACGAGCGGGCCCACGGCGAGCTCGTTGCCAGCGGCCTGGGTCACGTCCGCCGCGTGATTCCGCAGCACCGACACGGTCACGAAACCGGCGAGCGTCGCACCCACGAGAGCGCGCGCGAGCGCAAACCAGCGCTCCCGCCGGAACAGATTCTTCAGGCCTTGCACCGGATCGAGCCGCTCGAGGCGCGGCGCGAGCTTGCCGAAGCTCACGACGCCGCCCGTCTGGACCCAGCCGAGCGCGACGGCCGTTCCCGCGACGGCGAGGAGCAGCGGCGCCGAGAGCGAAACGACCGCGGTCCCCAGCGTCGCTGCAGCGCTCTCGGCGCTCGGTAGCCCCGACGTGAGCGTGGTGCGGAGGAGCGACGCAGCCCGAGCGGCGGTCGCCGCGAGCGCGCCGGGCACGAGCAGCACCGCGACGAGCAGCCCGAAGCTTTGCCCGAAGGCAGCCGACAGGGGGCCGTCACCCTCGGCGCGGGCGCGGCGCAGGCGGCGTGGGGTCGGCTCTTCGGTCTTCTCGGCCATCGGCGGCGTGAGCGTGCCTTCGGTCGGGGCGCGCGCTCGGTTGCGTCCCCTAGCGTACCGAGCTCGCTACGCGCGGTCGAGGTTTGCGGCGGCCTCGATGTCGGCCGTCTCGAGGATTTGCTTCGGGTAGCCGCGGCGCGTGACGTTCAGCATCGCGCGGCCGAGCTGCTCCGTGGTGCTGACCGAATTGGGGTACAGCGACCGGAGCACGGAGACGAGCGGCCAGAGGAGCTTGTACATGACGCGATAGAGCGTCGTCCGCGATTGGATGCCGTGGCGCGCTTGGATCAGCCCCGGGCGGAACGCGTATTTGCCCTTGAACGGGAGCGCAAAGATGGCGTTCTCCGCCGCGCCCTTCACGCGCGCCCACATCACCGAGCCCTTCTCGGTCGAGTCCGTGCTCCGGCCCGAAACGAGCACGAACGTCATGTTCGGATTGAGCGCGGCGAGCGCCGCCCCCGCGGCCGCCGGAATGTCGCGGGTCACGCGCCGGTAGTCCTCCTCCTTCATGCCGGCCGAGCCGACGCCGAGGCAGAAGTAGCAGGCGTCGTAGCCGGTCAGCTTCTCGGTGACGCCCGAGTAATCGTGGAGATCGTCGAGCACGAGCTCGTGGAGCTTGGGCTCGGTGCGACCCGTGGCGCGCCGGCCGACCGTGAGCACGGCTTCGACCGCTGGGTCGAGCAGGCACTCGCGCAGCACGCCCTGTCCGATCATGCCCGTCGCCCCGAAAATGATGACCTTCATGGGCCCTCAGAACATGGGATAGGGCAAGCCGCGGCTTCCGGTAGCCCGCCAAGCGTTCGCGGTCTGCTGGATGATCGGGATCCGGATCGCTGGCGGAGGGTGGTCGCGCTCGAAAGAGAAGAGGATGTCTACGGGCGAGGACTGATCGAGGCCCGAGAAGAACTGCATCGTGAGCAGCGCCCCGCCTTCGGTGAAGTGGTAGCCGTTGCGGCGCGCACCCGTCGTGAGCGCGTCGTTCAGCCCCGACATGTCCGCCGCGATCTCGTTCGGCTGATTGAAGAGCGGCACGTTGCTCGCGAGGAGCTGCCCTACCTCAGCGAGGGGGATGTTGCCGGCGCCGGTGCAGGGGAGGTGGCCCAAATAGTGGTGGGCGAGCTCGTGGCCGAGCACGAAGGCGATCTGCTCGTCGAGCACCTCGCGCTGGCGTCCGAGCTTTTGGGGCTGATTGTCGATGCTCGGGTCGAAGAAGCCAGGCGCCGGCTGCACGATCGGGCGCTTGGGCTGCTGTCGGGTCGCGATGAGCTGGATGTACTCGCCGACCTTGTTGGTGCGCGCGAGCTCGTCGTACGCCTTCGCGCGCGCGAGGTGCGCCTGGATGTCGAGCAGCCCGTCGGTGATCGCCATGGCCGCCTTGCCGTCGCGCGTGCAGGTGGCGAACGCGTTCACCTCGCCGGGCGAGCTGTCGACGACGATCGGCACGTTCGCCACGCGACCCTGCTGCAAGGGCGGCAGCGCCGCGACGAGCTCGCGAATGATGCTCGAGCTCTCGGCGCGCAAGAACCCGATGTCCGTCGCGTTGATCGGATCGACGCCGCCGGCGGCTGCGGGCGGAACGGACAAGCTCGGCACCGCGGGCACGCCCGGTGCCGCGGGTGCGCCGGGAGCAGGTGCCGCTCCCGGCGCGCTATAGGCCGGCTGACCCGGCGCTCCAGCTCCGTACTGGTAGGTCGGATACGCCACCTGCGGCTCGTGGTGCTTGCAACCGGGCGAGCCGAGCACGGCGAGCGCGATCAGCGCCGGCCACGAATTCCTCGGGGTGAAGAAGGTTTTCATATCCACCGGTGCGGCCGGCGTCACGATGACGCAGGATAGCGCGCGTGGCAACGGACGTGATCCCGCGTCGCTATCGTCAAGCGGCGCAGCCGTTCGTCGGCAACAATCGTGTCGAGCTGCTGCGCGACGGGGTCGAGGCCTACCCGCGCATGCTGGCGGCCATCGAGGCGGCGCGCGAGCAGTGCCTGCTCGAGATGTACTGGTTCGATTCGGATCACGCGGGACGGCGCTTCGCGGACGCCCTCGGCGCGGCGGCTCGACGCGGCGTCGAGGTCGCCGTCATTTACGACGACATCGGGAGCATCGGCACCGATCCGCTCATGTTCGAAGAGCTGAAGGCGGCCGGCGCCCAGGTTCGCGTCTTCAACCCCGTGGCCCCTTGGCGGCGGCGCTTCCGCCTCGATCGGCTCACGCTGCGCGACCACCGCAAGATCCTCGTCGTCGACGGGGAGGTGGGCTTCACCGGTGGCTGCAACCTGGCTGCCGCATGGCTCCCTATCGACGACGGGGGGCGCGGTTGGCGGGACGACGCCGTGCGAGTCGAAGGCCCGGCCGTGCGAGGACTCACGAGCAGCGTGCTCCGCACCTGGCATGCGCTCGGCGGGCCGACGCTGCGCAGGATCGGTCCGAGCATCCCGCCTTCCGGCACGAGCGGCGGCCAGGCGGTGCGCGTGCTCGCCGAAAGCTATTTTCGCGCGCGCCGCGAGATCTCGCGCGCCTACGTCCGCGAGCTCTACCACGCGAAGGAGCGCGCCTGGATCCGCAACGCTTACTTCATCCCCGATCGCAGCGTGCGGCGCGCGCTCGGGCACGCGGCGCGGCGCGGCGTGGACGTGCGCGTGATCATGCCCGGCGAGATCGACGTGGAGATCGTGCGCCACGCCAGCCGTTCGAACTGGGGCTACCTGCTGCGCCACGGCGTGCGCCTCTTCGAGTATCAGGAAGGAGTCCTGCACGCGAAGAGCGCGGTCATCGACGGGCGCTGGAGCACGATCGGGACCTTCAACCTCGACTACCTGTCGCTGCGCTCGAACCTCGAGATCAACGTTTCCGTCCGTGACCCCGGCTTCGGCGCCACCATGGAGGCGTCGTTCATCCGCGACCTCGACCAGAGCCGCGAGATTGACCGCACGACGTTTCGGTTCCGCCCCCTGGGCGACCGCCTGCTCGAGCTGCTCGTCTACCGCTTCCGGAAGTTGCTCTGAAACCTCGAACGCCGACCCGCAACTGCTACTAATAGCGGGTGGTGTCCGACGCGCGTCTCGAGGTTCGCACGCACGGCTCGCTGCGCGAGCTCGGAGAGGCAGCGTATCGCTCGCTCCTCGACGACGAGACGCCCCCGTTCTTGCGCTTCGAGTGGCTCGACGCGCTCGAGCGCACCGGCTGCGTTTCGCCGAAGCGCGGCTGGCTCCCGATGCACCTCACGTTCCACGTCGGGGAGGAGCTCCTGGCGGCGGCACCCGCGTACGTGAAAGGCAACAGCGAGGGCGAGTTCGTCTTCGATCATTCGTGGGCGCGCTTCGCCGAGGCCGAGCTCGGGATCCCCTACTATCCGAAGCTCATCGTCGCCGTGCCGTTCACGCCGGCGACCGGCCCGCGTCTCCTCGTGCGCGCGGGCACGCCGCGCGAGCCGCTCGTCGCCGCGCTCTGCGAAGCGCTCAAAGCCGTGTGTCGCGACGGCAAGCTCTCGTCCGCGCACGTGCTGTTCCCGACCGCCGAGCTCGCGGGTGCCTGCGCCGAGCGCGGCCTGCTCGAGCGGCACGGCGTGCAGTTTCAGTGGCATAACCCCGGCTACGCAACGTTCGACGAGTTCCTTTCGCGCTTCGACTCGAAGAAACGCCACCAGATCCGCCGCGAGCGGCGCGCCCTCGCCGAGCGCGACATCGAGCTCGAGGTGCTCACGGGCGGGGCGCTCGGCCCAGAGCACGCCGACTTCATCTACGACTTCTACGTCGCGACGGTCGACAAGTTCCCGTGGGGTCGCCGCTACCTGAACCGCGCCTTCTTCGAGGAGGTGTGCGGGGCGATGCCGGAGTCGCTCCACGTGGTCGTCGCGAGCGAGCGCGGCGGCCGTCGCCTCGGCGGCGCCTTCAACCTACTCGGCAAGCGCCGCCTCTACGGTCGCTACTGGGGCGCCCTCGCCGACGTCCCGTTCCTGCACTTCAACGTCTGTTTCTATAAGGGCATCGAGGAAGCCATCGTGCGCAAGCTCGGCGGCTTCGAGCCCGGCGCCGGCGGCGAGCACAAGGTCGCCCGCGGCTTCGAGCCGACCGTCACGCACAGCGTGCATTACCTCGCCGATCCCCGTCTCGGCCGCGCCGTCGCCCAGCACCTCGTGGGCGAACGCGCGGCAGTCGACAGTCACGTCTCCGAAGCCGAGCCCGTGCTCAAGCCGATGTGAGACCTGAGCGGCTCAGCGCAACGGAGGCACCGGCGCCGATAGCCGCCACACCGCGCCCGCTGCCGAGTCCGCCACGAACACGAACGACATGAAGATCGCAATCGCGCTCGGCACCTGCAGCCCGGCTGCCAGCGTCTCTGGCGCGTCCCCGCACCCGCTTACCCCACAGCGTCGAACGCTTGCCGTCTCGTGCCCGCACGCTGAGTTCGCCTGCTCCGCGAAGTACACGTCCGCCCAATCGGTCACGATGCTGGTCGGCGTCTCGAGGCCGCGTGCGAGCCACCTGGGCCCTTCGGGGCACCCGGTCTTCGCACACGCCTCCCGGCTCTGCTCCTGCCCGGCGTCGCTCGTTCCCGCACCGTCGCCGCTCGAGCCGCGCGTCGTCCGTTCGACCTTGCTGGTTCCGCCGCACGCGGCGAACGACAGCGCGAGAACGACGACGCCCCCGCGCGCCGCTACTCGCTCCCGACGATGGGCGTCACGCACACGAAATGCCACGCGAACAGGAGCATAGCGCTCGTTTCGCCGTCCTCGGGGCCCGGCAAGCCCATGCCCGCGCGAAACTCGAGCCAGGGCCCCGCTGCGGTCCCAGCCAGTGGTGCACCGAAGCCGAGCGAGGTCTCGAACTTGGCGCGGGTCCCGAAGTCGCGCCCCGGCGGCGTGCCGAAGCTCGCCCCGAGTCCGAGCGACAGGGAATCGAGCGCCAGATCGAGCACCGCAGGCCCCGTTTCGAGCGCCTGCGACCAGCGGATCAGAAACAGCGGTCTGAGCCCGATGCCCGCGCCGAGGCGCCGCTCGAGATCGGGCGTCTTGTTGAGCGTCTCCGTGTAGACGAGATCGAGCCCGACCGTGGAGTACCAGAACGCGGTCGCGCGCACCGCGATGCCGATGTCGTCGCCCGTGAACGCGAGGTTCGGACCGACACCGAGACCGAGATCGAGGTCGCCGTCGAAGCGCCCGTACGCGCCGTCCCCCTGGTGGTGGTTCGCGTCCGGATCGACCGAGCGCACTTGACTCGACGTTCGCTTTCCGAACGCCGCTTCGCCGGTGGCGGCCGGCGGTTTTTCGAGCGCGAGCACGACCAGCGGCCAGAACGTCATGGCCGCAGTGCTCGCTTGAGCTCGTCGCGGAGCTCCGGCAAGAAGATCAGGCGCACGCGCGCCATGCTCTCGCCGCGCAGGCGACCGAGCAGGAACGACACCTCGGAAAGCGAGCGCACCGCGCCGTCCGGAAACACGATCGAGAGGGGCTCGTCAGTCTCGTCGAGCGCGACCGTCGAGGCGACGTCGAGCCCGACGTGCACCTCCGGATCGAAACCGGCTTTTTTCGCGACATCGCGCGCCACGTCGAGCGCATCGAGCCGCCCGCGCGGAGCCGCTTGCTCGCCGAAGAGCTCGTAGGTCTTGAAGAGCCGGCGGGCCTGCAGGCGCTGCGTGAGATCGGCGAGCAGCGGATCCTTCACGCTTTGCCACGCCGACAGCGCCACCCAGAGCGACGGATCGTCGAGCGCGAGGTACTCGCCGAGCGTCGTGTCGCCGTCGCGCGACAAGGCGACGAGCCCGGGTGGCGCGCCCGGTAGGCGCGTGCCGTCGGCGATGAGCACGCGCGCCCGCTCGAGGATCTTCGTGAGCATCCACTCGCACGAGCGCTCGGTCTTGTGGAAGTAGACCTGCTGGAACATGAAGAGGCGCGCGAGCAGGAACGACTCGATCGCCGGGATGCCCTTCTTGCCGTCGATGGCGAGCGGGGGCGCTCCACCTTCCGTCGCAGGCAGGCCAAATGTGAGGCTTCGGAGCAGCCAATCGAGATCGAAGCGCCCGTAGCCGACGCCGGTCGCGTGCGCATCGCGGAGCAGGTAGTCGCAGCGATCCACGTCGAAGGTGCCGCTCACGGCGCGCGCCAGGTACGGGAGCTCGTGCCGGCCCATGACGAGCTCGGCGACGCGCGACGGAAGCTCCGGATCGAGCCCGGCGAGCACCCGGTGCACGTCGGTGCCGTCGTCGAGCAAGATGCGGCGCGTCCACTCCTCGTGCTCGTGACCCTCCGGCAGCACCTGCTCGAACAGGTGCGAGAAGGGGCCGTGGCCGAGGTCGTGCAGGAGCGCGGCCGCGAGCGCCTCGCGAGCGCGCTCGGTCGTCACGCGTTGCCAGAAGGGGAGGGTGCCGTCGATGGTGCGCAGGCGCGCGAGCAGGCGCGTCATCACGAACGCGGCGCCGATGGCGTGCGAGAAGCGCGTGTGATCCGCGCCGGGGTAGGCGAGCGAGGCGAGCCCGAGCTGCCGAATGCGGCGGAGGCGCTGGACCTCGCGCGTCTCGAGCAGGCGCACGATGATGTCCTCCTCCGGCCGCTCGAAGGTGACGAGCCCGTGCACCGGATCGCGCAAGATCATGGCGGCGCACTATACCGAGGCCGGGCGACCTGAAATCAGCCTCATGAAAAACCTTTGAGTGAACCCCGAATGGAATTAGCCCCGCCAAATGCCTCCAAACGCCCCAGGTCGGTCGCGGGAGCGGCTCGCCCAGCGAGCGGCGGGCGTAGAGGAAGCCGCCGCGGGCGTAGAGGAATGCCGCCGCGGGCGTAGAGGAAGGAGGCGCCACTCGACAGCACGGGAAAGCGCGCGTAACTTTAGCCGGATACGCGTTTTTGGGGCTTCGACCCAAAGGCGGGGAAGACACCAATGGCACGCCCGAGCTCTTCTGCACCTCCACGGCCGATTCGGCTGGTGGACGTGTTGCGGCAGCTGCCGGAGGCGGAGCTCTCCTCGTTGATCGGTCGGCTGAAGATCCGAGTCGACGAAGCCAAACGTATCGATGTCCCCTCGCAGGTAGCTAGACTTCTGTTGCAGCTCCCGGAGCTTCGGGATCCGGGCATCCTACCTGGACCGACACGCGAGCTTTTGTATCGCGTCGCCGAAGCGGGCGGCGTGCTCGTGGCGCGCAGCCTTCCCGCGGCCGTCGAGCCGCTCGTCGCGCGCGGCGTCGTTTACGTCCGCGGGCGTGGCACGGGCGTCGAGCTGCTCTTGCCGATCGCCTTCCTGCTCCACCTCAAGCCGTGGGAAGGCGAGGATCCGCGGGGCGTGCGCGCCATGCTCTGGCAAGCACATCCCGATGTGGCGAGCAGCATCGCGTCGCACTACCTCGGCCGTCCGGCGACTCCTCCGCTCGCGCTCGGCCTCGAAGCGGCGTGGGAGGTTCTTTCCGACGCCGCAGCGCTCGGCCGCGAGGTCGAGGAGCTCGCGCCGCTCGAGCGCAAGCTTTTGGCCGCCGTGGAGCAAGTCGGTGGCGAGGTCGATACGGAGGAGCTGCTCGATCTCGAGCGCGAGCCCCTCCGCCTGCGTGGCGCCATGGGTGCGACGCCGTCGCGCCGCGGCGTCGGGTTTGCGCTCGAACGCCGCGGATTCTTGGTGCCGGTGCACCCGAACCGCCACATGATCCCGACCGAGGTCGCCGCGATCGTGGGCGCCCAACGTCGCGTCGAGCGCGAGACCCAGCGTCGCGAGATCCGGAGCTTCGTGCTCGGCGACGATCACGCGCCTCGCCGCGCGCGCTTCGCGGAAGACCCGGCGCCGCTCGCGCTCGCCCTCGCCCTCGCCGTGCGTGACCCGGGCGTCGAGGTGAAGCCCGGCGTCGGCACGCCGCGCTCGCTCCTCACGAAGCTCGCGACGCGCTTCGGCAAGGACTCCGAGCGCGTCGCCTTCATCGCCTCGCTCAGCCGCGCGATCGGTCTCTGGGATCCGTCGGCCATCGGCGTTGCCGCGCCGCCCGGGGCGCTGCCCGTGGCGGACCTCGGGCTCGGACTGTTTCAGGCCTGGCGCCGTGGCGGAGCCTGGGACGAAGCGCGTCCCGACGGCGAAGTCCTGCGCGCGCCGCCTGAAGCGCGCGAGTCGAGCGCGGCCGGCGTCGTGCGCGAGCTCGTGATCGAAGCGCTGCAGGAGCTGTCCGACGGCCGCTGGGTGCCGTGGGAAGCGGTCGCCGCCTACGTCCGCTCCGACTCGCGCACGCCGGGCGTGCGACGGCTCGTCGAGCGCTGGGCGCAACGCTCCTCCCTGGAGGCGCTCACGCCCGAAGAGATCGCACGCCGCATTGCGCTCAATAGCCTCCACCTGCTCGGCATCGTCGACCTCGGCGATCCCGACGACGAGGAAGCGCTCGGCCCCACCCTCCGCATCACGCCACGCGGGCGCTCGTACCTCGAGGAAGCGCCCGAATCGCGCTCGGCGGCCGAACCGAGCCGCTTCTTGGATCATCAAGCGCTCCGCATCGGCGCCTCGGCGCAGACGGGCAGCGTGATCGCGCTCGCTCCGCTCGTGGAGATCGGCGCGGTCGGCGGCGCGCTCGACGTGCTGGTCACGCAACCTGCGCTCGCTCGCGCGCTCTCGGCTGGTTTCGAGGCGGAGGTGCTGCAGGCGCGGCTCGAAGCGCTCGCGACGTTGCCGGATCCGATCGCGCGCTCGTTCGCGCAGGCGAGCGCCGTCGTCGGGCGCGCGGAGTTCGTCGCGACGGCGGGCTTCCTCTGGGTCGAGGACAACGAGGTGCGCGAGCTCCTCCGGACGCGCCGCCAGACCGCCGATCTGTTCGTCGATCCTTCGCCGCCCGCGGGCCTCCTCGTGCAGGCCGGTGTCGAGCTCGAGCGCCTCGCGCGGCGCTGCCGCTCGCTCGGAGTGGAGCTGATCGTCGACGGCACGCCGTACCGCACGCGCTCCGTCCCGCCGGGCAAGTCCGGGAGCGGCGCGCGCCGGCTCGATTCGAGCGGCACGCTCCCCTCGCTCCGCGCGGCCCGTGTGCCGTCGAGCACGCGCCAAGGTGCCGTGCGCGCCCCGTCGAGCGCGCGTCAGCCTGCGGCCCGTCCCAATCCGTCCGAATCGGGCACGCGCATCGACATCATCGGCGCCACCGACGAAGACAAGCGCGGCGCCGGCGAATAGAGCGCGACGGGACGGCATTGTTCACGTAGCCCCTCGATGCTACGCGCCCGCTGATGAGCGCCTTCTCCTCCGAGCTTCTCCGCGAAATCGCCGGCCGTCACGGCACGCCCGTGTACGTGTACGACGCTGCGGTCGTGCGCCGGCAGCTCGAGACGCTCCGGTCGTTCGATCGCGTGCGCTACGCGCAGAAGGCGTGTCCGAACGTGCACCTCCTGCGCCTGTTGCTCCGCGAAGGCGCGGTCGTCGATTGCGTCTCCCTCGGAGAGCTCGAGCGCGCCCTCACGGCCGGCTTTGCGCCGGATCCGGCCAAGCACGAGATCGTGTTCACGGCGGACATCCTCACCGAGGCGGCGCTCGCGCGCATCGTGGAGACCGGCGTGCCCGTGAACGCGGGCTCGGCGGACATGCTGACGCAGCTCGGTGAGCGGCGGCGCGGACATCCGGTGTGGCTGCGGGTCAATCCCGGCTTCGGGCACGGTCACAGCAAGAAGACGAACACCGGGGGCGAGTCGAGCAAGCACGGGATCTGGCACGAGACGCTCGACGACGCGTTCGCGAGGATTCAGGCGTACGGCCTCGACCTGGTCGGACTCCACATGCACATCGGCTCGGGAGCCGACATCGAGCACCTCCGGCGCGTGTGCGATGCGATGGTCGAGCAGGTGAAGCACCTGAAGGCTGCCGGACGAGATCTGCGCGCCATCTCCGCGGGCGGCGGTTTGCCCGTGCCCTACCGCAAGGGCGACCCCGAGCTGGATCACGCCGCACATTTCCGGCTCTGGAACGAGGCGCGGCAGCGCATCGAGGGGCTCCTCGGGCACCCGGTCACCCTCGAGATCGAGCCCGGCCGTTACCTGGTCGCCCCGGCGGGCGTCTTGGTGTCGGAGGTGCGCGCCGTCAAAGACGTCGGCACGAACCACTTCACGCTCGTCGACGCCGGCTTCAACGATCTGATGCGCCCGACGCTGTATGGCGCGTACCACGAGATCTCTCTGATCCCGCGCCCCGGCTCGCCGGCGGTCCGGCGCGCTCGGCCGAGCGTCGTGGCCGGCCCGCTTTGCGAGTCGGGTGACGTGTTCACGCAAGACAGCAGCGGCAACGTGGCGCCGCGCGAGTTTCCGGAGGCGAGCGTCGGTGATCTCTTGGTGTTCGGGGATGCCGGCGCGTACGGGGCGAGCATGGGCAGCAACTACAACTCGCGGCCGCTGGCACCCGAGGTCCTGGTCGATGGCACCGAGATCCGGCTGATCCGGCGCCGGCAGCGCATCGACGAGCTCTTGGCGCTCGAAGAAACCTGAAGCCTCGACGAGCCGCCGGCCCAGGCTGCCCGGACAATGGCGCCCGCCAGGAAGGCCCGGCGGCCGTCGAGGCCGAGCCTTAGCGCATCGCGTCGAAAGCCGCTTTCCCGACGGCCGAAGGCACCACGAAACGTCGGTCAGGTCCGCCGTCGGTGTGCGATGAGAACCTACCCCATCCTGAGCGGCGTGTGGCATGCTCGCCAAGACTCCATGATTCCCCGTCGCGCCAAAATCGTCTGCACCATCGGCCCAGCCGTCGAGTCCCGAGAACAGATCCGAGAGCTCATTGCGGCCGGAATGGACGTGGCTCGCCTCAACTTCTCGCACGGCGAGCACGCCGAGCACGGTAAGCGCGCCGAAACCATCCGAACCGAGAGCCAGGCGATGGGCAAGCCCGTCGCCATCCTACAGGACCTCTGCGGCCCGAAGATCCGCACCGCCAAGGTGGGCCCCGCGTCCCTCGCGGTCGGCGATACCCTGGACATGATTTCGGGCGATACCGGGGACGATCATACGATCGCCATCAGCTACGAGGGGCTCGAGCACGACGTGCGCCCCGAAGATCGCATCCTGCTCTCCGACGGGCAGGTCGAGCTCCGCGTGCTCGGCATCAAGGGCAACCGCGTCGAGGTTCGCGTCGAGCACGGCGGACCGATGCGTCCGAAAATGGGCGTGAACCTTCCGTCGGGCAGCTTGCGCCTCGGCGCGCTCACCGAGAAAGACAAGAAGGACCTCGACTTCGGCCTCTCGATCGGAGTCGACTTCGTCGCGCTCTCGTTCGTGCGTCGCGCCGAGGAAGTCCAGGAGCTGCGCGAGATCTGCGAGCGCAAGGGCAAGCCGACGCCGATCGTCGCGAAGATCGAGACGCCGAACGCCGTCGAGCGCCTCGATTCGATCGTGCGCGCCGCCGACGCGGCGATGGTCGCGCGCGGTGATCTCGGCGTGGAGCTGCCGCCCGAGACCGTGCCGGTCATTCAGAAGCAGATCATCGGCACCTGTCGCATCCACCGCAAGCCGGTGATTGTCGCGACGGAGATGCTGCAGTCGATGGTCGATTCACCCCGGCCGACGCGCGCCGAGGCGAGCGACGTCGCCCACGCGGTGTTCGGTGGAACCGATGCCGTAATGCTCTCGGCCGAGACGGCGACCGGCAAATTCCCGATCCACGCCTGCCGCATGATGGACCGCATCATCCGCCAGGCCGAGGCCAGCCGCTTCCTGAACCTCTCGGCGTCCGAGCCCGACCACACGACCCCCGATGCCATCGCCCACGCGGCCGTCTCGATCGCGCGGGAGGTGGGCGCGAAGCTCGTCGTGGCCCTGACGGAGAGCGGCGTGACGGCTCGCCTGGTCTCGAAGGCCCGCCCCACGGTGCCTATCCTCGCTTTCTCTACAGAGGAGCACGTTCTCCGCCGTCTGGCCCTCTACTGGGGTGTGGCGCCTCGCGCCCTGGTGGCGAAAGCTACACTCGAGGACCAAATCCGTGACTTGAGTCAGCTCTTGATGGAGAGTAACCTAGTGCGGTCGGGTGAGAGGTACGTGATGGTCTACGGCGCGCGTGTGGGTGTCCGCGGTGCGACGAACGCCGTGCGAGTGGAGCAGTTGGCCTGAGAAGACGCTGAATGATCGCGACGGCGGAAGCCAAGCCGGACCTCGCGAAGTACGAGATTCGCGAGGAGATTGGCCACGGTGGCATGGCCACCGTGTACCTCGCGCGCGACAAGCGACTCGGGCGCGACGTAGCGCTCAAGATCATCCATCGCCACCTGCGTGAGAACGCCGAGGTGGCGGCCCGCTTCGCGAGCGAGGCCCGCGCCGTCGCGAAGCTCAAGCACCCGAACATCGTCGAGGTCTACGACGTCTCGGACGAAGCCGACCCGGAGCGGTACCTGGTCGTCGAGCTCGTGCGCGGGACGACCCTGCGCGCGCTCCTGGCGGAGCGCGAGCGCCTGCCACCCGAGATCGCCGCCATCGTCGCGATCGAGATCGCGGGCGCGCTCGATCACGCTCACCAGCTCGGCGTCATCCACCGCGACGTGAAGCCCGAGAACGTGCTCGTCGCGACGCCGCCTCCCGGGTCGGCGGATCTGCGCGCCAGCAATCCCGACGAAGTGCTGATAAAGATCACGGATTTCGGCATCGCCAAGCTGCTCGACGCGCAGGGCGTGACCTCGACCGGCCAGGTGCTGGGCTCGCCCGCGCACATGGCGCCCGAGCAGATCGAGGGCGGGGACGTGACCGCGCGCGCGGACGTGTTCGGGCTCGGCGTGCTGCTCTATGAAGCGCTGGTCGGACGCCTGCCGTTCGACGGCAAGAATCCGGCGCAGGTCCTGCGGCGCGTCCTCGACGGCGCTTTCACGCCCGCCGACAAGGCGCGCCCCACGGTCGGCCTCCAATTCGGCGCGATCGTCGGCAAGGCGCTCGCTCACGAGCCAGCCGGTCGTTACGCCTCGGCCGAGGAGGTCGCGATCGCTCTGCGCGCCGAGCTCACGAAGCTCGGCTTCGTCGATATCCGGAGCGAGCTTCGCGCCTACCTTCTCGATCCGAAGTCGTACCTCGAAGCGTACGAGCCGCGCATCGTCGAGCGCTTGATGACGCTCGCGACGGAGGCGCGCGCGAAGAAGGACATCCCGTGCTCGGCCGCGTACCTGAATCGCGCCCTCGCGCTCCGGCCGGATGACTCGCGGCTGATCGCCGAGGTGACGAGCCTCGGCCGCTCCGAGCGCATGCGCCGCAACATCCGCAGCGCCGCCATCGCGCTCGGCGGGAGCGTGCTGCTCGCGGGTCTCGCTTTTGCCGTCTCGCGCATCGAGAAGAAGCTCGTGCACCCGCCGGAGGCACCGCGGAAGCCGGTGGCGGCCCCCATCGCGGTGCCTCGACCCCTCGCGCCCGTGGCGTCGGCGATTGTGGCCGCGACGGACGACAAGCCCCGTACGACTCCCAGGAAGTCCACGACGCGCGCGGCCCCGAGCGCCAAGGCGGAGACGCCGAGCGCCGAGACGGCCCAGGTGCGCATCGCGGTCGACGGGCCAGCCAACGCGACCGTCCGCGTGGACGGCGCCGAGCTCAAGGAGTGGTTCGGGACGCATGAGTTCTCGGTCGGCACGCACGTGTTCGAGTTCATCCCGCCGAACACCGAGTGCTGCGACGCCGGGGAGCGCCTGAACGTGGAGATCCGGGCGCCGCGCGCGCCGGGCGACTTACAGAAGGTGCGCGGGCACATCGGCTTCAAGCACGCCACGGTCGAGTTTCGAGGACCGCCCGGCTCGCAGGCTAGCTGCGCGGAGCTCGGCATTTTCCCGGTCCCGAGCCGTCAGAACTTCGAGATGACCTCGGCCTCCCGGCGGGCGAGCTGCACCATCATCCCGCCCCCGGGAAGTGCCCTCCCGCCAAAAGGATTTGACGTGAACCTGAGCCCCGGTCGAGTCTCGAGCGTCCCTCCCGGCCCCTGATTCTCGCCGGGGCCCATCCATGCGGTCACGTCTTCGGTCGGTGTCGGTGGCGACCTTCGCCGTGGTGCTGTGGCAGACTGCCCAGGCTCGGGCGGAGGAGTCCGCTCCGGGGGATGACGGCGCATCGGCTGCCTTCAAGACCGACCCCCAGCCCGAGGAGGAGCGGCTGAGCGACCAGGCCGAGCTCGCGCGGGTGGTCAGCTTCGTCGAAGCTGCCCGCTACGAAGAGTGCGCCGCGCGCCTTTCGCGGTTGCTCGACCCGGCGGGGCCGCGCCCGCTCAAGCAACCCGAGATCATCGAGACGGCGCGCCTCTATCATGCGACCTGCCTGATCGGGCTCGGCAAGACGGAGGCCGCCGATCAGCCCCTGCGTGATGCGGTGCGCAAGAATCCGCAGATGCGCGCGCCGGACAGCTTGATCTTCCCCGCGCGGGTCGTCGATCGCTTCATCAAGGTCCGCGACGAGCTCTACGACGAGCTCAGGCGCGCTCAGGAGAAGACGATCGAGACCGCACGCCGCGACGCCGCGGCGAGACAGAAGCAAGAGAACGAGCGCTGGGCGCGCATGCTGACGCTCGAGCGCCTGGCCCAGCAAGAGGTCGTGATCGAGAAGAACAACCGCCTCATCGCCCTCGTGCCGTTCGGTGTCGGGCAGTTTCAAAACGGAAACAAGGCGCTCGGCTGGCTCTTTTTCGGTGCAGAGGTCGCGCTCGCCGGCACCACGGTCGTCTCCACGGCGGTTTACACGCACATCGAGTCCCAGGCGGCGGAGTACGCCAATCAGGGTCGCCCGCCGGCCGACGACGTGAAGAAGCGGCTCAACGATTGGCACACGGCGCTGGTCCTGAGCTCGTACGGGTTCATCGGCGTGGCGGCGCTCGGCATTCTCGAGGCGCAGGTCTCGTTCGTGCCGGAGGTGCGCCACGTTCGCGATCGGCCGCTCCCGAAGGCGCTCGCCCCGGAGCAAACCAAGCTTCGCGTCGCGCCCGACCTCGCCCTCGGACCGGGCGACGTGCGGCTCGGCGTTCGCGGGTCGTTCTGAGCGTAGCGCGGCCAGCGAGCGTGGGCTCTCTCAGCCTTCGTGCTCGCTCGCCTCGGCGCTGCTCTCGAGCTCGGGCTCCGCAGCGCGCAGCCGGACGCCGCGCGCTTCGTCGACGGCGATCGAGCCGGGGTGCTCGGCATAGCCCGAGACGTGGCCGCAGCGCCGGCAGACGCTCAGCGTGCGAACGCCGAGCGGCGCGAGCGAGTCGAGCGCCGGCGCGCCGATTTCGAGCGCTTCGAGCGCGCCGCATTCCGCGCACGGCTGGCTTTTGTGGGCCGCTTGCTGCGCGAGGTAGATCGCGGCCGCGCGCAAGAGCCCGTCACCGGCGCGCACCACCGTATCGAGCATCGCGCGACGCAGCACGGGGCCGATCGCTGTCATAACGAGCGCAGCGCCGAGCATCGCAAAGAACGCGCGGCCGACCCCGAGCGACGCGCGCACGGCGTAGGCCGCCGCACCGATCAGGACGGCGGCGACGACGAGGTCGCGTGCCCGGCCGCGCTGCGCCGCCGCTGCCGCGCGACGGCGCGCCTGAGCGACCGCGACCTCGAGGCTCCGTTGATTCGGCCGTGGCTCGCGATCGAGCGCTTCGACCAGCGCCGAGCCGAACCGTCCGAACGCCGCCCCCTCCGCCGTCGCGGTGAGGGCACGAGCACGAGCGAGGTCACCGGCGCGGAGGGCTGCCTCCAGCGCCTCGGCAAGCTTCGGGATCTCCCGGAGGCCGGTCCGGAGCTGGAGCATGCCGACCAGTGCCGCCAGCACTCCAATGAAAGCGACGACCTCGAGCGTCGGGAACTCGTCCATCCCCCCGGATCCATACACCGGCCGGCCGCCGCCGGGGGTGGGGGCGGAAGGCCCCCTGAAAGCTCGGCGGATCTCGCGCGTTCCCTGGGTGCAGAGCCTTCCAGTGGCTCGCACGTAGAAGGAGCGCCATGCAGACCCTGGGCGAGTATCGAATCATCCGGCAGGTGGGCGAAGGTGGGATGGGGAAGGTCTTCGAGGCCGAGGAGCGGCTGTCCGGACGCCGCGTCGCGCTCAAGGTTCTCCGTCCCGAGCTGTCGCGGTCCGACGCCGGCCGCCGCCTGTTCGCGAACGAGATGGCGATCCTGGCGGGGCTCGACCACCCGAACGTCGTGCGCTGCCTGTGCTGCACGGAGGTGGACGGCGAGCTCGTCATGGCGCTCGAGCTGCTCGAGGGTCGAACGCTGCGCGAAGTGGCGGCCAGCGAAGGCGCGCTCGACTGGGTCCGCGCCGTGGGTCTCGTCCAGCAGATGGCACGCGCGCTCTCGGCCGCGCACGAGCACGAGCCGGCCATCGTGCATCGCGATCTCAAGCCCGAGAACGTGATGATCCTCGGCGACGGCAGCGTGAAGGTGATGGACTTCGGCGTCGCGAAGATGCTCGCCGCGCTCGGCAACGCGTCGACGCACAGCGTCGGCACGCTCGCGTACATGAGCCCGGAGCAAATCGACGCGGGGCCGGTCGACGCGCGGAGCGATCTCTACGCCCTCGGGCTCGTATTCTACGAGCTTCTGGCGGGAAGACCGCCGTTTCAGTCGAGCTCGCCGCGCGAGCTCTTGAACCTGCAGTGCACCGCGGCGCCGCCGCCGCTGCCGGAGGGCGTGCGTCGCGGGCTGCCGCGTGGCGTTGAGCGCTTGCTGTTCGCGCTGCTCGAAAAGCGACCCGAAGAGCGTCCCGGCTCGGCCGCCGACGTGCTCCACGAGCTCGAGCCGTTCGGCCCCTCCGACATCGCCTTCGACACGCCGCCCTCGCGCCGTAGCGGACGCCGCGATACCGATCCGGCGCCGCCGCTCCCGCCCGAGGCGTCCGCGCCCGACGCTTCGAGCGCGGGTCGGGCAGTGGCCTCGACGCCGCCGCGCGCGGGCCTCCGCGACGTGCCGGCACCGACGCGCTCGAAGCTGCTCGATACCTTGGCGCTCATCGAAGAAGCCTCCGCGCCCCGCGAGCTATCGTGGCGCGCCGCGCTCGTGCTCGTGCTCTCGTTGTCGGCGCTGTCCGGCATCGCCACGTACGCCATGCGCACGGGCTCGCATCCCGAGCCGACGCGCGCTGCGAGCCGAGGCTCGCCGTGACTGTGGAACGACGCGAGGCCGGCTTCGCCCTCGCCGTCGTTCTGGCATCGCTCGGAGCCACGCTGCTCGTGCTCGAGCTCGGCCGCGCCGCCGAGCGCGCGCCCATCGTTCGGCCGCGCGAGCCGCTTCATTTCGACGACGGAGCGGAGCGCTGCGCGTCGTGCCACCCGCGGCAGAGCGCGGAGTGGCGGCGCTCCGTCATGGCGCATGCCGTGGATTCGCCCCTATTTCAGGCACTCGAGCTGCTCATCGAAGAGCAGGTCGGGCGCTCGTCGAACTGTCCGCAAGGCGCGGGGGTGCTCCGGCGCCCGGAGCTCGCCACGGCGTGTCTCGAGCTCACGAGCGGCGTTTCCGTCACCGGTTCGGGTGGCGAGGGCTGGTGCGTGAATTGTCACGCGCCGGGTCAGAACCTCGGTGGGGAGGTCCCCCGCTGGAACGCGTTCCAAGCGGGGCCCGAGAACCGACCGCTCGGGGAGCTGCTCGGCGCGGCCGGGCGGGACGGCATCGGGTGCTCGTTTTGCCATCAGGTGAGCGGCCCCGCGCGAGCCGGGGTCGCGGCGCGCGGCGAGTACCAGGGAAATCCGACCTGGACCTCGTCCACGACCGGCGCGTTGTTTTCGTCCCGCGTGGGAGCGACCGAGCAGCGCCTCGGCATCGCGAACTCCGGCTATCGGCTCGATCCGCGGGTGCTCCTTTCGGGCGAACGAACCGCGCAGGGTCTCGTCGCAGGAGGAGCGCACGCTCGTCCAACGGAAGAAGCGAGCCGCTACCTCGCGTCGAGCGCCTTCTGCGGCAGCTGCCACGACGTGCGCCTGTTCGGCACGGATGTGCTCGGCCGAGCGCGCGGCGATCACTTCAAGCGCCTCCGCAACGGCTACACCGAGTGGCGCGAGTACGCGGAGCAGCGACAGGCGCGCGGTCTCGCCGCACCGAGCTGTCAGGACTGCCACCTCTCGACCTACCCCGGGGTTTGGAACGGCGAGCGCCTCGAGCCGCGCGCTCCGGGTGACCTGCCGCTCGGCTTCGCCGCGACCGCACAGGGCGCCGAGCGCGAGGTGCACCCGCATTACTTCACCGGGGTCGAGGTCCCGCTTTCGCCCCGGTTTTCCGCAGCGCTCGCCGACGAAACCGAGCCCGATCCGTTCGGTCTGCCGCTCGGCGCTCGGGCGCGGCGCGAGCTCCTGCTTCGAAGCAGCGTGCGGTTCACGCTCGGGCCGGTCGAGCAGCGTGGCGGCGGCGTGGAGATCCCTGTCACGGTGGAGAACGTCGGCGCCGGGCACCGGGTGCCGGGCGGCTTCAGCCAAGAGCGCGAGCTCTGGGTCGAGCTCACCGTCACCGACGCGCGGGGCAGGGTGCTCTACGAGGTGGGGCACGTGAGCGGGCCGGACGCGGACCTCGCCGATAAGCGCTTCGTCGACGTGAACGTCGAGGGGGCGGGTCTCGACGGCGCGGGTCGTCCGCTTGGGCTCTTCGGCGCGGACGTCGAGGATGGACCCGACGCACCCGCCTGGGAGCCCCCTCCCGACGAGGGCGGCACGCGTTTTCGCGGGCGCGGCCTCGTGAGCTTCCAAAACGGCTTTCTGCGCTGCGTGCGCTGCATCGGCCGGCTCACGAGCGACGGGCGCTGCGAGGCGCTGCCAGGCCAGGAACGCTTCCGTGCGGACCGCTACGCCGAAGGCGAGTACGATCCCGACACCGGGGCATGCGGCTCGAACCTTCGCGGTCGTCGTGCGCTGTTCGAGACTTACTTCCCGGTGGGCGCGCTCGACGCCTCGCGCGGGCTCGTCAAGGCGCCGGACGCCATCATCGACACCCGCTCGCTCGCCCCGGACACGCCCGTCACCTACGTCTACGCCCTACCGCTCCGCGAGCGCGGGCTCCACGTGACCGCGCGGCTCCTGTTTCGCCCGTTCCCACCCTATTTGCTGCGCGCTTTCGCGGCCTACGAGGCGGCGCGCGCCACCCGGGGTGCGCGTCCGGGCGGACCGCTCGTGACGAAGGACGCGCTCGAGCGTCTCGACATCGTGGAGCTCGCTCGCGCGGAGGCACGCGGTGGCTGAGCACCCGTTCGGCTCGCCGCTCCTCTCGGGGCTCGACGTGCAGGGTCGCGCCGCGGTCCGAGCCGCAGCCCGCGTGCGACACCTCGCCGACGGAGCGGCAGCGTTTGCACCGGGCGATCCCGCCGACACACTGTGGTTCGTCGTACAAGGCTCGATCCTCCTCGAGTCCGCGCGAGGCTCGCGCGAGATCGGGGCGAGCGGACACTTCGGAAGCGAGGCGCTGGCGCGCGGAGCGTCGCGCGCCGCGCGTGCCCTTTCGCGCGGGGAGAGCTCGCTCTTCGAGGTGCCTGTCGCCGCGCTCGAGCGGATCCTCGCGCACGCGGGCCGCGCGGGCCTCTTGGTGCGTGAAGGAGATCTCGCGCGGCGCCAGGCGTACGTCGCCGAGCTACTCCGCACGCCGTTCGGGCAGGCGCTCGGTGAGCGCGCCCTCGAGGAGCTCGTGCGTCGGCTGCGCGAGGAGTCGTGGCTCCGCGGCCAGCGCCTGTTCGCCGCCGAAGACCCGGCCGAGCGGGCGCTGATCGTCGTGAGCGGCCTCGTGACGATCGTGACCTCTCGCGGGAAATCCGGGTTCTTTGCGCGAGGCGACGTGGCTGGTCTCGAGGCGGCACGGGGCGGGGGCCCGTACGACGCGACGGCAACCGCGCTCGGTGACGTCGTGGGTTTGGTGATGCCGCGCGCGGAGCTCCGCGAGCTTTCACGTTCCCATCCAGAAGCGATCGCTCGAGCCGAGCAGAGCACGCGCGCCCGGCTCGAGAAGCAAGCCCGCGTGGAGGAGCTCTACGCCGGGCGCGCGACGCGGCACGCCGTGCACGAGCTCGAGCGGCTCTCGAGCGCGCGCTCGCTGCTCGCGATCGACCTCGACACCTGCGTGCGGTGCGGTGAGTGCGCTCGGGCTTGCGCGGAGACGCACGGCACGCCGCGCCTCACGCGCCGCGGCGACAAGGTGGCGCTCAGCGTGGTCTCCGAGAGCGGATTCGCCGCGCGCGCGTTGCTCCTGCCCCAGGCGTGCCAGCACTGTCGCGACCCCGCGTGTCTGCCCGAATGTCCGACCGGCGCGATCACGCGCGATGCGAGCGGCGCGGTGGCGCTCGACGAGGCTCTGTGCACCGGATGCGGCGCGTGTGCCAAAGCGTGCCCCTGGGACGCGATCCGCCTCGCGCCGCGCCCGTCCCCGGGCTCGGGCGCGAGCGAGCTCGTGGCGCAAAAATGTGACCTTTGTCGCGGTCGCAGCGGCCCCGAATGCGTGAGCGCGTGCCCCACGGGCGCGATCTTCCGCGCCGACCCGGCGCGTGAGCTCGTCGAGGTGCGCTCGCTCGTCGGTGCCGCCGGGTCTGCGACTCCGACTGCGGCGAGCCCGAGTGGGGCGACGCGTCGCTCACGCGCATTCGATTGGCTGCTCTGGGTGGCCGTCGTCCCGCCGCTCCTTGCGTTCGCGCGGCGCGCGTCCGAAGCGCCGGTGACGAGCGCACGCCATGCTTTCGTAACGGGAGTCGTCGCAGGGGCGCTCGCGCTCCTTGTTTTGTCGCACGGTGCGCTCAAGCGGCTCCCGGCTTTGCGCACATGGCTTCGCGCGCAGAGCGGCAAGCGCGCTCCGCGGGGAATTGCCCGGTTCGTGTCGGTGCACGCCCTGCTTGGTGTGGCGCTAGCCGCGGTCGTGGTTCTGCACGCGGGCCAGCGTGCGACGCACGGGGTCGCAGCGCTCCTTTCGTTGGTTTTTTGGCTGCTGGCGGCGAGCGGAGGGCTGTTCGCGCTCTGCTACCGAGCCGTGCCGCCGCGGCTCACGCGCCTCGAGCGCCGTGGCACGCTGCCCGAGGATCATCCGAGCGAGCTCGGCGAGCTCGAGCAGCGGCTCTACGGGCGCCTCAGCGACCAGGACCGAGCGGTGAAGGAGCTCGCTCGCGCGGTGCTCTTGCCGTACGCATCCGCCTGGCTCGGTCCCTTGCAGCTCGTCGTCTCCGGTCGCACGCCAGCCGAGGAAGAAGCCGCTCTGGCGCTTCGCATTCAGCGCTTGCTCGGTGGCCGCAGCAGCGCTCGCCTCGCGGGAAGCGAAGCGCTCGTGCGGGCAGCCGTCGCCTTCCGCGTGCTCGCGGCACGGCGCCTCCTCGAGCGTGCTCTTGGCGTCTGGCCGCCGCTGCATCTCGCGCTGTCGGCGCTTTTCTTGCTTCTGCTTTTGGCTCACGTCGTCGGGGTGAGCCGTTGACGACCACGCTCCCCGAGCGCCGCCGCCGTGCGCTTTTGGCCAGTGATTCGTCCGATACGACGCGTCGCCGGGGCTGGGTCTTTTCGGCCTCGGTTGGCGCCGCGGCGGCGTTGCTCATGCTCGCTGTTCGTGACGGCCCAAGATCGCTCGGCGCTCCCGGGCCTCTCGCACGCCCTCACGTCGGGTACTCGTGTGCGAGCTGCCACGCTCGGAGCCAAGAAGTATCGGCGGCCGCCGCCTGCGTGAATTGTCACGGCGCCCACCCATCGACGCGCACGGCACACCAGCGCCTCGCTGAAAATGGAGCGCTCGGCTGCGCGACGTGCCACTCCGTGCACCGCGAAAGCGGCATGGCGCTGCGCGCGGACGGCGAGAGCATCCTGTACGGAAGCGGTTTCGAGCGCACGCTGGTCGCGCCGCGCCCGTCGCCCGCGGGGGTCGAGATCGAGGAAGTGTTCGTTCCGCTCGTGAGCAGCGCCGCCTGCACGCGCTGTCACGACGCAGCGAACGACCGAGACCCCGCCGCTCACTGCCTGTCCGGTGGCGGTGCATTCTCCCTCTGCTTCGACGAGCACCGGCTTCCCGCCCAATCGAGCGCTCGTAAGCCGGCGCTTCGCGATGCCGCGATCGAGCGCGCCCGCGCAGCGGCTCGCGGTGCCGGCACCGGAAGGGGGGTGCTCGCTTCGTTCGGCTCGGATGCTGCCGTCATCGCGCTCGGCCTCGGCGTGGCTGGGCTCACCCTTCTCTTCGACCGGCGCCGGCGGCGCGCGCCCCCACGGAGTGCCGCACGGATGACGCCGCCGCCCGGAGCGCGCCGTTTGCCCGTGATCGACGCCGCGACCTGCCTCGGCTGCCAGGCTTGTGTGGACGCGTGCCCGTATGACGCGCTCGTCGTAAAGCGCTACGTCGCGGTGCTCGCGCGACCCGACGCCTGCTGCGGTGCCGGGCCTTGCCAAGACAGCTGCCCGAACGGCTCGCTCACACTCGTGACCGACGGCCAAGCAGCGCCGGGTCCGCGGCTCTCCGAACGGCTCGAGGCGCTCACGCGTCCGGGACTTTTCTTGGCCGGTGATGTCACGGGGAGCTCGCTCGTACGCAACGCCTTGCGGCAAGGTGCAAAGGTGGCGCGGGCCGCGGCTCTGCGCGTCGCCAGTGTGCGCGCGGGAGCTCCAAAACCCGCGGGAACCCTCGATGTCGTGGTCGTGGGCGCTGGTCCGGCCGGGCTCGCGGCGGCGCTCACGCTAAAGTCGCTCGGTCTCGACTGCGTCGTGCTCGAGCAGGGCCGCCTCGCGGAGAGCATTCAGAGCTTCTCGCGCGAGAAGCTCGTGCTCGATGCGCCGCTCGCCGCGGACGAGCAGCTGCCGCTCTTCATCGGCGACGTGCACAAGGAAGAGCTCGTGCAGCGCTGGCAGCGCACCGTACGAGCCGCCCGACTTCCCGTGCGCGAGGGGGCACGCGTGCTCGAGGTGATTCCCGGGGACCAAGGCTTCCGCGTCCGTGCCGCGCTTCCGGGCGCCGCGCCCCTCGAGGTGACGGCGACCACGGTGATCCTCGCGATTGGCACGCGGGGCACCCCTCGGGCGCTCGCTGCGGTGGTGGACGAGGCGGCGCGCCCGCACGTTCACTACGAGCTCAGCGACGCCCGCTCGTTTGCGGGGCGCTCGGTGGTGGTCGCCGGTCTCGGCGACGTGGCCATGGAGAGCGCGCTCGCTCTCGCCGCGCAGCCGGGGACCTCGGTCACGGTCTTGGCGCGGGGCCCCGGCTTTCGCCGCGGGCGAAAGCGCAACATCGACGCGCTATCCGCGCGCGCCGCCGAGGGCAGGGTGCGCCTCGTGTTCGAGGCCGAGATCGAGCGGATCGGGCCGCGCTCGGTCGAGGCACGAGTCGCCGGCGTCGGGCGCTCGTTCCCGTGCGAGGCGGTCTTCGTGCACGTAGGTCGCGTCCCCTCGCACGAGCTGCTCGCGCGAACAGGCGTTCAGGCTCCGGGTTTGCCCGCCAGAGAGAGCGAGGCTACTTGAGGGAGCATGGGACTAGGCGCAGCACGACAAACCGTTCTCGTGGCCGGAGCAGCGGGGTTTCTCGGATCGCATCTCGTGGATCGGCTCCTCGACGAGGGCTACGAGGTGGTGGGGCTCGACAATCTGATGACGGGGGATCTCGTGAATCTGGCGCGCGCTTCGCGCGACCCGCATTTTCACTTCCAAGCCGGCGACGTGCGCGATCCACTGCACGTCTACGCGCAGCTCGTCTTCAATTTCGCGTGCCCGGCCTCGCCGGTCCACTACCAGCACGACCCGTACGCCGCCTTCACGACCAGCGTCATCGGAGCGCAGCGCCTGATCGAGCTCGCTCGCGGCCGGTCCTGCAAGATCATCCACGCATCCACGTCGGAGGTGTACGGCGACCCGACCGTGCATCCGCAGCCGGAAACCTACTGGGGCAACGTGAATCCGGTGGGCGAGCGCTCCTGCTACGACGAGGGCAAGCGCGGCGCCGAAACGCTGCTGTCGGACGCCGCGCGCGTCTGGGGTCTCGATGTGAGGCTCGTGCGCATCTTCAACACCTACGGCCCGCGCATGGCGTTCAGCGACGGCCGCGTGGTGTCGAACTTCATCGTGCAGGCGCTCGAAGGGCGCCCGCTCACGCTGTTCGGAGAAGGCAAGCAGACGCGCTCGTTCTGTTTCGTGGACGACCTGATCGAGGGCTTTCTACGCGTGTCGCGCCTCGAGAAGCTCAGCGGCCCCATGAACCTCGGCAACCCCGGCGAGTTCACGATCGCCGAGCTCGCCGAGCACGTCATCGAGCTCACCGGCTCCAAATCGAAGATCGAGTACCGGCCGATGCCTCCGGATGACCCGAAGCAGCGCCGCCCCGACATCACGAAGGCACAACAGCTCATCGCGTTCGAGCCGCAAATTCCGCTGAAGAAGGGCCTCGCGCGCACGATCGAGGACTTTCGGGAGCGCATCGCCCAGCGCGGCAGCCCGGCATGAGCGCGGGCGCGCCGGGGCGCCGCAGGGCTCCGCGGCTCATCGGCGTGCTCGAGCGCGTCGACATTCCGGCCTGGGGTGCGCGCGGGGTTCACGCACGGGTCGACACCGGCGCGCGCACGAGCGCGCTCCACGTCGAGTCGCTCACCGAGCTCGGTGCGGGCCGCGTCCGCTTCGCGCTCGCCAAGAGCGAGACCGGCGGCAAGCGCCCCGCGCCCATCGAAGCCACCGTGCTGCGCCGCGGCCGCGTGCGCTCGACGAGCGGCAAGCTCGAGTCGCGCGTCTTCGTCACGGCGCGTGTCGTGCTCGGCGGCGACGAGCATCGCATCGAGCTCGGCCTCGTCGATCGCCGGCACATGCAGAACCCGATGCTCCTCGGCCGCAGCGCGCTCGCAGGGCGCTTCCTCGTCGATCCGGGTCGCCGCTACCTGCTCGCGGCCGCACGAGCCAAGTGAGCGCCCTCGGGCAAGCCGCGGGCGCTCGCCGTGGAGAGCTCGCCGCACTCGCTCAGAACGCGAGCTCGGCCGCTTGCGCCGCGTTGCGCTTCAGGGCCGCCTTGCTCTCGCGCACCTCGGCAGGCGACGCGGTCGGGGCAGGGGGCGGCTCGGCGAAGGCGCTCGCTGCGGCGCCGAGCGCAACCTCTTCCTGATCGAACCGGCTCGAGAGCGCGGGCCGAGCGGGCGCCGGTGCTGCGGCGACGGCGGCGGCGCGACGCTCGCGCACCTCCTCGAGCTTCTGGGCGACCTTCTGCTTCGCGCCTTCGGAGTCGCCCGCCTTGAAGAGGTCGGCGGCGTCGTTCAGCGCCGTCACGGAGCCGCTACGCTGCACGCTCTCCTCGACGTGCGGCTCGAGGGGCGAGCGCGTCCCGTCGCTCGTGAGCAGCGCCGTGAGGCTCCCGTCGCTCTCTCCGCGCGTGCCCGTGGTGAGGTCGTCGTAGGTCAGGCGCGCCCGCACGATGGGCTGCTCGGCGCCGCCGCTGCTGGCGAGCCGCACCCGCGCGAGCACGCTGCGCTCCTCGCCCGCCGCGAACGAGCCGAGCGCGACGCTCACGCGCGAGCCCTCGCGCCGAAAGCTCCGCCCACCGACGTCGAGGAGCTCCACGCCGGGCTCGAGCTCGAGCTCCACCTTCGCTTCGCGCGCGACGGTGCGCTCGAGGCCCGAAAGCTCCTGGTCGAAGATGGACGCGAGCGCCGACGGCTCCTGCACGAAGTAGTGCCGGCCGTTCGTCTGCTCGGCTATCGCGGTCATCATGCGCTCGTTGTAATCGACGTCGACGCCGATCGTCGTCACGGTGGCGCCCGTGGCGCGCACGCGATCCGCCACGCGCCGCATGCCCTCGATGTCGCGCACGCCCGTCGTGGCCTCGCCGTCCGAGACGAGCAGCACGCGGTCGACGCCGCCCGTGCGCCGCCGCAGGAGGTCGAGCGCCGTATCGAGCCCGCACGAGATGCAGGTGTCGCCGTCAGCGGCGAGCCGCCCGATGCGCGCGCTCACCGCCTCGCGCGTGTCCGGTCCGAGCTCGGTCGGCTCGACGAGCACGTGCCCGAAACCCGCGTAATCGACCACGCTGACGATGTCGCCGTCCGCGAGCCGCCGCACGGCGCCCTGGGCCGCGGCGATCGCATTCTGCATTCGCTTGCCGCGCATCGAGCCCGAGCGATCCACGACGATCGCGAGGTGGCGTGACGTCGGGCGCCCGCTCACCTTGTCGTCGGCGCGCACGTTGACGAGCACGAATGTCTCCTGGGTTTCGCCCGCGGGCAGCTTCGCGTGCCCGAGCCGCGCATCCATGCCGAGCGTGCCGTTCGCGGTGAAGCTCGCGAGGCTCGCCTCGTTCGGGCGCCCGCGGTCGTCGCCGCGGTCCGTCCCGGCGTGGTGCACCCACCCGCTATTGGGCCGCGCGCGGTCCGCGGTCAGGGACCAAACGCTGTAGCTCGTGAGCAGCATTCCCAGGGCGGCGAGCGCCCCCACGGTGCGAATCTTCATGATGATCCTCCAACGCGCGGCACCCGAGCCGGCTTACACTCGAGGTACGCAGGAGCCCGGCGTTGGATCTGGCGGCCCCGCGAAATCCACGTTTGTGCGATGACCCGCCCCGGCGATCACCCTGATTTCTTCCGGCTCCCGCCCCCACCCGGGCGTTCCAGGGAAAGCACCATCCGTCTCGACGCACGGGGGCAATTCATCCACGACGGAAACCGGGTCGAGCACGCCGCCATGGCTCGCGCCTTCGCGAGCTGGATCGCGCGTCATCCCGACGACGGCCGCTACGTGCTCAGCAACGGCTACGACTGGACGTACTTCGAGGTCGAGGACGCTCCGTTTTTCGTCGAAGCCGTCAAGAACGTCGAGGGTCGACCGTGGCTCGTGCTCTTCGACGGGAGCGAGGAGCCGCTCGATCCGGCGACACTTTCGTGTGACGCCGCGGGCGCGCTCTCCTCGAGGGTGAAGGACGCGGCCTTCGTGGCGCGCTTTCGACCGAATGCGCAGCTCGGGCTCGCTCCGTGGCTCACCGAAGGCGACGACGGCGCGCTCGCCCTGATGATTTCAGGGGTACGGTACCCACTTCCGGCGTGCTAGAACCGCCCCCCCATGCGCGTTCTGGTCGCTGATCGCTTGTCCGAAGACGCTCTCGACGAGATGCGCGCCCTCGGGGTGGAGGTGAGTTACGAGCCCGGCCTGACGCCGCAACAGCTGCCCGGCCGCCTCGCGGGGATCAACGTGCTCATCGTGCGCGGCACGCTCGTGAACGCCGCGGCGCTCAGCGCGGGCAAGTCGCTGAACCTCGTGATTCGCGCGGGCGCCGGCACGCAGAACATCGACGTGCCCTTCGCGAGCGAGCGCGGCATCTACGTCGCGACGACGCCGGGCAAGAACGCTCGCGCCGTGGCCGAGGTCGCGTTCACCTTGATCGGCTGCCTCGATCGCCGCGTCCCCGACGGCATCATTGGGCTACGCGCCGGCCGCTGGGAGAAGGACGAGTACGCGCGCGCCGTCGGTCTCGAAGGCCGCACCCTCGGCATCCTCGGCTTCGGGCACGTGGGGCGCGTGATGGCGGAGGTCGCGCACGCCTACGCGATGCGCCCGCTCGCGTACGGGCGCTCCCTCACCGCGGCGCGCGCCGCCGAGCTCGGCGTCAAGCGCGTCCCGTCGCCGGTCGAGCTCGCGCGCGAGTCGGATTTCTTCAGCGTCCATCTCGAGCTCAGCGACCGCACCAAGGGCATCGTCGATCGCGCCGTTTTGAGCGCGCTGCCCGACGGCGCGACGTTCATCAACACGGCCCGCCCCGAGCTCGTCGACTACGACGCCTTGCTCGAGCTCATCCCCAAGAAGTCCTTGCGCGTCGGCCTCGACGTCTTGCCGAACGAGCCCTCGGAGCGCACCGCCCGCTACGATCATCCGATCCTGCACAGCGGGCTCGTCTATGCGACGCCGCACATCGGCGCGTCCACCGATCGCGCCCAGACGGCGATTGCCGGAGAGACGGTGCGGATCCTGCGGAGCTTCGTCACGAAGGGCGAGGTGCCGAACGTCGTCAACATCGCGGCCAACACCTGGTCGCGTTACCAGCTCGTCGTGCGCCACATCGATCAGGTGGGCGCGCTCGCCAACGTGCTCGCGGTGCTCAAGCGTCACGGCATTCACATCAGCGAGCTCGACAACACCGTCTTCGAAGGCGGTCGCGCGGCGTGCGCGAAGATCCGCCTCGAGTCGCGCCCCTCCGACGCGTGCCTTTCGGAGATCATGGCGTTCAGCGACGAGATCCTGCACGTGGACCTCGTGACGCTGCCGAACGTCGCCTGACGGGCGCCGCCCGGACCGGAGGCGCATCGACGGGAGGGCGGCCCTGCCCGGACCGCCGGGCGGGCCCACGCCGGTTCCGTTTGGGCGCGAATCCCAAAAACATCAATGAAATTGACGATCTTCATGGCCTTTGCACAGCGGACGGTCGGCGAGTAGACTCCCGCCGCAACTTACAGGGTGAGTCCCTCATGGACCCGTCCAATCGGGTCCTTTTTTTTTAACTCGCCTTCGCTACTGCTGCTCCCTCCGACGATGAAAGTCGCCCACGAAAAGCTCACCGGACTCGATCGCGAGCGCATCATTGCGGCTCTCGCACCCGTGCTCGATGCGCACGGCGTGGATTGTGTCGAGCTCGTGTGGCGCTCCGATCGCGGTGAGCGGTTGCTCGAGGTGACGGTCGAACGACCCGACAGCACCGAGCCCGGCGCCGGCGTCACGCTCGACTTGTGTAGCGACATCTCGCGTGACCTCTCGACGGCGCTCGACGTGGCCGACTGCATCCCGGCTCGCTACCGGCTCGAGGTCGGCTCGCCCGGTCTCGAGCGCAGCTTGTACACGCCGCACGAGTACGAGCGCTTCAAGGGCCACGGTGCGCGTCTCAAGCTGAAGGCAGCGGTGGGCGGGCAGTACGTCCTCGTCGGTACGCTCGGCGGCATCGACGAAGCGGGCAACGTCACGCTCGTCGTGCGTGAAACCGAGGTCAAAGTGGCCTTTTCGACGATCGACCAGGCACGCCTGGTGTTCGAGTGGCAGCGCGGCGAGCCGCAAGGCGGTCGCCGTCCCGGTCCGAGAAGCAATTTCCCGCGGGCCCCACGCCCGCGCGTTCGCAATGGAGCAGGTGAGTGATGGCAGCGCAGTCGTTGGGCATTGCCGATGGGCTCGGCACGATCGTCAACCAAGTAGCGGATGAGAAGGGCATCGATCGGCAGGTGCTGATCGAAACGATGGAAGCGGCCATTCTCAAAGCGGCGCAGGCGGCGTTCGGTCCGACCCGCGAGCTCGAGGCTCGGTTCAACCAGGACACCGGCAACATCGACCTCTTCCAGTACATGACGGTGGTCGAAGCGGTTGCCACGCCCGAGCGCGAGATCGCGGTCGATGTCGCGCGCAAGCACGGCCTCGAGGCGGAAGTCGGCGAGGAGCTCGGCTTCCAGGTCTTCTGGCATCCGAAGGATGCCGACCGCGCCAAGCAGCAGGACAAGGAATTCGGCAGCGTGCTCGACATGAAGCAAGCGCGCAGCACGTTCGGGCGCATCGCCGCGCAGGCCGCCAAGCAGGTCCTCCTGCAGCGCGTGCGCGATGCCGAGCGCGACATCATCTACAACGAGTACAAGGACCGCCAGGGTCAGCTGATCCGCGGCATCGTGCGGCGCTTCGAGAAGGGCCACAACCTGATCGTCGACCTCGGCAAGACGGAGGGCGTCCTGCCGGCTCGCGAGCAGACGCCGCGCGAGACGTTCCGCCCCGGCGACCGCATCGTCGCGTTCGTGAAGAACATCGATCGCGACGCGCGCGGCCCGATGATCATCCTCTCGCGTCAGTCGGCGCACCTGGTCGAGAAGCTGTTCGAGGCCGAGGTGCCGGAGATCTACGAGGGTATCGTCAAGATCGTCGGCGTCGCCCGCGAGCCCGGCTCGCGCAGCAAGATCGCCGTCACGAGCCGCGATTCGGACGTCGATCCGGTGGGCGCGTGCGTCGGCATCAAGGGCTCGCGCGTGCAGGCCGTCGTGCAAGAGCTGCGCGGCGAAAAGATCGACATCGTGCCGTGGGACAAGGATCCGGCCCGCTACATCATCAACGCGATCCAACCGGCCGAGGTGAACAAGGTCATCGTCGACGAGGCCGACCACCGCATGGAGCTCGTCGTGCCGGAGGAGAAGCTCTCGCTCGCGATCGGCCGCAAGGGCCAGAACGTGCGGCTCGCCTCGCAGCTCACGGGCTGGAAGCTCGACATCATCAGCGAAGCCAAGTTCCTCCAGATGGAGGAGGAGGCGCTGGTTCAGCTCCGCGAGATCGAGGGCATCGGCGAGGATCTCGCGAAGACGATGTACCGCCTGGGCTTCCGCGCGCTCGAAGAGGTCGCGGAGGCGTCGGTGGACGAGCTCGTCACCATCGACGGTCTCGAAGAGCCGGAGCGCGCCCAGTCGCTCAAGGCCGCGGCGCTCGCCGCCATGGAGCGCGTGCGCCAGGAGCGCATCGAGCGGGCCACCTCGCGCACGGAGCCGCTCAGCGAAGAGGAGAAGCTCCGCTTCCTCGAAGGCATCGGCCAGCGCACGGTGCAGCTCCTCGAGGAGGCCGGCTACCGCCGCGTGGACGATCTCGCCCACGAAGATCCCGACCGGCTCGCGATTCGCACCGGCCTCGGCATCAAAAAGGCACGGCAGATCCACGAAAGCGCGCGACACTTTCTGGCCGACGAATGGAAGGTGATCGAGGAAGCCCGCTCGCGGCACGCCGCCGAGGGCAAGGAGACGCCGGCGACCGAATGACGCGAACCTGCGTGGCCTGCCGTGCCGCGGCGGATCCGGGCGAGCTCGTGAGGCTCGTGCTTGGCCCCGACGGCAGCTTGGTCGCTGACCCGCGCGGAGGTGCGCTCGGTCGCGGTGCCTGGGTGCACCCGACGGCCGAGTGCGTCCGCCGCGCGGTGCCACGCGGGGTCTCGCACACCTTGAAGACGGCGGTGTCGACGACCGCCGACGAGCTCCTGGCTCAACTCGGCGCGGCCGGGACGCGCCGGGCGCTTTCGCTCATCGGGGCTGCGGTCGCCGCGCGGAAAGCGGTCGCTGGCTCGACGGCCGCTGCCGAGGCGCTGGCCCGCGGCGCTGCCCGGTTCGTCGTGATCGCGGAAGATGCCCGCGCCGCCGCGGAGCTCGGGCCGGTCCTGGCCGCGGTCGAGCGCGGCGATAGCGTGGTGGTAGGGACCAAGGCCGCCGTCGGAGCTGCGCTCGGACGGCCGGACACGGCGATCGTCGCCATCATGGACGACGGCATTAGCGCCTCGCTCCGGAGGGCGGCGGCGCTCTCCACATTGAACTTGCCGCGCGCAGCGCGCGGCCCAAAGAAGACCGAGCTCGTGACGGAGACTGGATGACGGCAAAGCTCAGAGTTTACGAAGTGGCACGCGACCTTGGCATGGACCAGAAGGCGCTCGTCGCTTTGCTTCAATCGTCCGGTGTTCCGGACGTGCGCAACCACATGAGCTCGATTGGGCCAGACGTGGTCGAGCGGATCCGGCGCCAGCTCGAGAAGCAGAAGGCTCCATCCGTCGTCGAAGAGCGCATCCACGCCACCGTGGTGAAGCGTCGCGCGGCGCGTCCCGCCGCGAGCGCGGCACCCGCTGCGGCACCGTCGGCCACGCCGGCGTCGGCGCCGGTTGCTGCGCCTCCACCGGTGCCCTCCGCACCGCCGGAGCCGTCGGCACCCGCCGCTGCACCCGTCGTTCGTCGCGCGAAGGCGCCTGCCTCGGCGCCTGTTGCCGAAGCGCCCTCCGCACCCGCTGCGGCGCCATCCCCTACGGCACCGCCGACGCCCGCTCCCGCGCCGCGCGAGCCGACGCCGCCGCCGACCGCGGCTGCTCCTCCGCCGCCCCCACCCGCACCGGTGGAAGTGGCACCGGCGCCGGCATCACCGCCTCCGCCTGCTCCTCCCGAGCCGGCGGCCGTTCCTGCGGTTCCTCCGCCGGCTCCCGTCGCGTCTGCTCCTGCTCCCGCAGCTGCGGCCGCACCGGCGCCCGCGCCGCGTCCGGCCACGCCGAAGACGGGCATCGACGTCTGGGAAGGGCGCCCTGGCGTGCCCATGCCGCAAGTGCAGCGCGGTGCGCCCACGCCGCGCCGCGTTCAGTACGATCCCAAGGCCGGCGCCGCCAACGCGCGGCCGCGTCCGGGTGGTCCGTTCATGGGTGGTCGTCCCGGCTTCGGGCGTCCAGGTATGCGACGCCCGGGCGGCTTCGCTGCCTTGCCGCGTCCGAAGGGCCCCATCGCCACGCAGGAGCGCGGCGCGCACAAGAAGATCGTGCGCATCGAAGAGTCCGTCAGCTTGCAGACGCTCGCCGGGCGCATGCAGGTGAAGGCGACTGAAGTGCTCATGAAGATGATGCGTCTCGGCACGACCGGGATAAACATCAACAGCACGCTCGACGCCGAGACCGCGAAGATCGTCGCCAGCGAATTCGGCTGGGAGGTCGAGGACACGGCCGTCAGCGAGGCCGATCAGCTGACGGCAGCTCGCGGCACGTCCACGGACGAGGCCGGCAGCGTCGTGCGTCCCCCGATCGTGACCGTGATGGGTCACGTCGATCACGGAAAAACGAGTCTTCTCGACAAGATCCGCAAGGCGAACGTCGTGGCGGGCGAGGCGGGCGGCATCACGCAGCACGTCGGCGCCTACTCGGTCGATACCCCGCGCGGGCCGATCACGTTCCTCGACACGCCGGGCCATGAAGCCTTCACGGCCATGCGTGCGCGCGGTGCCCAGGCGACCGACATCGTCGTGCTCGTGGTGGCGGCGGACGACGGCGTGATGCCGCAGACCAAGGAAGCCGTGAACCACGCGAAGGCGGCGAACGTGCCGGTCGTCGTGGCGGTCAACAAGATCGACAAGCCCGAAGCCAACAGCGAGCGCGTGAAGCGCCAGCTCGCCGAGATCGGGCTCACGCCGGAAGACTGGGGCGGCGAGACGCTCTACACCGAGGTCTCGGCGCACACGGGCCAAGGTATCGAAACCCTGCTCGAGCAGATCCTGCTGCAGGCGGAGGTGCTCGAGCTCCGCGCCAACCCGCAGGGTCCGGCATCCGGCATCGTGATCGAGGCCGAGCTCGATCGCGGGCGCGGTCCGGTGGCGACCATCCTCGTGATGGATGGCACCTTGAGCCCGGGTGACGTCGTCCTCGCGGGCGCGGCGCACGGCAAGGTGCGCGCGATGACCGACTCGCAGAACCGCCAGCTCGCCGCAGCCGGCCCTGCGACGCCTGTCGTGCTCATCGGTCTCAACGACGTGCCGAGCGCCGGCGACCAGGTCCACGTCGTGACGGACGTGAAGAAGGCGCAGGAAATCGCCGAAACGCGCAAGACCAAGGAGCGCCGGAGCCTCGTCCCCTCGACGGGTCAGAAGGCGATGTCGCTCGAGGATCTGCACAAGGCGCTGCAGGAGGTCGAGGCGCTCGAGCTCAAGCTCATCATCAAGGCGGACGTGCAGGGCTCGGTCGAGGCCGTCGCCGACGCGCTCACACGCCTCACGAGCGAGAAGGTTCGGGTCAGCGTCGTGCACTCGGCGGCGGGCGCCATCACCGAGGGCGACGTGAACCTCGCCGTCGCAGCCGGAGCCATCATCATCGGCTTCAACGTCCGCCCCGCGGGCAAGGCCGCCATCCTCGCGCAGAAGGAAGGCGTTCAGATCCGCCAGTACAGCATCATCTACAACGTCGTCGACGAGGTGAAGGCGGCGATGGAAGGCCTGCTCGCCCCGACGCAGGTCGAGAAGGCCATCGGCAAGGCCGAGGTTCGCCAGGTCTTCCGCATCAGCAAGGCCGGCAACGTCGCAGGCTGCATGATCATCGAAGGCGCCGTCCGCCGCTCGGCGAACGCGCGGCTCCTCCGCGACGGCGCCGAGATCTGGGCCGGCAAGCTCGCGAGCCTCAAGCGCTTCAAGGACGACGTCCGCGAGGTGAAGGAAGGCTTCGACTGCGGTATCGCGCTGGAAGGTTACGACGAGGTCAATGTCGGCGACATCATCCAGGCCTTCGAAATCGAGAGTATCAAGCAGACTTTGTAGTTTGTTCTGTCGGATCTACCTGATGGGTCTGGCGTCGGTCGCACGTTTCTAGGGCCGTCTGCCGGCCTCGCCGGTAGCCCTAGCGGGGTCGAGCTCTCGTTGTCCTGTCGATCTGGCCTTCCAAGACCCATGCCTCGTCTCGGCCGGGGCTTTGCCCCGGCACCACATCGTCTATTCGCCGTGCCGCATTTCCGGAGCGGGCGTCCCGAGCAGCTCCGGGCGGCGTACCCGCGGTCCTTTTCGGAGCCGAACGTGCGGCGTGAGGCCGGAACGGCTACGACTCCCGTGAAATGTTCGTTGGTGTTGCTCGGCTCGTGCTTTCCATTCCGGGCGCTCGGTCGCTGAAGGATCGAAGGCGCGTCGTGAAGGGCTTCAAAGATCGGGTGCGGGCGCGGTTGGGCGTGAGCTTGGCGGAGGTCGGGGAGCTCGAGCGGTATCAGGTGGCGACGGTCGGTGTGGCTGTGGTTGCCAACGAAGCGGCGCGGTGCTCGGAGATGCTCTCGGCTGCCGTCGCGATGGCGCGGGTCACGCGCGACGCGGTGCTGGCGGACGTTGCGACCGAGATCATCACGCTCGGCGAGGGCGGCCGGAGTATTCAGGGTGGCATCGAAAGCGCGCTCGACGAGCCTCCCGACACGGAGGAAGAGAACGAGCCCGACACGGAGAGGGACGAGTCATGACCGAGGATCCGCGCCGGACGCTACGTGTGGCAGGGCTCGTGCAGAGCCATTTGACGACGGCGCTCGCGCGCGAGCTCGCCGATCCGGAGTTATCGTCCCTCGTCGTGACGCACGTGGACGTCTCCAAGGACCTGTCGATCGCGACGGCGCGCGTTCGCCGCCTGAGCGTCGTGGACGGGCCGGAGATGCGGAAATCCGTGTTGACGCGCCTGAAGCGCGTGGTTCCGCGGCTGCGCCGCGCGCTCGGTCCCGCGCTCAAGCTCCGGCGCGTACCCGATCTCCGCTTCATCTACGACGACGGCCAAGACGCGCACGACCGCGTCGGCGAGCTCCTGCGCGAGATCGAGATCGAGCGCGAGCAGGGCGAAGGCGACGAGAAGTAGCGAGACCGAGCCCGGTGCTCCGGTCCCACGGCGGACCTCGTCTCGTCACCGGCGCCGGGCCGGTGACGAGAGCAGCGCGCCGGCTCAGTCCTTCTTGATCATCAGCTGAACGCGGCGATTCTTCGCCTTGTTCGCTTCCGTGTTGTTCGGCATGAGCGGCTTGGTGTCGCCGTAGCCCTTCGCCTGCAGGCGGAGCGGGTCGACGCCGAGCTTGACGAGCACGTCCACGACCGCCTGAGCGCGGCTTTCGCTGAGCTTCAGGTTGTAGGGCGCTTCGCCCTGGTTGTCGGTGTGCCCTTGCACTTCGACGCCCTTGATCTCGGAATGCGTGTTCAGCACGTCCGCGATCTCCTCGAGGATGGCGCTCGAGTCCGGCGTGATGTCCGCCGAGTTGTTCGTGAAGTGCACCTGCTTCTTGAGCTTGAGCTCGCGACCCGTGACGAGGACGTTCGGCTGGTCAGGACGCTTGTTGAGCGTCATGCGCGCCGGAATGTCCTCGAGCGGCTTGATCTGGAACTCCTCGCTCGAGGTGAAGTACCCGGGCGAGTCGACCAGGATGGTGACGCGGCCTGGCGGCACGTTCTGGAAGCGGAAGGCACCGGTGCCGTCCGCCGAGAGGTCGAGCTCGCGGCTGCGCGTGTCGCGGATCTTCACGTGCGCGCCGCCGATGGGAGCGCCGCTCGTGGCATCGACGACCGAGCCAATCACGTTGCCGAGCTGCGGCAGCGCCTCGAGCTCGCAGCGCACGTTGACGGCCCCGTCGGGACCGAGCGTGCCCGGCGTGCCCGGCGGGAGCCCTGCCGCGGCGGCTTGCTCGGTCGGGATCGTGACCGGGCACTGGCCGTCGCGGAAGCCCTTGGCCGTGATGGCGAGCGTGTAGTTGCCGGGCTCGAGGGCGAAGCTCTTGAAGGACCCGTCCTCGGCGCTGAGCAGGCCCGAGTAGGCGCGCCCGTCGAAGCGCACCGATGCGCCCGCAACGCCGTTGCCGGAGGCCTTGTCCACGACCGTGCCCGTGAGGAACGGCATGGGCTTGGAGACGGGCGTCGCGACCGGCTTCTCGACCGTCTGGATGATCGGGGCCGGCGGCTCCGTATCGACGGCCCAGGCGAGGCCGAACCAGAGGTTATACGGCGGTTCGGGCGCCACCTCGTCGATGAACTGGCTCGTCGCGCCCGTGCCGATGTCCACGGCGAGCAGGCCCGAGAGGCCGCGCTCGGGCCAGGGGAACACGCGCGCGCCGAAGGTGAGGCGCGACGGGGAGGTTGACCAGCCCTGCGCCTTGGCGAGGCATTGGTCGCCGTGATCGGCGGCCATGTTCTCGTCGCACACGTACTTCTGGCGGTTCACCGGGATGTCGAACGTCCACTCCGCGAACGGCCGCACGAACTCGTGAATGAATTCGGCGCCGACGCCGAGCTGGAAGCTATCGACGCGGTTGATGTCGAGGCCGAAGCGCTCGGTACGCTGGATGTTCTCGCCGCGGCCCTCGGGTGGGGGCGTGGTCTCGACGTCCTTCACGAGCTCCGCGGAGTTGTCGAAGCGCCAGCCGACGTTCGCGTGGAACCGCAGCGGAATCACGTCGTCCGGGTTCGAGCGGTTGTCGAGCGCGATCGTGGCGAGAGCCTTCAAATCGAAGCTCGTCCCGGCGCCCATGAATCCGACGCTGCCGGCGCCGTTCATGAGTAGAAGCTGCGCCATGCCGCCGAACTGGAAGATCTGATCGGGCTCGACGGGCATGAAGCCCTTCACGCTCAACGTCGTGTCGCCGAGGATCTGCAAAAGGCGCGGGCGGCTGCGGCTGTCCGACGTCGCGATGTTGCGCATCGAGATGGCGGCCTCGAGGAACGGGAAGAGCGTCGCCGAGAGGCCAAGGTGCATGCCGACGCGATCGATGCTGTCTTCGTCGCTGTTGCTCGGCGCGCCGTCGACTTCCCGCGGGCAGATCGTGTTCGCGTTGCAGAGGAAGCCGGAAGTGCCGAAATAGCTGCCGTTGATCGAGAAGCGGAAGGTGCCCGGCGCTCCCGAGCTCGCCTGGATCACGCGCAGGAGGCCGGTGGCGCCGTCGAGGCTGTTCTGCTCGTGGAGCGTGGCCTGACGGCGGTTGCGCTCGGCGTTCGGATCCGCGGCGGGCGCTCCGTCGCTCGGGCCTGCGGCGGCTGCAGCGGGCGCGGCGTCGACCGCAGCGGCGCTGTTTGCGGACGCGTCGCCTCCGGCGGCTGCTCCGTTGGTGCCGAAGCCGAGATCGATGTTCCCTTCAGCACTTCCACCGGCTGCCGGTGCAGCGGGAGGCGGAGAGGGAACCGGCGCAGCGGGAGGCGGTGGTGGCGGCGGCGGCGGTGGGTCTTGCGCGTAGGCAATCGTGCTAGTCGCGAGCGATCCGAAGAGGCAAAGTGACGCGAGCCCGGAGCGATTCATGTTTCCTCGTACCCGTGGGTAGAACGCCGGTAAGCGCCCTTTGCCCCGGGAGCATGTTGAGTCCCGAGGCCACCAATGCATGGGACGACCACACTCTTGCAGGCCGACCCGCCGCCCGCAAGAGAAACGCGCGTCGCGGGACGCCGGGCCGGCGAGCGGTCACCCATCGGTCGAGTCCTTCCGTAGCGCCTTCGGTAAGCAGGTTGGTATGCTCGCCCGAGGTCGCCCATGTCCGAGGCTCTGATCCGCGTCGAAGCCCTGCACAAGGAGTTTCGCCTCGGCCTGCTACGCAAACGGGTGACCGCAGTCCGGGGGGTGTCCTTCGCGGTGGAGCGCGGTGACATCTTCGGGTTCCTCGGCCCGAACGGCGCGGGGAAGACCACGACGATCAAGATGCTCACGGGCCTGATCGCTCCGACGGGAGGGTCGGCGACGATCTTCGGCGAAACGGTGCCGAGCCCGCATGCGATGCGGCGCGTCGGCTTCCTCCCCGAGAACCCGTACATCTACCCGTATCTCACCCCGACCGAGTTCGTGGAGCTCTGCGCTCGGCTTTCGGGGCTTTCGTCGCGCGCTGCGCGTGACCGGTCGCGCACCGTGCTCGACCAAGTCGGTATTCTTTATGCGGCGGATCGCCCCGTAGGACGGCTCTCCAAGGGCATGCTTCAGCGCACCGGCCTCGCCGCCGCGCTCGTCGCTGACCCCGAGCTTCTGATCCTCGACGAGCCCATGAGCGGCCTCGATCCGGTCGGTCGCAAGGAGGTGCGCGACCTCATCGTCGACGAGCGCCGGCGGGGGCGAACCATCTTCTTCTCGACGCACATCCTGAACGACGTGGAGACGCTTTGCGACCGCGTCACCATTTTGCGCCGAGGGCAGGTAGTCGTGAGCGGCCGGCTGGGGGAGCTCCTGAACCGCGAGGTGCGGCGCACCGACATCGTCCTGCTCGGGGCGAGCGAGGAGCTCGAGTCACGCCTGGCTGCCGGGGGGCGTGCGGTGCGTCGCGACGGGGAGCGGCTCGTGGTCGAGGCACCGGGGCAGGCGAGCGTGAAGGAGGTGCTCGAGGCGGCGCTCGCCGCGGGTGCCAGCGTGCTCGAGGCGGCGCCGCGGCACGAGACGCTCGAGGATCTGTTCGTGCGCGAGGCGATCAAGCACGACGCTTGACGATGCGCTGGACGAGCCGAACGTCATCCTTGCCGAGCTCGCGCGTGACGAGCAACACGACGCCGTAGACCGCCACCACGAGGGCCGCTTCGGGCAACGCCAGGATCGGGCGGCCAGCGGGGAGGGTGCGCGCGACGGCGAGCGCGAGCCCGAACGCCACGCCGACGCGCAAGGCCACGCGCGGCGCGATGAGCGAGCCGACGACGCGATACGTCACGATCCCCGCGAGCAGGGTCGCCACGACGATGCCGAGCGACGTGACCACCGCCGTCCGCACGAGTAGCGCCTCGGATAGCGGCGTTCCGCGCACCCAGCCGAAGCAGCCGAGCACGACCAGTCCGAACGCGACCGCCGTGATGAGCAGGCTCGCCCGCTCGTACCCGAGCCCGTTGAGGACCGCCGTGAGCAAGCCAAAGATGGCGAATGCCCCGAATCCGAGCGCAAGGGTGCCGAGGGTCGTGGCGCCGAGACGCGCGGCATCGGCGCCGATGACGAGCCGGAGCAGCTGACCGGGGAGCCCCGCCGTGACACACACCATCGCCCCTGCGACGATCAGCGCCACGCGCAACCCGTTCTGGAGGTATCCCGCGACGCGTGTGCGATCCGGATCATGTCGCGCGCTCGCGAGCATCGGGAAGAGCACGAACGTCACGGCGACGAGCAGCTGGTACGGCAAGAACGAGAACATCTGCGTTGCGCGGTAGGCACCGACGTACGCGTCCGCGGCCGTGGGCGCTACGCCCGCTGCCAGCGCCGCTTCGCCCGCGAAACGCCGCAGCAGCGTGAGATCTGCTTGCAACAGGAGGTTCAGGAGCGTCTGTGCGAGAAGCAGTGGCGCGACGAACGCGACATGGCGGCCCACGCGCGCCGACGAGGCGCCCGGTCGCCCGATGCCAACCACGAAAAGAGCCGCCACGAGCACCGCCACGGCGGCGACGAGCGTGCCCAAGCAGGCTCCCTCCGCGGCGCGCGTGGCGACGGCGCCACTCCGCGCAACGAGCGCTGCTCCGCCGAGAATGCAAAGCGTTCGCAAGGTCGCCGCGCCGATATCGAAGAGCGCCTGCGTGACCAAGCGACGCTGTCCGTTCAGCGCGCCGACGAGTGGCGCGTAGAGCCCGTACGCGAGCAGCACGCCGCTCAGGATCCGCAGCGACCCAGTGAGGTGAGGGGCCCCGAGCATCGCGGCGGCGTGTGGCGAGAGCACGAATGCGAGCACGCCGAACGCGACCCCGAACGCCGCGTGCACGCCGAGGCTCTGCCGCAACACGGCCGGCGTCTCCTCCTGTGGAGCGGCTGCTACCGCGCGGCTCACGCCTTGGATGCCCGTCGAGACGACGGGGTTGTAAGCGATGCTCGCGAGAGACAGAGCGCTCGCGAGCGCTCCGTAACCGTCGAGTCCGAGCAGCCGCGGCAGCACGCTCTGCTGCACGAGCCCCGTAATCATGAAGTAGAGCTTCGCGCTCGCGACCGCGAGCCCACCGCGACCCGCTTCGCGCGACGTATCTTGCGCGGGAGCAGCAGCGGAAACGGGTGATTCCTTGACGGATGCGGTGACCGCCATCGACGATTTCTGGGAGTGGCGTGATTGCGCGAAAAAGCCTGGACCTTGGGGGCCAGGCACCCTAGCGTGAACGCCAGACTAAAACCGAGGTGGCGGCGTGAACCAAGTTCATCACATGGCAGGCGGCGGCTACGGACCTCCTGGTGGCGGCGGTGGCGGCTGGGGACCTCCGCCCGGCGGAATGCCACCCGGTGGCGGTCCTCCCGGTGGCGGCTATCCGCCGCCCGGTGGAGGTCAGCCTCCCGGCGGAATGCCACCCGGCGGTGGCGGTCAGCCCCCCGGCGGCTGGGGTCCTCCACCCGGTGGTGCTCCTCCCGGTGGTTACGGTCCTCCCGGCG
>DATMCL010000283.1:0-4178 GCA_035558375.1 Polyangiaceae bacterium
CGCTCGAGCAAGAGCTTGCCGCTGCCCGCGCCGACGATTCGCTCAAGAACCCGGATCCCGACAGCTACCGGAGCTTCGGCTTGCCGCGGCGCGAGGGCAGCCGCGGCGCCTGGGAGCAGGGCGGCAAGATGCGCTTCTTCCCGCGCTGGGTGGCGGCGGTGCCGAACATCGATCTCACGGCGACGTTTCAGTGCGGCGAGCGCATCGTCGTCGGCTCGCCGCGGCAGACGGCATGCCTCGATCGCACGACCGGTGCGGTGCTGTGGCGTCGCGCCCTGCCCCGCGCCGCGAGCGTGCCGACACCGTTCGGCTTGGCGCGCATCACGCACGACGGCGAGATGACGCTCCACGATCTCGAGCGCGGCGAGCCGCGCTTCACGCTGCACGTCGCGCCGCGCAACGGCGGCGGCGCGGTCGGAGCGCTCGTGAACGCCCCCGGCTTGCCGCGCCTGCTCGCTGTTGCCGAGCGCGATCGCGCGGTCACGGCGATCGACCTCGTGACGGGGGACGTGCGCTGGCGCTACACGGCGCCGCGACCGGCCGCGTTCAAGCTGCGTCGCGCCGGGCGGCTCCTCCTGGTGGCGGGCGGGGATTCGGCGCTCGTGGCGCTCGATGCGGCGAGCGGCGAGGTCGTCTGGCGCGTGCGCGAGCGGGTGCCGTTCACGGGCGATCTGACGATCGACCGCGACGCGCTCTTCGCGACGGCCGGGGGTCCCATCGGCCCGACGCGCTTGGTTCAGATCGATCTCTGGCGCGGCGAGGTCGTTTGGTCGCGAGAGCTCTCGGCGCGGCCCGCACCTGGGCAGGCGCCGCTCGTCACCTCCGACGCCGTGGCCGTGCCGACCCGTGACCGCCGTGGCTCGGGCCTCATCGCCTTCGCGCGCGACACGGGCGCTCCCCTGTTCGCGCATGAGCCCGGGCTCTGCGCACCGAGCGCGGCGTGGCTCGCGGTGGACGATCTGCTCGTGGGCAACACGGCATCCGGGGCGTGCCTCGGGATTGCGGCCAGCGACGGCACGACGCGCTACGCGCGCACCTTCCCGCGCCACGTCGAGGCCGACCAGCCGCGGCGCCTCGAGCCGATCCTGCGCAGCGGTGCGCTCTTCGTGCCCCAGCATCAGGTCCACGTTTTGCGGCCGAGCGACGGCGAGGAGCTCGGCGTGCTCCCGAGCGATCTCATCCCGGATCTCCTGCGCGTCGACGAGAACCTGAACGTCTACGTCGCCGAGGAGAGCGGACACGTCGCCGCCTTCGGCGTGCTGCCTCGCCTCTCGCTCGTGCGCTGACTCGATCGCGTCGCACGACGGTCGGTCAGTGCGCCGAGATCGGTCGCGGCGGCAGCGACGGCACGCTCGCGGGCAGCGGCAACGGACCTCCGACCGCCGCCGCCTTCTCCTCCACGAACGCCGCCACCCTGCGGAACGGGATCCGCACCGGACAGAGCTGCTCCTTCTCGGCGAGCACCTCGGCCGGCACGAAACGGAAGCCGTACGCTGCGGCGCGAAATTCCGGCATGCTGCGCGAGCCCGCGATGACGAGCCCCATCACGCCGCGGTAGGCGCCGCCCGAGCGCGCGATGCGCCCCGCCTCCCCGCGATCGCAGAGGCCGCACGCGACGCAACGCTCGAACGCCGCGAAGCCAGCGCGCTCCTCCGCCGTCACGGGCGGCAAGCCGTCCGCGTCGTAGTTCTCACGAAACTGCGCGATACCGTCTTGGCGTCGCGAGAGAGCGCGCACGATCAGCGTCTTCAAGAGCGCGAGCGCGAGCAGGAACAGCGCCTTGATCCGACCGCTCACCCCACCCAGCCTAGCATCGGCCCTCGACGTTCTCCTCGGGGAAGAACTCGTCCGCCAGGGCGTACCAAGACACGACGCACCGAAACGTCATTCGAGTCGAGCACGCGAGCCTTCTCTTGAGCCGGCAACTGCCCTGCGCGGCGCACCGATGCGCCCGTGCTTTGCCCGCCTTCGGTGCATCCAATGTTACGTCACAACGTGACGCGCGTTACGCCCTGTTACGCACCGTAACCATTGAATAATACATAAGAAAATACCTGGCACGCGGAGTGCTCAAGGGGACGACGTGGGCCGCTCGGCCCGCCCGGAGGTTTTCACCATGTCGTCCGTCGTCCTCTCACCGTCGCTGTCTTCGAGCCCGCAACAGATCGCCGTCGCTTCGTACGCCACGTGCAGCGACCTCGACCTCGTGAAAGGGCTGGTCGGCAACGAGCCGGCCGCGTGGCAAGCGCTGATGGTGCGCTACGGGCGCCTCATCCAAAGCTGCATCCACCGCGTCATCTCGCGCTTCCCGAGCGTCGTGCGACCGGATGACGGCGCCGAGATCCTGTCGATGCTCTACGTGCAGCTGCTCTCGAACAACCGCAGCAAGCTGCGCACGTTCGCTCCGGAGCGCGGCTGCAAGCTCGGCACCTGGCTCGGCCTGCTCGCGACGCACTCGGCTTACGACTTCCTCCGCAGCGTGCGCAAGGTTCCCCGCGCCGTCGAGATTGCCGAGGCCGAGGAGCTCGCGACCGACACGCCGGACCCTTCCGAGCTCACCCTCAAAAACGAGCGCGCCTCGTGTGTCGCAGCCGTCCTGTCCGAGTTCACGTGCAAGGACCGTGAGTTCGTGGACCTCTACTTCGGCGAGGGCCTCGACCCCGACGAGGTGGCGCGCCGGATGGGCATCAGCGTGAAGACGGTCTACTCGAAAAAGCACAAAATTCAGCGCCGGCTCGCCGGTCTGCTCGGCAATCAGAGCCTCGCCGCGTAATTTTCCGGCTCCGCTCATACGGAGCCACGCCGGCCGCGGCGCGCGTCGTGGTAGACGAGCAACGTGCTTCGGCGGCGGTCGGTGACTACGGCGCTCTTCGCGCTCGCGCTGCTCGACGCCTGTGGAGGGGACAGCCAGAAGGCCGCCAAGAGCGGCCGCGACGCCTCGGGCCCTGCCGTCGCCCGCCGTCGCCTCGAGGATCGACCACCGCTCGTCTTGGTGCGTCGCGACGGCGATCCGTTTGCTGCGGTTTCGTTTGCCGTGGCGACCGACGCCGGCTCGCTACCGAGCGTGGCGACGGCGACGTTGCTTCGCGCGCGTCTCGCCGTGAAGGGGTTCAACGTTCGCGCTCAGCCGAGCGCCGTCGGCATGTCGCTCACCGTGCTCGTACCGAACGCTCTCGAGAGTCGACGCTTCGTGCAGGTCGTCGGCGCCGCGCTCGAGCAGCCGGTGACCGCGGGTGAGCCCGGGCTCGAAGCGGTGCGCGCCGCCGTGCAGACGCTCAGCGCCGCGCGCGCGCCGGGGCCTGCGGAGGCGAGCGTCAACGCTTGCTCCGGTGAGCCGACGCTGCCCGAGGCGAGCCGAGGCTGGGATCCGGCAAGCGAGAAAGGCCGTGGTGACCTCGGCGCATGGCTCGAAGCCGCGCATAGCCGGCGCCGCGCTGCATTTGCCGCCGTGGGTCCAGCCGACGTGCTCTCCGCCGTCGAGGATGCGCTCGCGCGTGCGCCGGATTGGTCGAAGGGTGCAGAGCTCGAAGACCCTTGGCCGGCACGCGACGAGCTCGGCGTGGACTTCGCCGCCGGCGCGACGCGCCGCTTGTCGCTCGCGTTGCGCTTGCCGAGCGAGGACGTGGCCGCGCACGCGGCGCGCGCTCTTGCCGCACCCCGGGCGACGCTGTCGCGACGGCTCGCGTCCCTCCGCCCGGCGTGGCAGCTCGATCGCTCTGCGGCGATCGGCCGCTCGCGGGGCGCCTGCTTGCGCGTGGACGCCGTCCCCGTGCACGCCGAGATCGGCCCGACCTCGACAGAGGTGGCTCGGGCGCTCGGCATCGTCGCCGAGGAGGCGCGCGAGGCCGTGCTGCTGAGCGCGCGCGGCGATCTCGACGAGGCGATCGTCGGCGCGACGGATCCCGCGGAAGCCGCCGCGGCAGCCGCGTGGCGCGCCCTGGTCGGGCATGGTGAGCCTGGCGCGCAGCGGAGCGCCGTCGCCTACGTCACGTCGCCCGCCGAGCGCCCGCGCTTCGATCTGACGGCGGCGGTCATCGCCGAACGACAAGCCGACAAGGAACCGCTCTTCGAGGTCGTGCGGCGTGCCGAGCCGGGACAGGGGCGACTCTGGGCGCTCTTCGCGCCCACCTGCGGCACGTCGGTCGAAGCGGCACTGACGGCCGGTGAGTCAGCGCTCG
>DATMCL010000284.1:0-3122 GCA_035558375.1 Polyangiaceae bacterium
CGAGAAGCACGAGATGTGCAAGGCAAGACGCCGTAGCCTTCATGAACGTGACAGCCCAGAGCAGAGCACGCCTTGGGTCCGGGAAGCCACGACGCTCTCGTTTGCGAGACGCATGCCAGGCGAGCGGCTTTGGTGCGCGCGGGGTGCTCGGGCTCGCGCTGCTCGTGAGCTGCGCGCGGAGCGGGCTCGACATGGCGGATCTCGAGCCGGGTGCGCTGGGAGCACAGGGCGCTAGCGCGGGCGCCACGACGACTGCAACGCCCACTCGCGCCGGTGCGCCCGGCATGGCGGGCGCACCGAGCATGGCGGGCGCACCGAGCATGGCGGGCGCGCCGAGTATGGCGGGGGCACCCAGCCGGCCCGCGTCCGAGCCGACGTGCACGCCCGAGCCGGAGACGTGCAACGGACGCGACGACAACTGCAACGGCGAGGTCGACGAGCTGCCCGCCGAGCCCTGCCCGGGCGGCGGATTCCGCTACTGCGTCGCCGGCCAGCTCTCCGCCTGCCCGAGGAGCTGCCAGCTGTGCATCCCGGGCAGCGTGCGCATTTGCCAGAACACGTACTGCACGTTCTGGGGCGAGCAGGAGTGCACGGCCGACGGGCAAGGCTTTGGACCGTGCCGCGAGCGCCGCCCGCCACCCAACTGCGCGGGCGTTGCTTCAGAGGAGAAGGACTCGCCCGAGCTCGAGCAATGCTGCATCGACGACGGGTACTGCTGCGTCGACTCGCACGACCTCGACAACGACGGCGACCATCACGATATGGTCGGCGCATGCCAAGGTGTCGTCTGCCCGTGACGTCGCGAGGGTGGCGGGTTGGCGGCGCCGCGGCGGGCGCGCTCGCGCTCTTCGCTGCGTCGCCTGCGCGCGCCGAGCCGTGCGGGCGGCCCGACGTCGACGCGACGTTCCCTCCGCACGGTGCGTCCGGTGTCCCGCAGAACGCCATTCTCGCGGCGCACTACAGCGCACCTGCCGATTACGACGAAGAGCCCGTCAAGCTCACGCTGGGCGAGGACGTCGACGTTCCCGTCGTCGTCTCGTACGACAACGGCGAATCGATGCTGCGGGCCGTACCGCAGGCACCGCTCGCAACCGGGACCTATCAGCTCGTTTGGCCGCCGCTACGGGGCGTCGCGACGAGCGTGGGGCTCGGCGCGACACGCTCGTTCAGCGTGGGCACGGCGGTCGATAGCGCTGCGCCGCATTTCGACGGGTTGCGCAAGGCGTCCTGGGACTTCTCGCGCGAGGACGATCCGTGCACGGACTCGCTCGAGGATCGCTACGGCTTCGAGCTCTCGCTCGGAGAGTACAGCGACGACTTGCCGAGCTCGCTCTTGTCCGTCGTGGTCTTCGAGACGCGCAGCCCCAAGCACCCGGCAGGCACGCCGCCGACCGAGCTCGCCGTTTTGCCGCTGCCGTCCGATGGGCGCGTGGTCATCCAGCGTCCGTCGAAGGAGGCAGGCAAGGTGTGCTTCGCCGCGGTGCTGCGCGATCTCGCCCTTTACACCTCGGGCGGGGGCGACGAGGAAGCTTGCGTCGAGACGGTGGAGCCGCCGTTTTTCGAGGGCTGCTCGGTCGCGACGCGCGGTCGCTCGGCACCCGGGCCGCTTGCGCTCGTGCTCGTGGCGCTCGTGGGGCTCGGAGCGCGCCGGCGGCGGCGTGCTGCGCTCGGAGCGCTGTCGCTCGGTGCAACCGGCATGCTCGCCTGCAGTCGCGCTCCCGTCGGCGACGCGCCGCGTGGTACTCCCGCGCTCGCGTCGGTGAGCGGGTTCGAGTGCGACGCCGGAGCCTGCGTGCAGCGGCACACGCGGCTGCCGGACGACGGCGAATGGCGCTGCGCGGAGCTCGACGGCGTCGTCTTGTGCGCCGGCGGCGAGCCAGCTTCGGGAGTCGTGGCAGGTCCTCCGGAGCGCGCCTTCCGCTGCGGACAGCGTCCGAACGGCGAGCGCGTGTGCGTGAACGCCGCCCCCGACTACCCACCGGGCGGACGCGAGCGGTACGCTTGCCGTTTCGACGCCGAGCAGGGTGCGACCCGCGCGTGCCGCGAACACACGACCGTTGCACCGGTGCTCGCCGCGATCCCGAGCTCCGCTCCCGACTGCTGGCTCGACCGCGACTGCAGCGGACGTTGCGATCGCGGCTACTGCAAGGAGGCGCCGCGTTGATGCGGCGGCTCGGCATGATGTCCGCGCTCCTCGTCGCTCTCGGCTGCCGTGCTCGGGAAGACGGCGTTTGGCTGCTGCTCACCGTGGACCCCGCCGACCGCATCGAGCTCGACGCCGCGACCGTCACGCCGGCTGCTTCGCTCATCGAGCGCCGCCGCGAGTCGCACCGCCTCGCCGTTCGACTCGAGCGGACGCGCGAGGCAATCGTCGTGCGCGCTCCCGGCGCCTGCCCCCTCACCGTCATGCCCGCCGAGCTCATCGCCAGCGCCACGGTGGAGCGACGGCTCGAGTCGCTGTTCGACTTCGGTCCTTCCCCGCGCGTCGTCGGTTTCGTCCAGCGCTTCGAGGTGCGCGCCACTCCGCGCTGCTCCGAAGCCGCGCGCGCCCGAGTAGAGCTCAGTGCGGCCGACGGCGCGCCCCTCGACGAGGTCCAAATCCGCGACGGTGGCCGCACGCTCGCCGGCCGCACGCGCCCGCTCGAAGCCCCGGAAGGTGTCGAGCTCGGCATCGTTCCCATCTCCGCCCGGAGCCGTGCAGCCACCCAAATCCGCGCGCGCGTGCAGCTCGACGACGGCTCGCACATCGACAGGGTGCTCGAGCTTGCGGCCGGAACACGCGCCAGCGGGTTGCCCAACGTTGCGGTCGACCACGCCGTGCTCCTCGCCGGCCAAGCACCGAAGCTCGTGGCGCGGCCCGAAGGCTCGACTGCCGAGCTCGTCGCGCACAGCGGCCTCTTCGAGCTCGTTCCGGATCGCCCTGGAGCCTATGGCATCGCCGATGCGAACGGTCGCAAGCTGAACCTGAACGCCGGCCTCTACGACGAAACACCACTCGACTGCGGCCGGAGCGATTGCCACCACGCCATGGCAGCAAGCGACCAAGGGAGCCCGATGACGTCGGCGCTCGCGGCGGATCTCGGCGGACGCCATCCCATCGCGAACCCGGAATGCGCGCTCCT
>DATMCL010000285.1:0-3459 GCA_035558375.1 Polyangiaceae bacterium
GCGTGAAACCGAGCTCCTCGCGCTGATCGGCGGTGCCGTTCGCCAAGTCGATGATGTCGGTACCGCCGGCATTCAGATCCTGCGCGTAGTCGTAGAAGTAAATCTTGCCGAGATCGTCGAGAATACCGCCGACCATCGCCACCGCCGCGGGGGCCGAGGTCCCGCCTTGCTTCCAGATGATGTCGGCAAAACGCTTCTGCAGGCCGTCTTGATGGATGGTGATGTTGCGAATCTTGTGCGCGCCGTTCGACGCTTCGAAGACGCCCCGAGCGAAGTTTCGGAGCACGTCCTCGACGTTGGTGTGGTCCGACGGATGATTCCAAAGCGATATCGTCAGGTCGAAAACCTTCACCCCGCTTCCGACATCGACCATGAAGTCGTCGGAATAACAATTGCCGTCCACATGCGTCTGCGCGCTCGCCGTGCGACCGAGCCCCAGAAACGCAGTCGCCAAAGCGACTGTCGACACCACCGCCCGATACCCAGCCATGTCCGACCTCCTTTCACCCTCTTACTCGGAAGGACGAAAAAACGCAATATCAACTAGCCGAGCAGGAAGAGCCCGACGAGGTGTCCCGGGCAAAACCTCGGTGCGTGCACCGCGCGGAGCACGACTGGAGCGCGAGCGGGGAAGCGTAAGGGGGCGCGCTGCTGCCGCGCGCCGTCTGGCTCGACTGACCTGCTAGTCCGCCGCCGTGGCGCCTTCACACGCGATGAATGCGAGTGCATCGCTCGCCGGCACGTCGGCGCCAAGAAAGCGGAGCATCCGCTTCTCCGTGTCTTTGCAATCCGCGAGGAGCGCTGGATTGGCGTCGAAGGTCCCGTCCCCGTTCGAGTCGATTGCCGGATCCACGTAGCAGAACCCAAACTCCGTCCCAGGATCATTCGCGGAGCCTTCGCACACGAGTAGCTCGTCTCCGGCAAATTGCTGGATGTCGCAGTAGCAGTAGTCGGAGCACGCCGGCCGACCTTGCGCTCCGCACTCACCGATGTTCCGGAGGTACTCCTCGACATTGGGGATGACGTTCGTCGCGTCCGCGACGGCGACACGACCCTGCGCTCTGTCACACGCGCATGCGGCGGATGTCTTCGCACGCGCCTCGACGATGTCGCAGGGAACCTGGCCGGCCCCGTCGGAAGGGAGCGGACGCGGCAGGCACCCCGCCGAGCCGCGGATCTGGCTCACGTAAAGGTTCTTGGACGGCGCGGTGCCCCCGCTGCCGCCCATACCTCCCGTACCGCCCGAGTCGTCGTCACCCGACGAGCAACCGAGCCCGCCCGCCGCCGTTACGGCGAACACGCAGCTAGCGATTCCGAACAAGCAAGCCTGCCGCATGCACCAAAGTGGAGCACGCCGGAACGGCGCCGCCAACGGCGCGCTCAGGTGCGCCGGCGAATCGTGGCTTCGAAGCAGCCGTCTTTGGTCTGCGTCGAGCGGAGCTCGTGGCCGGTCTTTTTGCACCAGGCCTCGATATCGGGCAAAAACGCGCGATCGTCCGCCAGGACGAGGAGCTCGTCGCCCATGGACATTTGCTTCACCGCCTTGGCGGTGAGAACGATGGGCAGGGGGCAGGATTTTCCGCGGGCGTCTAGCGTCTGCATGGTCCTCACACGAACATGGTGATCTTGCCGGGTGCGGCGGTTTCGAGGAACTTCGCCACCCCGCAGTAGGCGAGCCCCGGGTACTCGAGCATCTCTTGTTCCTTCATGCCCAAGAGATCCATGCTCATCGTGCAGACGTTGAGCTCGACGCCGAGCTCGGCCGCGAGCGCCATCATCTCCTCGACGGAGGCGACGCCCTTCTTCTTCATGACGTAGCGGATCATCAGCGGGCCGCCGCCGCCCATGTTCATCTGCGAGAGCGGGAGCTTCTTCACGCCTTTCGGCAACATCCAGCCGAACATGCGCTCGAGCAGCGACTTCTTGAGGTGCGAGGCGTCGCGCCGGAGGGCGGAGGTGCCCCAGAAGGTGAAGAACATCGACACGCGCATGCCCATCGCCGCAGCGCCGGTGGCAAGGACGAAGGCCGCAATCAGCCGGTCGAGGCTGCCGCTGAAGACGATGAGGCTCAGCCGGTCTTCCTGGCCGGCGGCGGGCTTCACGAGCGCGGGCAGCGAGCCATCCGCGGTCCCGAGACCTGCGAGCTGGCTCTTCAGGAGCGCGAGCTCGCTCTCGAGCCGCTCGAGGCGGGCTTCCGCGGTGGCGCCATTACCGTCCATCGTCGTCCACCAGGATGTCGGCGAGCTCGAGCATCAGCTGAGGCAGCTGCTCTTCCTTCACGAACAGGCGCAGGCCAATCATGCAGTCCTCCGTGACGGCATGCAGGGCGCCCGCTCCCCGTGTCGCGGGAGGATGAGCCTCCAGCGCGCGCTGCAGCACCGAGTCCACCAAGATGGGGCTGATGTATCGCTGCATGGTCGCTCGGAGCCGCCCGATACCTACCGAGAACGTACCGCTGCCAGAGGCTCCGGGCATCCCGGCAATCTTAGCATTCTGGCCCGATCTCATCGCGGTTTGCGCTCACACTGTATGGAACGACTGCGCCGCACTCTGCGGTTCGGTCCGGTGAACGGCACCGCCTCCGAGACCCCTAAGGCCCTGGCTGGTTTTTTGGGACGGAAACCGTCACGGAGCGAAAACGCTTGCCTCGAGGTTCTCGCTCGCGCCGAGGCGGAGAAGACGCTCGCCTACCGCTACGCGAACCTCTCCGACGAGGACGCGCTTGCCGAGCTTGCTCGACGTCGAGATCAAGCCCCAAGCGCGCTGGTTCGTCGTCAACTGAAGCGCGCCCGCGGCTCGGAGACCGAGGAGCGGAGCCCCAAACGGCCGACGCGGGCGGGCGGTTGACACGAGTAGGTGCCCCGGGGGAGCCTGACTCACTTTTCGCTGGGCGACCATGCCGCTACTGAGCTCGAGCATCGTCAAGCACCAGCTCGCCACGATGGAGCAGGTGGAAGAGGCGCTCGCGCGCCAATCGGCCGAGGGCGGCGATTTGCTCACGAACCTGCTCGAAAAGGTGACCGTGAGCGAGGAGCGCGTGTCGGCGGCACTCGCCGAGTCGTTCGGCATCGACTCCGCCCCCGTCGGCGAGCTTCCGCGCACGCCGGAGCACGTGCGGCGACTCGTCCCGCCCGATGTGGCGCAGCGATTCGCCTGCTATCCGCTCGAAGAGCACGCGGGCATCCTCGTGCTCGCCGTGAGCGAGCCCCTGCCTTCCGAGGTGGAGAGCGACCTCGGCTTCGGGCTCGGCGTGACGATCGTGCAGCGCGTGGCTCCGCTCGTTCGCATCAGGCAGGCCGTGGCACGCGACTACGGTCTCTCGCTCGACGAGCGCGTCGCGCGCGCCCTCGCACGGCTCGAGGGGCGCGGGGAGCCGGGCCAGAGCTGGCGGCCGCAGGAGGAGCTCGCACCCGAGCGCCCTGAAACGGTGGCCCCGGCGCCGCAGCCGACCGTGGAAAT
>DATMCL010000286.1:0-6868 GCA_035558375.1 Polyangiaceae bacterium
GTCACGCGCGTCGCCGGCAGCCACTCCGCCCAAGTGGGTCGCCACACGAGAGTCGTGGGCAGCACCTTCTCGCTGCGCAGCGCCAGCATCAGCTCGCCCTTCGCACCGCTCGTAACGTTGCCGTCGCGCGTGACCCACGACCAGCGGCTCGCGTCGTCCGGGGAGGCGCTCATGGGCTCGGGCGACGATATCACCACCCGGACGCGTCCGCGCGAGCCAATGCGACGACCGCCAAGACCTTCGCTCCAGCCAGTTGCAAGGTTTTCAGGCAGGCGAGCGCCGTCGCCCCCGTCGTCACCACGTCGTCGACCAGGACGGCGCGCTGCGGCACGAGACGGGCTCGCGCGACGAAAGCATCGTTCACGTTGGCAGTGCGCTCGAGCCGGCCGAGACGTGCCTGCTGGTCGGTTCTTCGCGAGCGGCCGAGCGCGCGCGGGGCGACCTGGCCACCGCTCGCGGCAGCGAGCGCGTCCGCGAGTAGGGCGGCTTGGTTGTAGCCCCGCTCGGCGAGGCGTGCCGGGTGAAGCGGCACGGGGACGAAGCTCGCATCGCGATCGATGCCGAACGCGGCGAGGCGAGGCACGAGCAGCAATGCGAGTGGCCGCGCGAGCTCGGCATGCCCCTCGAACTTCAAGCGGCGGATTGCCGGAGCAAGGGGTGGGGCGTAGGCGCCCGCGACGATCAGCGGCACGCCGTCGAGCGAGACGGGCATTGCCAGCGCGGGCGACCCGCAGGTGAGGCAGAACGGGGGTGCACCGGCACGGGGGCCCGCGCACGCCGCGCACGACGGCGGCGACAAGAGGTCGCAGGCGCGGCCGAGAATGCCGTGAAATCGCCCGAGCAGCGTGCTCCACACGGCGAGCGAATCGGTCGCCGGCGCTCCCGGTTGCGGCTCACATACCGAGGAGCTTGCTCATCGAGAGCTCGTCGGCGGGCGTGAACGGGTAGCGCTCGAACTCCGCGCTCTTCACCCAACGAAAATCGGCGACGTTCACCAGGCGCGGCTCGCCGCCGAGGAGCGTGCACTCGTAGAGGTAGAGATCGACGGCGTACTTCTCGTACGGGTGCGTCACGAAGCTGATGAGCTGGCCGGGCTCGATCGTGACGCCGAGCCGGTGCGCGAGCTCGCGCTTGAGCGCGGTCGCGTCCGTCTCCCCCGTCTCGACGCGCCCGCCGGGGAACTCCCACAAGAGCGGGAGCACGGCGGTCGCGCGGCGCTGCGTGATCAGGTAGCGGCCGTCGCGCTCGATCACGGCGGCGACGACTCGAATCGTGGGACGCGTGCTCATCGTTGCTCGCTTCTCGCGCGCCGGGAGAAGGCGAGCGCGTGCCCGCTCACAGGTCGATGCGGAACAGCTGCTGACCCATCAGCAGGATATCGCCGGGCGCGATGTTCCGCTCCGCCCGCAGGCGGATGAAGCTGCCGTTCGAGCTGCCGAGATCGGTCAGATACACCTGACCGTCTGCGCCGCGCGAGACCTGGCAGTGGAGGCCCGAGACATAGCCGTCCTCGGAGAAGAGGATGTCGCCGCGCTCGCGGCCGCAATGGATGCCGCGCTCCGGGATCGGGAACGCGTTGCCCGTCGTGTCGCGCCCGATCACGAGGGCGAGCCGGCCGATGTAGCCCTTGCCGGGGCTGCCGAAGCGCTCGACCCCGTCGGTGGACGGGCCTTGGCTGCGCAGCTCCTCGAAGCGAATGATCTCCTGGCCGATGCGGAACACGTCGCCGTACTCGAGCCGATTGGGCTCCTGCGGCTTGAGCTTCAGGTACACGCCGTTGAGCGAGCCTTCGTCTCTGATGGACAGCTGCGCACCGCGGCGGCTGAACGTCGCGTGACGCGGCGAAAGGTAGCTGTCGCCCGCGAAGATCGAGCCCGTGTCGCGACCGACGGTGACGGTCGGTCCATCGGGCAAGCGGAAGTTTCCGGCTTCCGTGCCGTCGGCGCGCAGCGCCGTGAGCATGATGGAGCGCGCGCCGCCACTGGCCGCAGCGGAGGTAGCGGCAGCGGCGGGCATCGCCTGTGCGCCCGAAAGCGCCGAAAGGTTGTAGCCGCACGACGCGCAGAAGCGGTTGCCCGGCACGTTGCCGTGACCGCACTGCGGGCAGGTGACCTGCGCCGAACCGTGCGCTTGCGGTGTTGCCGGCGCGGTCGCGCGCACGTCAGCCTGCGGCTGCTGCGATGGGCGAGGGGGGATGACTGCGGTGCCTGCGAGCGGCTGAGCGCCCGCGGCAGGTGCGCCCGCGGGCGAAGCACCCGACGGACGTTGTCCGCCGAGGGCCGGGATCCCGTGCGGTGGTGTATTCGACGTGAACGGCTTGGCCGCCCCGCCGCCGCGAGGCAGCTCCGCACCACACCCCAGGCAGAACTTGTAGTGGTCCTGGTTCTCCTTGCCGCACTTCGGACAGGTAATCACGTTGGGCCTCCGACCGCCGACGCGAGTGGTGGCGGCCCGCCGCCGGGGCCTCCGCGCGTCAGTGGGGGATCTACCCACGCTCAGCGCAAGGGGTCAAGACCCCCGCCAGCACGTGGGCACGGGTCGAACGGCCGTGCGGACGGTCAGCCGAGATGTGCCAGCGCTTCCTTCAAGAGCTCGCTGATCGGTGCTCCCTCGACTTTGGCGCCGAGGCCGGCCACCGCGCGCTCTGCTTCTGCGGCGCGGTAACCCATGTTGGTGAGTGCGCTCAGCAAGCGCTGCTTGGCGTCGGAAGCGGGCGCGCCCGAAGCGACCGGGACCTCGTCGCCCCCGACGGCGGGCAGCTTGTCCTTGAGCTCGAGGACCAGGCGTTCGGCCGTCTTCTTGCCGATGCCGGGTACCTTCGAGAGGCGTTTGACGTCACCCGAGCCGACTGCCCGCGCGAGCTCGTTCACCGTGAGGGCGCTCATGACGCCGAGGGCGGTCTTCGGGCCAACGTTGGGAATGCTGAGCAGGAGACGAAACGTCAGCCGGTCCGTCTCCGTGGCAAAGCCGTACAGGTCGAGGGCGTCCTCGCGCACGTGGGTATGCACGAAGAGCTCGATCGCACCTTCCGACGCGCGCGCCCGGCCGAGCGTCCCGAGTGGGGCGTTCACGTCGTAGCCGACGCCATTCACGTCGAGGAGGAGCGCGCCGCTCGGCTCCTCGGCGAGGACGCGGCCGCGCAGCCAGCCGATCATGCGGCGTAGGGTACACGACTTTCGATCCATGCTATCCGTCCGGCCGTGCAATCGCTCGCCGGACTCCGGCTTCGCCTGCTCGCGCATACGGCGCGGGGGCTGCTCCTCGGCGTTTTCGCGACGCTCGCGAGCTGCGGCGGATCATCGAGCGAGACGCCGCCGCCCCTCGAGCCGCTGCCGGTCAACGTGCACTACAGCCGCTCGGCGACCACGCTGCCGGGCGAGCTCGGCACGTCCGTAAAAGCACCGCCCGAGGACGCGGGTGCGCTCCCGGCCGAGCCCGTCGACACGATGCCGCCCCCGGCCGCTCCCCCCAAGGGCAAGCCCGCCGCTCCCCCGAAGTAACGTAGCTACCGGAACGTTTTTGGGGCCGGGGCCCCGAAAACCAACGCGACCAAACGCGGCCGGGGCCCCGAAAACGAACGAATCAAAACGCGCCGTTGAGCGCGAGGCCCGCGTATCCGGGAGCGACCGCGGGCGTTACCACTGCGCTCTTCGGGGACGAGCTCGCGACCAAGTACCAAATCAGACCGCCGGCGAGCACCGGCAGGCCGACGAGCGCGATGACGCCGCCGGTCGTCTGCTTCTGGGCGGCCTGGTTGGCCTTCTCTTCGACGCCGGGCGGGCACTCCTTGTGGCTCGCGCCGCACTGGTCCTCGGCCTCGTACTTTTTCACGTCGCTCGCGCCATTGAGATAGATGAGGCCGCCGACGACGAAGATGGCCGCGCCCGCGCCCGCGACCACGAGTGGGATCACCTTGTTCGACTTCGGGTGATCCTTGAGGGTCTCCTGCTTCGCCGGCGGCTGGGGTTGCTGCTGAACCGGTGCGGCCGTGGCGGGTGGCGGTGCTGCGACCGGCACCGCGGCCTGCTCGGTCTCGAGCTGCTTCTTCAGAACCTCGATCCGGCGCTGGATTTGCGCCCTCTCGGTCGTGTTTGGCTCGCGCTGGAGGAAGGTTTCGAGCGCGATGACGGCCTGCTGCTTCTGGCCGTTGAGCTCGTAGGCGCGGGCCAGGTTCAAGAGGAGGGGATGGGCCGTGCAATCGCGGCGGAAGGCGTCTTCCCAATACAGAATGGCGCGGGGGTAGTCAGCCTCGTTGAATGAGACGTTGCCTGCCTGGAAGGCTGCCTTGGCAGCCGTCAGGTCCGCCTCGCTCGCTTCGTGCGTGCACTCCACGTATGGATGCGTCGCTTCCACGGCCCACGACGAGCCGCTCCAGCCGAGCACGACGAGGGCCAAGAGCCCACTCAAGTGTAAGCGCATCGGAGCTTCGCTAATCCTCTGAGCCCGCGCGGGCCACTTGCCCCTGAGATAGCATGGAAGTGGGCGAAACTGGCAAGGGACCGACGGCGCCCCTTGTGCCGAGGCGCGATCCGCGCTGATGTCATGACGCGACGATGCGACCCCGGATCCTTTTCGGGCGACGAGTGTGGGTGGTCCTGCTCGCGCTCGCGGCACCGTCCATCGTCGGCATCGCCCGCGTAGCGCCCGCGCAAGTCGCGGGCTCGAGCGCCCAGCGCATGGAAGCCATTCGGCAGCGCATGGACCAGGGGCAAAGCCTCTACCTCGCGAAAAACTACCAGGCGGCGGCACAGGTTTTCGAGGACGGCTACGCGACGTACCCATACTCGGCGTTCCTCTTCAATGCCGGCGTTTGCTACCAGAAGCTTTCGAGCTACGACCGCGCGCTCGCCAAGTTCCGCGAGTACCTGCGCGTCGATGCCAACGCGCCCGACGCGTCGCGCGTCCTCGATCGCATCCAGGCGCTCGAAGCCGCGGCTCTCGCGGCAGCAGCGGCCGATGGGGGCGCGCTCGACGACGCGGCGGCCGATGCCGGCGAAGCCACGGACGCGGGCGCACCCGATGCGGGCCCACCGCCCCCTCTCGGCCCCGACGACGAGCAGGCGATGAAGTCCCTCGTCGTCGTCGAGACGGAGCCGCCCGGCGCGCCCCTCAAGATGTACCAGCGCACGAGCCCGTCGGCGGCCGCGTTCTTGCCGGGTTCCGCGAACGCCGGCTGGACGGAGGTCGCCTCCACGCCATCGCCCTCGAACTTCACGCTGGCCGTCGGCCGTTATCACGTCGTCGTCGAGAAGTTCCGTGACTTCAATCTCAGCCAAACCGACATCGACGTTCAGCCCGGTCACGTGCACCAGTTCAAGGCGAACCTGTCGCAGGGCGAATTCATGGCGTTCCTGCGCGTGGCCGCCAACGTCGAAGGCGCGCACCTTTACCTCGACGACAAGGAAAAGAAGCGGCCCGAGTGGGGCGCTACGCCGCACGGCGAGCTCGTGCCGGCGGGCCCCCACGAGGTGCTGATCGAAGCGCCCGGGTTCAAGCCTTTCACGAGCAACGTGCAGGTGAACCACGGCGAGCAGCGCGAGATCACCGTGACGATGGCGCGCGTCGATTACGGCATCGTACGCTTTCATTCGAACACGGACGTGAGCGTCTCGCTCGACGGCGAGCCCAAGGGTGATTGGCGCATGGGCTCCGCCCCGCTGGAATTCAAGGCTCAGGCGGGCGCACACAAGCTCGCCGTCACCAGCATCGACAGGAAGGACGTCGAAGGCACGATCGAGGTGCCGCCCGGTCAGGTGCTGCCCGTGCACGCGACCATGATCCAGAGGTACCCGCGTGGCGGCGCCTGGATGGAAGCCGTGTGCGGCGTGGTGCTCATCGGCGGCGGCGTCGCGGCGGGAACCATCTCCAATCACATCCACGACGAGATGCAGGCGGATCGGGAGGCCGGGACGCTCGAGGAAAACGACTCCCGCAAGACCGCCGGGACCTGGCTCGCTGTCGGTGCGGACGTGGCCTTCGCGGGCGGAGCGGTGTTGCTCGGGCTCGCGACCTACAACTTCATCAAGGATCCGCTGCCGCCGTCGTCGACGCAGATCGACAAGCCAGCGGAGTTCGACGATCCGCTCAAGGCGCGACCCACGGCACGCGCGCCGCTGCGTCCGCGCGCCGTTCCGGAGCGCCGCGCGCAGAAGTCGCCCGTGCGCCTGCACGTGGGCGGCGCTCCCGAGGGCACGGGGATCGGTCTCGGAGCGAGGTTCTGACGATGGCGCCCCTTCCTGTTCCGCGCCTTGGGCCGTGCGCCGCCGCACTCCTCGCGCTCGCCGCCGGCGGCTGCTCGTGGAGCCGCTTCGGCGAGGTGACCGAGAACACGCCCGTCGTTCGACTCGAGCGGCCCGACAACATGAACACCGGCTTCGGGGTCGTCCTCGCGTCGGGCAATCTCGACGGTCGCTCGCTCCTGCTCGTCGGCGGCGAGCCCGGCACCTCGCCGGCCGCGCTCTTCGACCTCGGCCGGGACGAGACCCCGAACCTCGACACCATCGACTCGCATTTCTGCAACAACGCCCAAGGGAAATGCTTCCTCGGCTCGTCGATGGTGTATCTCCCGCACACCGTGACGAGCGCCGAGCAAGACCACCGCCCGACAGACTCGTGCGTCGCGCTCGGGCTCGGCAAGCCGAACTTCGGCAACTACGGCGTGTTCTTCGAGTGCCAGGATCAGACGGCGTACTCGCGCCCCGTCATCAAGTCGTACGAGAGCGACGTGAAGTTCGCGCTCGACCACGATCAGAACGAGACCATCGCCGTCGCAGGGGACGGTGCGGACGATCCAGTGCTCGTCGTCGGGGCGCCCGCGGCGCTCGGAGCCGGCCGCGCCTGGTACTACGCCGCCGGCACCGACGAGCCG
>DATMCL010000287.1:0-5419 GCA_035558375.1 Polyangiaceae bacterium
CCGAGGCCTGCGCGCTCGATTGGGATGCGGGGCGTGCGGCGCGCTTTGCGGTGCGCGATCGCGTCACGAACGAGCTCTGCGGTGTCGTGGGGCTCGATTCGTGCGTCCACCTGCATCGCGCGTGCGAGCTCGGCTACTGGCTCCGGCGCGAGTGCACCGGGCGCGGGCTCATGACGGAGGCGGCGCAGGCCTGCGTCGACTTCGCCTTTCAGCGCATGGGCGTGCACCGCGTGCGCTGCGCCGCGGCGACCGACAACGCCCCGAGCCTGCGCGTGATCGCGCGCCTCAATTTCCGGTTCGAGGGGATCGCCCGACAGGCGGAATGGGTGGGCTCGCGCTGGCTCGACCACGCGCTCTTCGCGCGGCTCTCGACCGACGAGTAGACGGTAGGGCCGACTCGCCCATGCGCTCCCGCCGCCGTTGGCCGCCGTTTTTCGTGCTGGCGCCGGCTCTGGTCGTGGTGGTCGGGCTGTTTTCGGCCGGCGCGATCGGTGAGCTTGGGCTCCGGCAGCTCAGGCGCCAGGCCGAGTCGGGCGCCATGCGCGACAGCGAGCTGCTCGTGAAGGTGCTGGCGGCGCGGCTCGGCTCCGTCCGCCCGGAGGACCGCACGGCCGTGCTCGAGCGGGCGGCCCTGCGCTCGGGCGCGGAGCTCCTGCTCGCGACGGAGGAAGGCGAGATCCGTATCGATCTCACGCGCGGCGTCGGCGACGGCGAGGACATGGTGCGCACGATCGAGCGCGGCTCGGGCGCGACGAAGACGGCGCTCGGGCGCGCGCGCTTTCACGCCGAGCGGCTGCCGCGCCCCTGGCAGCGGCTGTGGCTCGTCGCCTACGTCGGCGTTCCTGATGCGCCGTTCGCGACAGGCTCGCTGATTCGGTCGATGGTGGCGCTCACGCTCTTGCTCGTCGGCGGCGCGGCGCTCGTGGCGTTCGCCCTCGCCCGCGACGTGCACGCCGACGTGCGCTTCGTCCGCCAGCGCATCGTCGCGATGGCCCGCGCCAAGCATCAGCCGGCGGGCGAGGCGATCCCCGTGGGCTCGGTCGATCAGGTGGGGCTGCTCACGAGCGCGTTCAACGTGCTCATCGATCGCTTCGCGGCCGCCGAGCGCGTCTACCGGCAAGATCTGTCCGGCGCGCTCGCCTACGATCGCGATCGCAGCGCATTCTTGGCGGCATTGAGCCACGAGCTCCGCACGCCGCTGAACGCGATCCTGGGCTTCACCGACGTCCTCTTGTCGGAGGTGGACGGCGCCCTCGTTCCCGACGCCAAGGAGGCGCTGGGCATCGTGCGCAACAGCGGCGGGCACTTGCGCGCGCTGATCGACGACGTGCTCGACCTGTCCGCGCTCGAATCCGGCGAGCTACGCCTCAACGTCGTCAAGGTGGATCTCTACGAGGTCGCCAAGGAAGTCGTGCGCGAGCTCCGCATCACCGCCGAGACCAAGGGGCTCGAGCTCGTGCTCGCCGGACTCCCGGCGGTGGCCTATGTCGACGAGCACCGCGTGCGCCAGATCGTCGGCAACGTGATCGGCAACGCCGTCAAGTACACCGAGGTCGGCAAGGTCGCCGTCAACGTGTACGCCGTGGACGACGAGGTGAGCGTGCGCGTGCAGGACACGGGCCCCGGCATCGCCGAGGAAGAGCACGAGGCCATCTTCCAGGAGTATTGGCAGTCGAGCGAGGCGCGCCGCCGACGCACCGGGACGGGCCTCGGTCTCGCGATCACCCGCCGTCTGGTCGAGATGCACGGCGGACGCATCGAGCTCACGAGCCGGCTCGGACGCGGCTCGATCTTCCGCATCATCCTGCCGACGGAGCCGCCGAAGGACGCGCGTGGACGCGATCGCTCCCGGCCACGGGCGTCGCGGCCGCCGCCGGAGCCGGTGCCCGCATGAACCCGGTTGCCTCGCATCTCGTGCGGCGGGTGATCGCGTGGCAAGGGCTCTTTTCCTTGCTGGGCGCGCTGCTCGTCGCGCTGCTCACGCCGCGGCTCCTGCTCTTGAGCGGGACCGTCGGGTTCGAGGGTGCGTCGGCGCTCGGCGCGGGCGTGCTCGCGGGCGGCGTGGCGGCGGCGGCGCTCACCGGCGCGCGGCTCTACCGCTACCGCTTCCTCCTGCGCGCCCTCGCCGTCGGCTCGCGCGTCGTCGAGGTTCACCAGCTCTACGAGCTCGGCGACGAGCCGCGCCGCGCCATCGTGGGCTGGCTCGCGCCGTCGGCCGTGGGCGCGGCCGTGGCCACGATCCCGTTCGCGCCGCGCACGCTCGATCCGAGCACCTCCGTCACGCTCTGCCTGCTCGGCCTTGCGATCGTGAGCGCCGCGTCTTTGCCGCTGTTCGTGCTGCTCCGCACGACGTTCGCGCGCGCGCTCATGCTCGCGCCGGTGGAGGTGATGCGCGAGGTGGTGGAGGACGCCGAGCGGCTCGGCCATATCCGCGGTCGCGTTTCGCGCCGCATGGTCGTAGCGGTCACGCTGCCCGTCGTGTGCCTCGCGCTCGGCTCGATGCTGATCGTCGCCGGCCATCTACGCCGCGCCGACGAGCGCGGGCGCGAGGAGACGGCGCGCATGCTCACCCGCGCGGCGCTCGAGCCGGGACCCGGCGTCGTGCCGTGGGCCGGCATTCCCGACGCCGTGCTGCAGGCGCGTGCGCTCGGCTTTTTCGCTTCTCCCCTGAAGGAAGCCGAGGAGTACAAGGTCGAGCGCGGCCGGGCCGGCACGATCAGCGTCACCGTGCCGCTCGACCAGGGCAGCGCGATCGTCGACTTCGCCGGCTCGACGGTCGCGATGGTGAACGGCTGGGAGCTCGTCGTCGCCTTCTGCGCGAGCGCCATCGCGGTGGTGCTCGGCATCGTGATCGGTCGCGCGCTCGGGACGGATCTTCGCAGCGCTACGCGCGACGTGCGCGAGCTCGGTACGGAAACGGTCGGCGGCGGGCTTCGCGTGCTCGGCACCGCGCACTTCCGCGTCGTCGCCGAGCTCGGCGCGGCCGTCGCGCGCCTCGCCGGGCGCTTTCGCGTGTTCGCGCGCGCTCAGGAGCGCAGCATCGACGCTCGCAACGCCGCTGCGAGGACGCGCGGCCTCTTCTTCGCGAGCGTCAGCCACGATTTGAAGAGCCCGCTCAACGCCATCCTCGGGTTCACCGAGCTCGTGCGCCGCGCCCAGCCGGTCTCGCAGGGGCAAGGCGAGAGCCTCGAGCTCATCGAGCGCCGCGGTCGCGAGCTGCTCGCGCTGATCGAGACGATTCTGGACGCCGCGCGCGTCGAGGCCGGGCAGCTCACGCTCGTGCTCGACGGCGCCGACATGGGCGTCGTCCTCGAGCAAGCCGTGCAAAAGGGCCGCGACCTCTTGGACGATCGCGAGGTGCAGGTCGTGGTCGAGCTCATGCCCGGCGTGCGCAAGGTGCGCGTCGATCGCGAGCGACTGCCGCGCGCGCTCGCGACGTTCCTGGCCTATGCGATGCGCGAAGCGACGACGCCGTCGCTGCGCGTCGTGGCGGCGCCCGAAGCCACGGCCTGGGTGCGGCTCGATATCGAGATCCCGAGCGAGCGCTTCGACGAGGCCGAGCTCGCCGCGCTGCTCGATCCGCCGGACACGCCGGGCGCCGCCGAGCACCGTGGCCTCGCGCTCGCGCTGCGCCTCGGGCGCTCGATCGTCGAGCTGCACGGCGGTATGGTGATGGCGGCCCGTCGCGCCGGCATCGGGGCCTTCTCGCTCCTTTTGCCGGTCGAACCGTGATAGAGCCCCGAGAGGCCATGAGCACCAGCCTTCGGAGCACGCGCTGATGTCGAAGCCGAAGACGCCGAAGCCCAACTTGCGCGCCGTGCCGAAGCCCAAGCCGGAGCCGGAATCGGAGTCGGAGTCGAACGAAACGGACGTCCTCCGCGCGGGCGGCGGCCTCGACGAAGAGCGCTTCGATCGCGTCTTTCGCCCCGAGACCCTCGAGGAGTTCGTGGGGCAGGAGCAGCACAAGCAGAACCTGCGCGTCTTCGTCGAGGCGGCGCGCCGCCGCGGCGAGCCGCTCGATCACGTCCTTCTGTGCGGCCCGCCCGGCCTCGGCAAAACGACGCTCGCCCACATTCTCGCGAAGGAAATGGGCACGCACATCAGCATCACGAGCGGCCCCGCCGTGGAGCACAAGGGCGTCCTCACCGGCATGCTGACGCGGCTCGAGCGCGCCGATGTGCTCTTCATCGACGAGATCCACCGTCTATCCGCCCCCGTGGAAGAGGCGCTCTACCCTGCGGTGGAGGACTTTCGCATCGACGTGATGATGGGCGAGGGCGCCTACGCCGAGAGCCTCACGCTCGACGTGAAGCCGTTCACGCTCGTGGGCGCCACCACGCGCACGGGCTTGCTCACCAAACCCTTGCAAGAGCGCTTCGGCGTCACGCTGCGCCTCGATTTCTACCCGCCCGCGGACCTCGAGCGCATCATCATCCGCAGCGCTCGGCTGCTCGGGATCCCCTGCGATGCGGAGGGTGCCAAGGTGCTCGCTCTGCGCTCGCGGGGCACGCCGCGCGTCGCCAATCGTTTGCTGCGCCGCACGCGCGATTTCGCGGAAGTCGAAGGGGAGGGGCGGATCACGCGCGCCATCGTCGAGCTCTGCTGCGACCGTGTCGGCGTCGATTCCGCCGGGCTCGACGAGATGGACCGGCGCCTCCTCAGCGTCGTCATCGATCACTACGACGGCGGTCCCGTCGGGGTGGAGACCGTCGCGGCCGCGCTCGCCGAGCCGCGCGACACGGTCGAGGACGTGTACGAGCCATACCTCTTGCAGCAAGGCTTCCTCGGCCGCACGCCGCGCGGCCGCGTCGCGACGAAGAAGGCGTTCGAGCACCTCGGGAAGCAGGTGCGCTCCGCGTCGGAGCAAGGTAAGCTCTTTTGACGCTTATTTTCGCGCATGACGAGCTCGGCGTCCTATCCGTCCGCCCCCGCCCGCCCGGGTAAAGAGCCGTGGTCCGCGCCGGGATCCGGCGCCCGAGCGCGGACCGGCCTCCTGCTCGTGCATGGCTTCACGGGGAGCCCCTTCTCGCTCAGACCGCTCGGCGAGCTCCTCGCCGAGCGCGGCTTCACGGTGGAGCTCCCGCTCTTGCCCGGCCACGGCGCGAACCTGCGCGACATGCTGCCGACGCGCTACGACGATTGGCGCCGCCACGTCGTCGTGCGTGCGCGCGCACTCCGCGAGCGCACCGACCGCGTCGTCATGGTCGGGCTCTCGATGGGCGGCACGCTCTCGCTCGACGCGGCGAGCAGCGGTGAGTTCTCGGCGGCCGGCGTCGTCACCATCAACGCGCAAATCCTCGATCGTCACGGCATCGTCGTGAAGCTCGGCTCGTACCTCGAGAAAATCTTACCGGTCGTACCCGCGTCGATGGCCGGCCTCACGACGAACGACATCAACAAGCCCGACGTGCGCGCTCCC
>DATMCL010000288.1:0-8625 GCA_035558375.1 Polyangiaceae bacterium
ACGCTATGACGGGGGACGAGCTTGTTGGGCGGCGTCGTGCTCGGCCTCGGGGCTATGGGCTCGTGGGAGACGACAACGCGGCCCGGTGTAAACAATCGCCCCGACGCCTGGAGCGGTAGTGACTTGGTGCTGCTGGCGAGGCTGCGCGTTCCGTGAGTATTTTCTGCGGAATGTGCTTGACGAAGTTCGCGGGGGTCGAATGTCGAGCGACGGCGCTCGAGCCGTAAACGCCGTTCCGCTGTGTCAGGCTGAGGCGTCGTTCGCTTTTGGCGCTCGGGTGACTTTGCGCGCGTCTTGGTGCGCAGAAGGACGTCGGTCGCGCGGGGGCGAGGCCGAAAATCTGCGTGTTAGAGAGGTGATTTAGGAGACCCGCCGCCCATGCGCGCGAGGTCAGGGAGGTTCGGCCATGTCAGCAGCAATCGTCTTGAAGGGTGACGACGCCTCGTGGCGTCAGGCACACGAAGCGCTTGTTTGTCTCGCCGCCGAGCGGGCGGGACTCGATTTCGAGGAAGGACGCGCACTGCTTTGGGCGCGCCGCTCAGGAGCGCACGTTCGCCTCGGGTTCGGTTCGTTCCTTGAATACACCGAGCGACTTTTCGGCTACGGCCCGAAACTCACGCAGGACAAGCTCCGCGTCGCCGAAGCCCTCGAGGAGCTACCTGAAATCGCGGGCGAGCTCCAAACGGGCGCGATCAACTTCTCGGTCGCACGGGAGCTCACGCGCGTCGCGATCCCGTCCACCGAAAAGGAGTGGCTCGAAGCCGCCCGCGGCCGGACTGTGCGTGAAGTCGAGCAGCTCGTCAGCGGGCATCGTCCGGGCGGTCTCCCTGACGACGCTCCGGACTCGCGGCTCAGGCGCCACGTGCTTCGGCTCGAGCTGTCCGGCGAGGTCTTTGCAACCTTCCGCGAAGCGATGGCGAAAGTCCGTCGTGACGCGGGGGAGCCTCTCGACGAAGACGCAGCCTTCCTGCTGCTCTGCCGGCAAGCCCTCGACGGCAATAGGGACTCCGGGCGCTCGAGCTACCAAATCGCGCTCACGGTTTGCGAAAGCTGCCGCCGGGCGACGCAGCAAGGGCGTGGTGAGCTCATCGAAGTCGGCCCCGAAATCCTCGAGATGGCCGAGTGCGACGCGCAGCACGTCGGGCACGTCGACGCCCCTCCGGGCGTTCAGAACGACGCCGACGGTCGCGCCCACGTGGACGTCGACGACAACGCCGACGGTCGCGCCCACGTGGACGAGAACCCGGTCCGCGCCACGCAGACCATCCCACCGGCAATGCGCCGCACGGTCCTTCGCCGAGACGGCGGGAAATGTCGCGTTCCTGGTTGTCGGCACGCGGTCTTTACGGAGCCGCACCACCTCGAGCGCCGTTGTGAAGGCGGGAAACACTTCATCGACAATCTCGTCACGCTCTGCGCTGCGCACCACCGCGCCGCCCACAGCGGCTCGCTCATCATCACGGGCACTCCTTCTTCCGGGCTCTCTTTCACCCACGCCGACGGCACTCGCTATGGCGGCGCGGTCGCTCCCGCCGTCGCCGACGTGCGAGCGAAAGCGTTTCAAGCCGTCGTCGGCATGGGCTTCCGGGAAAGTGAAGCAAAGCGCGCTCTCGCACGCATTCCGTATTCCGTCTCTTCCCTCGAGCAGGTTATCCGGCAAGCGCTTCGCGAGCTCGCTCCTCAGTTACGCTGAGCCCCCCGCTCGGACATCCGGGCGGTTGTCAACGAGGGGCTAAATCGCCCGCTAACCACGAGCACGTAGCCCGGATGTCGAGCACCGCGCCGCTCGACCAGTTTACCAGCCGTCACCGCGCTCGCGCGGCGTGGCCCGCCACGACCTCGCTTTCACGCCGTTCGAGGTTGCCGCCAAGTTACCGTTTGCACCGGGTGCGCCGCACGTCATCGGATGCGCCCCACGTCACCTCCCAACGACGTCGTGCCTCCGCGCCGGCTTCGCCGGCGCTTGGCGGGCACCCGCCGCGCGCAGGCCGAAGGCCGAGCACGCGGGCCGCATGCCGTCGTGCCCTAGCGGGGGGCATCCACTCCACGCACAGCCCTAGCGCGACTTCGGTGCCGGAAACGGCGTGCCCTTGAGCAAACCGAGACGCATGCCGTAGAGGACGGCGTCGACGCGCGAATCGACGCCGAGCTTGTCGTAGATGGAGCGGACGAAGGTGCGCACGGTGTTCAGGGAGACGCCGAGGTTCTCGGCTACGTGTTCGTAGGTCGCGCCGCGGCCGAGCTCGGCGAGGACGGCGCGCTCGCGCGGGGTGAGGGGGCGCACCGCTTTTTGCTGCTGCGACGAAACGCGCGTGCGGCGCACGGTTTCGAGAAAGAGACCCGCCATGCCGCGGGACATGGGCCTTCCGCCGCCCAGGATCTCGTCGAGCGACGGTGTGAGGCGCGCGTCGATGTCGTCGACGTAGAGGCAACCGCGGGCGCCGCCGCGCACGGTCGCGACGACGCGCTCGTCGTCGCCGCGCGGGCAGAGCGCGAGCACGGGGAGGTTCGGCTTGCGCTTCGAGACGGCGCGCACGAACGCGACCGGATCCGCGTCCTTCAAGCCGAGGTGCACGACGATCGCGACGGCATCGAGCGCGAACGCGAGCTGTGCGTCCCGGACGCTGCCGCAGGGCTGGGCGACGAAGCCACCCTTGGCAAGCGCGCGTGCCGCGGCGGAGCGCACTCCCGAGTGAGCGGCGACGACGAGGACACGGCGGGTTTGCACTTCCATGGGACAGCTTCGACGAGGGTGTGGCTCCTACATCCTAGGCGACTGCCGGCGGCGGCCCCCAGCGAGCCCGCGCGGAATTTTCCGCGGTCGCCGCGAACAGCAAAAAAACTGGGACCGCGCGCCAGGTCGGGTCAAAGTAATATTTCCGCTAATGAGAAAAGCCCTTGCCCTTGGTTCGCCGCTCCTGGCTTCGCTCGCGCTCGCAGCGCCGGCCGGCGCGACGACGTACTACGTCTCCCCCACCGGCACCTGCACGAGCATGTGCACCACGCGCGAGACGGCGTGCGATCTGGGGAGCGGTGCGGCCCTGGCCATGGCCGGCGACACCGTCGTCTTGATGGACGGTGTCTACAAGAAGGGCCTCTTCGTCCCCAACGCCGGCACGGAGGCTGCCCCCATCAGCTTCGTCGCCGACCAGTGCGCGACGCCAATCATCGAGGGGCCGGGCGTGGCACCGGACTACGACGGTGACGACGCTCAGGCGAGCGGCGTGTACTCCGAGGCGGGCACCTATCTCAAGTTCGACGGCATCGTGTCGCGCGGCTGGAGCACCGGGTTCGGCAACAAATGGACCGGCAACCATACCCAAGACTCGAACGGCCACTGGGACATCCAGAACTGCATCGCCGACGGCAACGGCCGCACCGGATTCACCTTCTACAGCGCTTCGAACTTCACGCTGAAGCACAGCATCGCCGCGCACAACGGGAGCAGCACCCTGCATTCCTGGTCGAGCGGCATCACGCTCTACGCCGCGATTCAGAGCGTCGTCGAGGCGAACGTCTCCTTCGAGAACATGGACGCCGAGCAGCACACCGACGGCAGCGGCTTCATCGTGGACGAGAGCGCGCACGGCAACTCGTTGATCAACAACGTTGCCTTCCGGAATGGCGGCTCGTGCCTACGGCTCACGCGGAGCAACGGCACCAAGTTCATCAACAACACCTGTTACCACGACTCGCAGGACTCGCAGGACACGGGGCCGAACAACCCCGGCGAGATCTACTTCACGGCGGACAGCGACAACTCGACGTTGACGAACATCACGTTCAACAACAACGTGCTCGTGGCGACCGGCACGGGGCCGGGCGCACAGGCGCTCAACACGCAGCCGAGCAGCGGCTTCAACAACAACGTCGTCAAGACGGGTAGCGTCTCCTACTTCACGAAGGCGGAGCCCGACTTCACGCTCGCTTCGGGCGCCACGGATCTCGTCGGGAAGGGCGCGAGCGGCAACGGCGCTCCGACGAACGACATCGGATTCGATCCGAAGTGCCTCTCCGCCGGCGCTCCCACGCTCGTCGGAATGATCGCCAAGGCGAGCTGGTGGAACTTCTCCGTCAACATCGACTACGTGAAGAGCATCGGGGGCGTCGCCAAGTGCTTCAATCCGAAGATGCGCTCGGGAACGCCCGACGTCGGCGCGTACGCGAATGGCGCCGTCACGGCCGCCATGCCGGGCGCGTGCATGGCGCCTACGGTCGGAGCAGCCGCTGCGTGTCCGGGTGGCATGGCGGGCATGGGCGGCATGGACGCAGGCGGAGCGAGTGCGGGTGGAGCGAGCTCGGGTGGAGCAAGCTCGGGTGGAGCAGGCTCGGGCGGCGCCAGCGCCGGCGGCATGACGTCAGTGGGTGGTGCGATCTCCGCCGGCGGCGTTCCGACTACGGGCGGCGCGGCACCGACGGGTGGCAGCGGCGCGGCAATGACCGGCGCTGGGACCGGTGGTGCCTCGGCAACGGGCGGGGCAGCACCGAAGGGCGGCGCAACGGGTAACCCCAGTGCCGGTGCTCCCCCGACTACGGGCGGCGCGACCAGCACGGGCTCCGGCGGCGCGTCGGGCGCGAGCTCGAAGGAGGATTCGTCCGGCTGCGGCTGTCGCGTCGCGGAGAGCGCGCACGGCACGTCGTTCGCGGCGCTCGGCCTCGCGGGCCTTGCCCTTTTGGGTTTGCGTCGCCGTCGCGCATCGCGCTGAGCCGTCGCATCGCACCATGTAGGTGCGAGCGCGCTCGCTAAAGGAATCGCGTGCCCAACCGTTCACCGGTTTGCCAGCATGCGTCGTCTGCTCGCTCTGATTCCGCTCGCACTGCTCGTCAGTGGTTGCGACAAGCTCGTGGGCGACGCTCGCGCGGATGAAGGCAAGCCGCACCCGGCCCAGAGTGCCGCGCCTGCCCCCGCCAAGTCCGCTGTCCCGGTAGCGCGCGCGGCGCCCGAGCTCAGCGAGCCCGGCACCCGCTACGGCATCCCGTTCGCGTGGGAGGTCGAGAAGGACGAGCCGCTCGCCAAGGCGCGCGCCTACCTCGGCGAGCTCCTCACGGACAACGCGGCGAACGCCCAGCTCGGCAAGCAGCATTTCGCGCCTTTGGCCGAAAAACAGGCTCCGCGCGCCACCGTCGTCGCGTGCGCCGACTCGCGCGTTCAAGCGAGCGCGTGGGACGCAACGCCCGAGAACGACGTCTTCACGATCCGCAACATCGGCAATCAGCTCACGACGGCGCACGGCTCGGTCGAGTACGGGCTCGAGCACCTGCACACGCCCGTGTTGATCGTGCTCGGTCACACCGGTTGTGGCGCAGTGAAGGCGGCCATGGGCAAGCTCGACGAGCTCGAGCCGCCGATCAAGTCCGAGCTCTCCGGGATGAAGCTTCCGCCTCCGAACCCGAAGGCCAACGAGCGTAGGGCTTGGGCTGACGCCGTCGTCGCGAACGTCAACCAGCAGGTCGACTTTGCCGTCGGTCACTACGGCAAGCTCCTGCGCGAGCAGCGCGTGCTGGTCGTGGGCGCGGTCTACGACTTCCGCAACGACCTCGGCCGCGGCTTCGGGCGCATCAGCATCGTCAACGTGAACGGGAACACGGACACCAAGCGCCTCCGCGCGTTCGAGCTCGCGCTCGGGACCCCGGTGCCGAGCAACGCGGAGCCCGCAGCGCCAGAGCCCGCGCGCGAGGCTCGCAACGTGCCGGGCAACCCCGAAGCAGCGGGCGAGCCCGAAGGGTCGGGCAGGCGTGAGGGTCCGAGCACGGGCGAAGCGCCGAGCACGCGCGAAGCCCCGACCGCGCGCGAGCCCCGCGACACGGGTGAGTCGACGCTTGCCGCGCTTCTCCGCCAGCAAGCGGAGATGCAGGCAGCGAAAGAGGCGAAGTCCGCGCGACCGGGCGCCCACGCCGAGACGCACGCCGAGACGCACGCTGACTGAACCGTTTCGGCGGCCTGCACTTCGTACGCAGTCTCGGCGGAAGTTTTGGGCTTCGGCGGTACTCTGCGGCGCGATCGCCGCGAATGTGCGAAGGATCGCTCCCGCGCTCCCGCGCTCGCCGAGCCGATGTTAGAGTATGAGGCTCGTCGTCCTTGGCTCGTCCCTCCGAGCCACCTGCCTTCAGAGGAAACGGAATGCCCTGGTCGAGACTGATTCGCTTCGGTGGTTACTTCGCTACGTGCGCCATGCTCCTTCATTGCTCGGAGGCACCTTCGGGTGACGACGACGACGACAAAGGCAAGAGCGGCAACAACGGCAAGGGTGGCTCGAGCGCGAGCGGCGGCAGCGCGGGGACGCCGGCGTCGGGCGGCATGATGGCGAAGGGTGGGACCGGCGGCGGTACGGCTGGCGGCACCGGCGGCTCGGTGATGAACGGCGGCACGGGTGGCGGCACGGGCGGCGCTGCCATGAACGGCGGCACCGGCGGCGGCACGGGTGGCGGCACGGGCGGTTCGGTCATGAATGGTGGCTCGGCCGGCAGCACCGGCGGCTCGATTTCGGCCGGCGGTATGGGAGCCACGGGCGGCTCGATTTCGTCGGGCGGCATGGGCGGCGGGTCGGGTGGGTCGATCTCCACCGGCGGGATGGCGGGGATGGCTGGAACTGGTCCCATCACCGACTCGATGGGCGTGCCGCTCGCCAAGCCGGGCGACACGAAGATGGGCTCGCGCGAGTTCTTGAACCTCGGCGACATGCGGCTGATCGCAAACAAGTGGGGCTCGGACAAGAACGGCTGCAACACGACCCTCACGATCTCCGCCAAGCAGGACAAGACGCTCGGCTGGACCATCAATCGCGGCACGTGCAACCCCACCCACGAGACGCCGGACTACCCGGAGATCGAGTTCGGCATCCATCCCTTCGGGGCCGGGTCGAACCTCGCGACCTCCCCGTCTTACTCGTCGACCATGATCTTGCCGAAGCAGATCAAGGACATCACGAGCGCGAGCGTCACGCTCGACAACCTGAATAGCACCATCTCGGCGTCGGTCTGGAACACCGATTTCGAGATGTGGATCAGCCAGAAGAATCCGGTCACGGAGTCAAATCCGGGCGTCTTCATGGAAGTCATGACGTTCTGGGGCTGGAACAACGACATGAACGATTGGAAGTGCGACGCGAGCGGCAGCGTGAACGCGGGGGACAAGAGCTACAATCTCTGCCACACGTCCGACAGTTGGGGCAGCGATCCGAGCGTCAAGTGGCGCTACCGCCAATTTCGTATGAACGGCGGCCCGACCAACAACTTCTCGGGCAAGCTCGACGTGAAGCCGATCCTCGACTGGTTGGTCCAGCAGGCCGGTGTTTCGGCGGAGATGTGGGTCACCCGCTTCGAGGTTGGCAGCGAGATCGACGACAACGGGCAGGGCGGCGTCAACATCAAGAACATCACGTTCGAGGTCAACGGCCAGTCACGCTCGCCGATGTTCGCGCAATAGAAGCCGGGCTCTCCGTGCCCCGTGCAGGCGCGCCCGATCCGAGGTACGGGTCCATCCGAGGTTAGGGTCCAAGGAAGGAACGCTCCATGTCACTTCGCATCTCCGACATCGCGCCCGATTTCACGGCTGACACGACCGAAGGCAAGATCTCGTTTCACAACTGGCTCGGGTCGGGCTGGGGCGTCTTGTTCTCGCACCCGAAGGATTTCACGCCGGTGTGCACGACGGAGCTCGGCTACATGGCGAAGCTCAAGCCGGAGTTCGACAAGCGCAACGTCAAGATCATCGGCCTGTCGGTGGATCCGGTCGATTCGCACGCCGGCTGGGCCAAGGACATCGAGGAGACGCAGGGCACGGCCGTGAACTTCCCGATGATCGGGGATCCGACGCTCGCCGTCGCCAAGCTGTACGACATGCTCCCCGCCTCGCTCGAGGGCGAAGCGGCGGGGCGCACTGCGGCCGACAACCAGACGGTGCGCACCGTCTACGTCATCGGCCCCGACAAGCGCATCAAGCTCATGATCGCGTACCCGATGACGACCGGCCGCAACTTCGACGAGATCCTGCGCGTCATCGACTCGATTCAGCTGACGGCCAAGAACCGCGTCGCGACGCCGGTGAACTGGAAGCCGGGGGACGACGTCATCATCGCCGGTTCCGTCTCGAACGACGAAGCGAAGAAGATCTATCCGGACGGCTGGAAGTCGCCGAAACCGTACATCCGTATCGTTCCGCAGCCGCGGTAGCCGCAAAAAACGCGGGTCCCGCGTAAGCGCGGTCGACAGCACGAGCGCACCGTTCACGTCGGCGGGCGGAGGCGCTCGTGCGCTCGTGCTCGTGTCATCGACCCCAGCTAACCGTTCGAAACACAATGATTCTAGAAAGGGGCGAGATTCTCGGCACCCGGCCGGTGGAAGGGGCTCCCGGCACGGCGCAGCAGCACGGGCGCGGCGTCGCCTGAGCCTGTTCGTCACGAGCGCGAAATCTGCGAAGCGGCGCATAGTAATTTTGAAGATTCTGCCCGGACGACTGCCTCGTGAGCGCCTTCCGAGTTACTAAGCTGCGCGCGGGCGGTTCTTGTCTCAGGGTGGGATACGGAAACGCGCCGTGTGTCGCTCGCGTTGCCGCGTTTTCATCTGCGCGAAATGTCGACGACGGAGCGCGTGGTAAGTTTTTGCATCGTGCACGAAGCCTTGCCT
>DATMCL010000289.1:0-8887 GCA_035558375.1 Polyangiaceae bacterium
GACACCGGCTTTCTTGTTGATGGTGCCACCGTAGTAAAGGAGCTCGTCACCCTCGTTCGCGGCGGACGCGATCGCGATATTGATCCCGCTCACCGCCGCAGCGAAACTGTCGCCGATGGGCAAATAGGAGCTATTCGTGCACTCCATTGCCGCCGTCACGGTCCGCTCGCTGGGATCGGAGGGAGCCGTATTCATGAAGAACGAGCATCCCGTCGTCGCGAGCGCCAACGGGAGCACCTTCCACACCCTAGTGACCACGACCGCAGAGTAGCCGAGCCGCGCCGGGCTTGACCACTCCGAAACATCGAGTCCGGCTCTAGTCGTGAAAGCTCGACCACTCCGCGTTTCCGAAGCGCGCTAGGCCGACCTCGATGAGGTCGCGAGGACCATAGACGGCGATGCCGACGTGCTTGTTCCAGTACTGCTTCGCGCTCGCGCGGAGCTCTGCGCTCGTTGCGGCTTGGATCCGCTGGATTTGGCGCGTGAGCGCGTCGGACGGCTCGCCGTGCAGGAACGACGTTGCGAGCACGCCGGCGATGCCCGCGTTGGTGGATAGGTGCCCGCCGTACATGCCGAGGAGCTGGATCTTTGCGAGCTCGAGCTCGGCTTTTGGCACGTCTTCTTCGCGCAGGCGTTTGATCTCGTGCAACACGGTAGCGAGCGCGTCGCCGTCGCGCTCGGGCTCGACGGCGAATTCGACCCAGAAGGTGCCGAGGTTGCGGCTCGTCTCGCAGCGCGCGGAGATCGAATAGCTGATGCCCTCCTCGTGCCGGAGCAGCCGCGTCGTGCGTGACAGGGGCAGGTTGGCGAAGACCATCGCCAACAGGTCGAGATCGGTTTCGCGAGGGTCTCCCGAGCTCGGGCAGGGCAGTGCCACCGCGAAGTGAGCGCGGCTACCGCCACCCATCAGTCCCTGGATTGGCTTCGATGGTTCGAGGGGGCGCGGCGGCGGAACCGCAGGCGCGGGCTGTGCGGCGCTCCTTGGCCAGTCGCCGAAATGGGCGTTGGCGAGCGTGACGGCCTGCGCGAGCGTCAGCGCTCCGACGGCGACGAGCGCGCTGCTTTCCGGCGTGTAGCGCGCGGCGTGGAACGCGGCCACCGCGGCGGGCGTGAAACGCAGCACGTCGGCATGGCTGCCGAAAGGCGCGACCGCAGGATGCTTCTCGCCGAACAGCCCGAACAGCGCCGCGTCGCGCAGCTGATAGTCGATGTCGAGCGAGCGCGCGTGCATCCCTTCGAGGTGGTCGCCGCGCGCAGCCTGGACCCCAGCGGGTGTAAATAGCGGTCGCCGCACGATGGCCGCGATGGTGTCCACGCCGACGGACACGTCCGTCGCTGGCGTGTGAATGCTCACGAAGCTCCCGTCCCGGTCGACCCCGATCCTTGGGGCCTCGCCGTTGACGTGCAAGTAAGCGAGCTCGCGTCCATCGCTCAGGCGCGTCCCCTGAGTCAGGGCGTACGCGGTGAGCGCAGCTAGGCCGGCTTCTTGCGGTGCCTCGCTGTCATGCGCCGCGTGGCTCGCCCAAACGAGCGTGACCAGCGGCAGCGCCGGGCGCTCGACGACGATGACGCGCATGCCGTTCGCGAGCTCGGCCGTCTGCACCTCCGGGGGAACGACGCGCGTGGCCTCGACCGCGGGCGGGTTGGCCCGGAACGGGGCAGCGGGGCTCGGCGTGAGGGGGCGCGTCGGCTCCGGGAGCACGACCCGATTGCTGCACGCGGCTAGGAACAGGAGGAGCGAAAGCGGCCGCTTCATGGCTCGAATACTTCGACGGCGCCGGCCGGTCCGACGTAGCGATCGTGCAGCTTTTCTGCGATGACGAGCGGGTTGCCGAAGGTTCTGAGCAGCGGCGTGAGGTCGGCGACCGTGAGCTTACCGAGCGCAAGGATGCGTTCCTCCGGATTGGAGGGGTGACCGTCGTGAGCCAGCGCTTCGACGTGGGCACGCGCGCGCGAGAGCGGATGCTCCATTGCCAGCCACTCGTGCTCGATGAGCCCGGCGCGCGCCTCGCGCAACGCCGCGCGCAGCTCCTCTTGGGTGACGTGAGCGAGCGTGACTCGCAAGGCGGATTCGAGCTCCTCGAAACCGACGCCGGCGCGCGGGAGGAGCTGGAAAACGAAGTGCGAATCAATCGCGGTGTCGTCCAAGTCGACGTGGAAAGAGAGCGCGACGCGCTGCTGGTCGACGAGCTTGGTTTTCAGGATGAAACGCAGCGCGTACGCGAGGAGTCTGGCTGCCAAATACTCGCGAGCTCCGCGCGCGGGCGCGCGGTAGTCGGTAACGAGGAGCGCTCCGTACTCGTTCGAGCGGTAGACGATGCGCGTCCCGTGGGCGCTTGCCGGCGTGAGAGGCTGACGGACGGGGCGCTGCGTGGCTGGATTGGCGAGGTCACCGAAGTAGCGCTCCGCGAGCGCGTGGCCGTCGGCGAGCGTCACGTCCCCGACGATGACGAGGTGAGCATTGTCGGGACGGTAGCCGCGCTGGAAGAAGTACTGGGTATCGCGCAACGCGAGGTCGTCGAGGTCGCGGCCGGGGTCGCCGCCGCGGGCGTACGGGTGGTGCGCCCCGTAGAGGGCGGTCGCGACGTGCGCCATGAGCCGGCTGTGTCCGTGGTGACGCGTCCCAATCTCGGCGCGCAGCACGTCGCGCTCGTGCTCGAGCGCCTTTTCGTCGAAGGTTTCCAGCGTAAATCCCATGCGCTCGCTCTCGATCCAGAGGGCGAGCGGTAGCGATTTCGAGGGGACGACCTCGTAGTAGAGCGTGCGATCGTCGTACGTCTCTCCGTTCATCCGCTCGCACCCGGCGCGCTCGAGTAGCTCGAACGAGCGATAGTCCTCGAGGTGGCGCGAACGACGGAAGGTGAGGTGCTCCACGAGGTGAGCGAGGGACGAGTAGCCGTCCGGCTCGTCGCGCGTGCCGATGTCGTACGAGACCAACACCGCCACGTGAGGCTCGCGGTGATTCTCCTCGATGACGACCTCGAGGCCGTTCGCGAGCTTGAAATGCTCGATCGGTGGCGTGGTGGCCGGAGGAAGCGCCAAGACGTGCCCGCTCGAGAGCAGCGCGCCCGCGAAGGTTGCCCACGGACCCCAGGTTCTTCGACGCTCGTGAGGAAGGATAGCTCGAAGCTACCTCAAGCTCGACTCGCGGACTACGACTAACGGCCCGAACGCCGTGAGCGTGAGCTCGCCTTTGCCCTTGCGAATGACGAGCGCTCCGGGGCCCGGGACGTCGCTCGGCTCGATCCGGTCGGGGACGTGCCGCAGCGGAAGTTTTGACGTCTCCCAAGCGACGATCAGGGGAGGCGCCAGATCGCTCAGCTTGCCGGTGAGAGCACCGGACTCGGCCGTGGGACGCCGAAAGCATGGCGGCCGGGCTGATTTAAGCGTACCGGACGATCGTGGAAATCGAATCCTGTCGGGTCTGCGGCGGTGACGGGCGTATCAAGAACTCGTTCGGAGGCGGCGAGAAGACGTGCCCGGCGTGTCACGGCACGGGGCGCCGCGTCGAGGAGCCGCTGTTTCGCGACGTCACGAAAACGAAGGCTTCGCACCATCGGACGAACGAGAAGGCAGCCGCGCCCGCGAAGGCCACGTGGCCTTCGACGTTCGACGGCACGGTGCTCGCGAACGAAGTGAAGGCGTCGCGCCTCGCCGAGGAAGCGAAGACGCGTGTCATCCGCGAGATCATCGAGTACGAGGGCAGCCACGGAAAGTGCACGCAGACCTTCATGAAGAAGGTGCGCAAGCAGCTGCGTTGAGCAAAGGGCTACGCGGCCAAGGGCCGGTGCCAGCGGCGCGGCGGATCGCCATGGGTTGGCGTTTTGCCTCGCTCGCCATGCCGTGAGTACAAGGGCGGCCGCGGGGCAAACGCGCCGATTGTACGATCCGGCCACGCGCGCGCGGTGCGGCACGCTTCGTGAAGGTGTGCCTCACCGGAAAATCATGTCCTGTACATTATCCTTGCGTGCGCGAAGGAAAGTCAGTCGCTGGCTCTTGCTCGCGGCCTGCTCCGTACCGAGCGCCGGTTGCGTGTCGTACGCCGGTACGGCGAAGAGCGCCGAGCCGGAGGTGCTGGCGCGCCAGGGCAACTGGCTGATGGTGCGCGGCGTTCCGCTCGTGAGGCAGGAGACGCGCGACGATTGCGGAGCGGCCGCGCTTTCCTCGGTGCTCCGATTCTGGGGCCGCGACGCGACGCCCGCCGCGATCGAGGCCCGCATCGGCCAGGAAAATCGGCGGCTCAAAGCCGGCGACATCGTTGCTTACGCGCGGAACGAGGGCCTGCGTTCGTACGTTTTTTTCGGCAGCCTCGCTGACATTCGTTACGAGCTCGAGCAGGGGCGACCCGTGCTGGTCGGGCTAGGCAAGGCGCTCGATTCGAAGCGAGCGGTCTTGCACTACGAGGTGGTGATTGGCTACGAGCCGAAGCAAGAGCGCATGCTTCTGCTCGATCCCGATCGAGGCTTCCAGGTCGACAGTCTGGACGGCTTCTCGACGGAATGGATGCGAAGCAAAGGAGTGACGATCGTCACCTTTCGCCCCACGCCCGCGGCGCAAGCGTCCGCGCGCTGACGCCATCGCCGGCACGCGGATTGCACCGCTCCCCGGCATGAGAAAAACCAGCATCGCCTTAATGGCCAGTTTGGTGTTGGCACATGCGGTTCCTGCCCGCGCTGCGAACGTCTCCGATACGACGCCGCGCGGCTTGGCAGCACCAGCAGCGCCTGCACCTCGTCCGTCGCACGTCCGCGTGATCACGATCCCGCGCACCGCGTCCACGCCGACGTTGAGCGACGAGGAACGTTATGCCGTACGCGAAGCCATCTCGCGCGAAGCGAAGAACTTCCGCGGTGGCGACGCGATCGTCATCACCGCGACGGCGGCCGCCATCATCATCTTGGGCGTCATTCTGATCATTCTGCTCACGTGATGCCGGCACCGACTGCCGATCCGTCGGCGCTCGAGGCAAAGCGGACCGCAGCGGTCCCGTGTCAGCGCGACGAAGGCGCGTACCGACACGACGGCTTGTTGCTGCGGTCCGCGCCCGGACTCGCCGTGTTCCACGCGCTCGTCACGGGCTCCGTGCAGGCACCGCGCCGGACGGGAGTCGACGGCTTGGGTCCGACCTCGTCGCTCGAGGTGGGCGGAACGCCGGCGCGCGGGCTCGTCGTGGGCGGCAGCTTGTGGACGGCTCAGCTCGACCCCGTCTTCGTCGAGGACGGCAGGCGCATCAGCTCCGACGATGACAGCGTGAAGCTGACGCAGCTTCGCATCGGGCCGTTCGTCGATTTTTACCCGCGTCCCGAGCGCGGGTTCCATGCCTCGGCCGGGCTCGGGCTCGTCGTCGAATTCGAGAGCGACACCAAAGGCGACGCCATCAAGCCCATTTGGTACGGCGCTTCGCTCGCCACGGCGGTCGGTCACGAGTGGTTCATCGCCGGCGAGGCGAGCCTCGGCATCCTCGCTCGCTTCGCTCTCGGGAGCCTGCGCCGGAGCTCGGGCGGCGTTACCGAGAGTCTCTCGTTCGTGGCTCCGGAGCTTGCGCTGACCGCGACGTATCATTGACGCGGTGCACCAGCAGCCGAGGATTTCGTGGCTCCGTGAGTACTTGTGTCAATCCGCTAGGAGGCGCGGCCAAGTATTGCTAGGTGGCAATGCGTGGTTTCGCTCGGATACAGCAAGGTGTTCAGCTTCACGATGGTCGCCGGCATGGCCTGGTCTGCCTGGGCGCTCGTGAAGTCGCCGCCCTCGCTGACCCAGGCGGTCGTCCTCGTGGGGTTCAGCCTGGTCGTGACCGATCTCATCAGCGGGCTCCTGCACGTCGTGCTCGACAACCCCCGCTCGCTGGATCTCGCCCCCATCCGCGGGCTCGCGCAGGGGTTTCAGCGTCACCACCAAAACCCGAGCAACATCTACGAGATGCCGCTCTACCAGCATCTCTACGTGATGCACATGCCGCTCACGTTCCTGTTCCTCGCGGTGCTGCCGTTCGGCAAGGCCGGCATGTACGTCGTTTTCCTGAGCATGGTGATCGCGCTGCACGTGATGCAGATGGCTCACCTCTGGTCGCACCTGCCTCCGGAGAAAGTCCCCGGCGTCGTGCGCGTGCTCCAGAAGGGACGCGTGCTCCTCCGCAAGCAGCAGCACGACCTTCACCACGTGGCGCCTTACGACAAAGACTTTTGCATCATGACCGGTGTCTGCAATCGTCCGCTCAACGTAGCGGTCGCTTTGCTCGGCCCGACCACCCATTGGTGGCTCGCGATTTTCCTCGGGTCCTGCCTCTCGCCGTTGGCGCTCGCTTTCTTCCTCGCGTAGAGGTGCGCGCGCGAGCGATCGCCGAGCTCGAGCAGAGCGATGGCGTGATTCGCGTGGGCGGCGGCGTAGTTCGGGCTCGCGGTGATGACTCCCGGAGACGCCCTTCGAGCCCGTTTGCGTGAGGTTCCGGTCAGGGCGCTCGGCACGCGCGCGCGCCGCTGTCGCCGAGGGAGACGCACGTACCGCCGCCGCAGTCGGCATCCGTCGTGCACGACGTATGGCACGAGAAGGAGCCTTCGCCGGTGTCCGCGCAGCGGTCGGTGCCGCAGCATTGGAGATCCGAGCCGCAAGCGGCACCGTGATTGGCGCACGGCAAGCAGATGCTGCCGCTGTCGTCGGAAAGCGGCGAGCACTTGCCGTTGGTGCAATCGGCGTCGGTCGTGCAGTCGGGTCGGCACTCGAACTCCGTGGCGCTCTTGCCGACGCACGACATGCCCTCACAGCAGTACGCGAGGCCCGGGCCGCAGGCTCCGCCGTCACCGGGGCACGTGCAATACTTGGCGTCCGTGCAGAACCCATTGGTGCTGTCGCTGAAAAGCTGACAGCAGCCCGTGTCGCAATCCGCGCTCGTCGAACAGGTCGGCCGGCAGCCGCCGAAATCCGGGTTGTCCGACTGGACGCAGCTGCCGCGACAACAGTCGGTCGGCGTGTCGAAGTCGCCGCCGTTGCATGCTTCCCCGCGCTTCTTGCAGGGGGTCGTGCAGGCGGTCATCGTCGCGCAGATCGAAACGCCCGTGTCGTAGAGATCCGTGCAGCAGCCGGTGCTGCAGTCCGAAGCCGACTTGCACGGCTCTTCGCAGCGCTTGCCGCCGTTGGTCTCGACGCAGGTCAGGCCGTCGCAGCAGGCCTTGCTCTCGCAGCTCGAGTCCTTGCCCACGCACAGGCCGGCGAGCGCGCTCGGGCTCGAGCAGCTCGGCGTCACCTTGCCTGCCTCGCCCGTGCAGAAGCACGAAGCCTCCTCGAACGTCATGCAGGTGTAGGCGGCGCAGTAGGGCGTCTCGGCGGTCCGGCCCGGCAGCGTCGTGGCACCCGTCGCGAGCCTCGGGATGCAGACGTAGCCCTCGAGCTGGCACGTGGACTTCGTGCTGCAGCCGGCGAGACCATTCGGGCAGGTGTCGCCGATGCCGCCGCAATCCGCGGGGGGCATCCAGGAAGGGGGCGCGGAGGTGATCGCGGGCCCCGTGGAGCCGCCGCCCGTGCCGCTCGTTCCGGCCTGAGCACTGCCGGCGGTGCCGCCAGTGCCGCCACCGCCTCCCTTGCCGGCGCTGGAGCCTCCCGTTCCCGCACCTGCTCCCGAGTGCGTGCCCGAGCTCCCGCCGGAGTCATCGTCGTCTGAAGAATTCTTGCCGCAAGCCCAAGCGCTCGCTGAGGCCACGAGCACGACTACGGTCAACGACGTGATTTTCATGACGCCACACCCACGGAACGAAGCCTAGCCTAGGACGACGTGGCGTCGGAAGTTATTCAGGCGGGGTTCGGGGTGCCTCAGGGGCCGCCGCGCTTCCTCGGTCTCGGAATGTCGAAGTCGTCGAGTCGTGTCACGAGGGTGCGGCGGGATATGCCGAGTAGCTCCGCCGCGCGCGTCTGGTTGCCCGCACAGCGGTCGAGCGCGTCGAGAATGGCTTGGCGTTCGCTGGGCGTCGGTCGTTGTGACGGAGTTGCCGGTGGGGTGCCGTCGCGCGGCGGTGGTGGCGGGCTCGTCGAGCTGCGCGACGCCGCATCCAAGAGTTTCGGCGGCAAATGCTGGGGCAGGAGCTCTTCGCCCACGCAAAGGACGGCACCGCGCTCGATCACGTTCTTGAGCTCACGGACGTTGCCGGGCCAGGGGTAGGCCTCGAGCAGGGCGAGCGTCGACGCGGCGATCGTCTGGGCTTGCGCCCCGTGCTCGGCGCGGGCCCTCGCGAGAAACATGCGTGCGAGGTGCGGGATCTCGAGCCTGCGCTCGCGCAGCGGCGGGATGGTGAGGCTGATGCCGTTCAGCCGGAAGTAGAGGTCCTGCCGGAAGGTCCCGCGCTCGATCTCCTGCTCGGGGTCCCGATTCGTGGCGGCGACGAAGCGCACGTCGATCTCGCGTTCGGTGCGCGCTCCGACCCGCAGGACCTTGCGCTCCTCGAGCGCGCGCAAAAGCTTGCTCTGCATGGCGTGCGGCAGCTCGCCGATCTCGTCGAGGAACAGGGTGCCGCCGCCCGCGCTCTCGAGCAGGCCGGCCCGTGCTTGGAACGCGCCCGTGAAGGCGCCTTTCTCGTGGCCGAAGAGCTCAGCGTGCACGAGCGATTCGGTGAGCGCCGCGCAGTTCAGCGCGACGAACGGACCTTTGACGCGCGGCGAGAGGTTGTGGATCGCGCGCGCGAGGATCTCCTTGCCGACGCCGTTTTCTCCCAAAATGAGCACGTTGATCGCGGTGGCCGCCGCGCGCGACGCCTGGTCGTAGAGCGCGCGCATCGCAGGATCGAGCACGACGACGCCGTCCGCCGGCGTGTACGCAGGGGTCGAGCTGTCGACGGCGCCCTCTGCCTCGCGCTCGACCGCCTCACGAGCGCGCGCGACGACCTCGCCGTGGCGGCGCAGG
>DATMCL010000290.1:0-3496 GCA_035558375.1 Polyangiaceae bacterium
GCGCCGGAGCGGGTGCAACGATCGCCGCGGCAGCGGACGGCGTCGGCGCGGGTGCAACGATCGCCGCGGCAGCAACCGACGTCGTGACCAAGGCTCGGGTAGTGACAGAGGCAGGCGATTCCACGCCGGCCGGGCCTTTCGGAATGGCTTCGGCGGCGGGCTCGGGCTTCCGATAGCCTGCACCGAGCGCCAAGCCGACGAGAACTCCGAAAAGCACCAGGCCGAGCGCGATCGCACCCAGTACTTTGGGACGGCCAAGCAGCGGGGTGCCCTTTTCGAGCATGTGCGGCGCGTCGCCGGAGCCAGTACCGACGTTGGTGGGCGCCGATCCCGCACTCACCGCGCTCGCAACATCGACTGCGGTCTCGACGAAGGGCGGCGCTTCGAGAGCAGGGATCGCTGTCGCCGGTGGGATGGCGTCAGCGACCGCTGGGAGCTCGGGCTCAATGAACGCCATGGGGGGTGGGGGGACGAAGGGTGGAGGTTTGGCGATGACCGCAACCGGCTCGGGCGCTAGCCGGGCGGGTTCGGCCGCGATCGTCGCGGGCTCGGCCGTGACGGTCGTGGGTACGGTCACGATGGGTGCAGGTACGGTGGCGGTCGCGACGGATTCGATGCGTGCGGGCTCTGCGGCCTTTTGGTTTTTGGCAAGCAGGGTCTCGAGCGACAGCCGAATGGTCGGCTCATCGTCGGCGGAATCGGGGGAGCTCGCTTCGGGAGGCTTCGGCGAAGCTGCTTTCGGCTCGTCGCGCGCCGCCGGCTTGGCGCGCGCCAGAATCGAGGCAACGGCGCTCGGCGACTTGGTCCCACTCGATGCTGGGCGCGGGGCAGCCGCGGACGCTTTGGGGGAAGACTTCACGTCGCTCGTTTTCGCCGAGCCAGCGGTCATTCGCCGCAGCACGTGCTCGAACGCTTCGCCGAGCAGTTTCACCGAGGCGTACCGAGCAGTCGGGCTCGGGACGACGGTGCGCGCAAACCATTTGTCGAACGCAGGCTCGAGCTCCGCGCCGAGCTTCTTTGCGGCTTCCGAGGCGGCCCGAAGCGGGACGCTCATCTCGTTGCGGATGCGCTCTTGGTCGATCGTTTTGGCGCCGACCGCGCAGTACAGCGGCTTGCCGGTCAAGGCGAAGAAGGTGAGGAGCCCGAGCGAATACACGTCGCCGGCCGGGGTTGGCGCGGCACCTTCGGCTTCGCTCTCGGGTCCGGTCCAGCCGGCGACGCCGCCGCCGAGCGTTTCTTCGGCGCGAGCGGCACACGCCGTCCCGACTCCGAAGTCGGTGACTTTGATCTTGTCGGGGGCGTCGGGTGAAATGAAGAGGTTCGTCGGCGTGAGGCGGCCGTGCGCGATGCCGTCCGCGTGGGCGCGCTCGAGGAGGCCAATGAGCGCGCGCAGCGTCTTGCCCCAGGGCTTCGGTGCGATGGGGCCGGTCTTGGCGATGCACGCGGCGAGCGAGGGCCACGTCACCCGATCGGTGACGACGAACGGACAGGCGAGCTGTAGGTCGCTTCCAAATGCGACGTGTCGGACCGTGGCATCGCTTTGGAGCGCGCCGGCTGCCGAGACCGCCGCGAGGTAGGACGACCAGATTTCGGACGATTCGAGGAGCTCTTCGGGAAGAAGCTTTGCAACGAGCGTCCCGGGAACCTCGGGTCGCGAGCACTCGTAGACTTCGCCGACCGGGCCGCGACCGACGAACGCCGTCGTCGTCCAGATCCCACCCAGGCGATAGCCCAAGGGTGCTAGCGGCTCGTCGTCGATCACGGCGGAGCCCGCAGACTCTGGATCGACTTCATGACCACACCCGCGAGCGAGTCGGAATCCGGGTTCACGACGAACGCGGCGCCAACGACCACTTTGCCGCCGCTCGCCGGCGCCAGCGCAACGAGCACCGTCCCTTGGCCCTTGCCTTTCAGCTCAGGAGATTTCCCGCGCTGGCGGCGCTTGTCGACCTCCCAGAGCCGGATCGTGAGCTTGCCGGTGTCGACCTCGTCGTCGGCCTTGCCGAGCCGGCTGCGCAGGGACTTGGTGTTGAGCTTCTCGATCTCGAGCCGCGTCAAAAGCTTCTCGACGGTTTCGATGACGGGCGTCCGAGCGTCGCTCGCCGCCGGCGCGAGGGCCAGTTTGGCCGTCCCGGCAGGAGCCATCGTCACCAGCATCCCGGACTCGCGCGCGTAGACCCACCCCTCGGGCGGCGTCAGCATCAGCCCGCAGTCGGCGACCTCCAGCTGCGTGTCCGAGGTGGCCTTACAACCCTCCTCGACGGATTCACACTTCGGTGGCGGTGGCGGAGGTGGCGCGACCTCGGCGGTGGGCGCGGGGGGCGGGGGCGTCGGGGGTGCGACCGGTGCGCGGCTGTGACAGGCGAACGCACAAGCCAACGTCCCGAGCGAGGACCACGTCGACCATGAGCGACCTGCCCGCGTCAGCACGCCCTCCATTTTAGACGGCGAGCCCGCTCGGCGCGACACCTACATGGACGCTGCGCGCGTTGGAGCGGCGAACCGTGGGCCTATGCGGGCGCCCCGGCCGGCAGTTTTGCGACGCGTTCTTGGGGGAGCCATAGCTCCGGGTGCTCGGCCGGGTTTCCCGCAATCACGGGCAGGCGTGCGCGCGGACGCATTGGAACGTCGAGCAGAGGCCGGTTAAGCACTGCTCATTGTCGTCGCAGTGTGCGCCGAGCTTGCCGAGCTCATGGCAGGTGCTGCTCGTGTCGCAGCGCGCGTACGGCGCGCACTCGGGGAGGATCGTGCTGAGGAGGGGACGGCGTGCGCACGGTTCGCCGGGCTTGGGAAGTGGCTTGCACGTGGACGTGAGCACTCCCGTTTCGATTGCTTTGGCGTCGAGTGGGCAAAATTGGCCGGCGCCACAATAGTCGGGCATGGCGAGCGTACACCCCGTGGCTGCGGGACGGTTGCACGACCATGTCGTGGTGTCCCCGACGAGGGTTTCGAGCACGCAAGGCCCCACGGGATTGAGATCCTCCGTGTTGCAGAGCAGGCCCTGCAGAGCATCGCAAGCGGGCGTCCCCCCGCGCACTCCGTGGGAGACGTACATGCAGGTCCCGGCTGGGCGGTGCATCGTGAGTGCCTCCGTCACTGTCTTGGCGCAGTACAGGCCCGGGAGACACGGATGGTTGTCCTCGCCCTCGCACGCTTCGCCGGCTCTGACGGGCTTCGCGCACGATCCCGTGTACGGCTCGCACATGAGGCCATCGGCGCAGTCGTCGTCCACGCTGCACGCCTCTCCCTCTGCGTAGCGCTCCGCGCATTGGCCGGGACACGAGAGGCGGGTATCGCAGAGGAGTGAGCCCTTGCATTCTTCGTTCAGCTCGCACGGCTCGCCGAGCGCCGCGGTACCCGTGATCGCTGCTTCGCACTCGGGGAGCTCGCGCTCGATGCTGTCACTGCAGTTGGGCGCCTTGATGGCGTCGCTGCAGGCTTGCATGAGCTCGCCGTGGTACTCGACGCGCCCGGCGGCCACCGCTCCGGCGAGGAG
>DATMCL010000291.1:0-8915 GCA_035558375.1 Polyangiaceae bacterium
GAGGGGCGCGCGAGCTCGGAGCGGGTTCGCTGCCAGGCGAGGCCGGCTTCGGCTTCGGTCCAGGGCAACGCGGCTGCCTCGAGCAGCTCCTTCAGGGCGCGGACGTTCGCTGGGCGCTCGCTCGGCTTCTTCTTCAAGCAGAGCAGCAAGGCTTGCTCGAGCGCGGTCGGGATGGGGCGGCCAAGTCGAGCCGACGGGGGCTCGGGCTCGGTATGGAGATGCATGCCGCACACTTCCACGACGGTGCGGCCCTGGAACGGCGGCGCCCCGGTGAGCAGGAAGTAGCCGACCGCGCCGAGCGCGTAGAGGTCGCTCGCGGGCCCGACGGAGGCGTGGTCGTGCGGCGCGGACGCGGAGCCCGTAGATGACGCGCGACGCGACGGTCGAGAGGACGACGGCCACGATGCACCAGAGAAATCCGTTGACGACCATGTAGCCGCGCGCGGCCGGGATGATGCCCTCGTAGTGCCCGCCGATGTCGTAGCCGGCGTACAACACCGGGAGCGAGCACAGGATGCCCACCCACTGCGTCTGCCGCGCGGCGCTCGGGACGATCACGGCGCGGGTCGTGAGCACGGCGAGTAGCGTCAAGAGCGCGACGAGGTCCATGCGAGCCGCCCTGCCGGGCGGCGCGAGCGCGGACATGCCCGAGTAGGCGAGCACCTGCAGCGTCGTCCCGGCGATGTCCGCTCCGCGCACGAGCAGGCGCGCCGAACGCTGTCCCCGGCGCGCCCAGAGCCAGATCGTGCCCGGCACCGCCGCCGCGAAGGCGTGCAGGAGGTTCGCAGGCTCGAGGCGGAGCGCCCAATCGAACCCGGGCGTGAGGCGCGCCGCGATGCCTCCGGCGACGAAGAAGCCGCCCGAGAGCGTGAACATCACGAAGTTGAAGAGCGCGATCCGGTCTTGGTAGAAGGCGCGCCCCTCCTCGCTCTCGCTCGGATCGTGCGGGGTATACCCGCTCGGCGTCGCCATGGGCCCCATGCTAGCCCACGCCGCCCCACCCGGGGCTCAACCCCCGATCGCGAGCCAGGAAACGTCGACGGACCAGATCTGCGTGTGCAGCCAGGTTTCGACGACGATCGTGAACCCGTGCGGATCGACGGATTCCGGACGAACGCGCAGCCGCAGGTTGTCTTGCTTGCTCGCGTCGAATCCGACGACGCCGAGGTGGACGACGGGTGTCGCCGAGAAAGGCCGATCGAAGCTGACCGCGTGCCGGTAGGCGCGGTCGCCGGAGCCTCCGAGCAAGGTCCAGCCTTCGAGGAGCGATCCGAGCGGGACGATCGCCGAGAGCATCGAGAGGGGTGCCATGGATGACATCGGCGGAGCCTAGCCGAAGTTCTTCGGCTAGGGCGCGCTAGCGCTGGTTTTGCGCGTGATGGTCTCGCGACCGTGTCCGCGAGGTTACGAGGCGACGCGATTGCGTCCGCCGGACTTCGCTTCGTAGAGCTTGTCGTCCGTGCGCTTGACGAGATCGTCGAGGTCCGCGTCCTCGGCCTGCAGGGAAGCGCAGCCGATGCTCACCGTCACGCCAATCGAAAGCCCGCGATATTCCGTGACAAGCGCCTCGATCGTCGTGCGAATGCGCTCCGCGACGCCGCACGCTTCCGGCAGATCCGTCTGCGGCATCAGCACCGCGATTTCCTCGCCCCCGTAGCGCGCCACGGTGTCGCCGTCGCGCGTCGCTTCGCGCACCGCCGACGCGACGCGCGCGAGCACGGCATCGCCGGCGAGGTGGCCGTAGCGATCGTTCACCTCCTTGAAGCGATCGATGTCGAGCATCAGGAACGTGGTCGGCAGCGTGTGGCGCCGAGCGCGTGATACCTCGCGCCGGAGCTCGTCGCGCAGGGCGCGCTGGTTCGGGATGCCCGTCAGGTTGTCGGTGATGGAGAGCCGGTAGATCTCGTCGTGGTAGGCGGACTCGACGTCGTCACCCGTCAAGAACTTGAAGATTTGCGAGCCAATCTTCAGGCGATCGCCGCCCCGAAGCTTGACGCACGAGTCGAGCTCGCGATCGTTCAGGAAGGTGCCGTTCGTCGAGCCGACGTCCATCAGCACCCAGGAACGGCCGCGTGCTTCGAGGCGCGCGTGGCGACGCGACACTTCGGTGTCTTCGAGCACGATGTCGTTGTTCGTGTCGCGGCCGATGCGCATGATCGGTCGCGACAGGTCGATGCGTTTCGTGAGGGGAAGACCGTCACGCCGGTGGATGATGACGAGGCAGTCGGTGCCGTAGACCACGCCTTCGACGGCGGGGTCATTGACGGTCACGAGGGTGTCTTGCTCGTGAATTCCCACGCTGCGCAGAATGCCAGGCGACGCTTGTACAGGCAATCAAATCATGTATGGGAACTAGACGTACGTGTGTGTGTGTAGGTGCATGGGCGACCGCAACCGTTGCCGTATCAGCGTTCGTAGGGACCGAGATCGACGGGGTCGTGGCGCGCGTTGCCGTCGTGATCGGTCGGGACGTCGCCCACGAGGTTTCCGAGGTCGAGCCAGGGCGCCGTGGCGGTGGGAGCGAAGTCTTTGGGGTCGTGGTTCAGCGCCGTTGGAAACGCAGCGAACCAGTTGGCGTCGAAGGTCGTGAGGCGGAGCTCGTCCGAGCCGGGCGTGTACGCGGGCGCGCTGTCTTCGGAGCCGAAGAAGCCCGAGAGCCAGGCGTTGTGCGCGAAGGTGTTGGCGTCGACGGTGGTGCCGTCAGTTGCCAGGAGCTGTCCGCCGTCGTTCGCCGACACGGTGCTGCCGTCGATGCTCACGGCGACGAGGACGTTGTTCTCGAAGCGATTGTCGGTCGATTCGTTGATGAACTGCACGGCTTGCCTGTTGTCGACGCTCGTGACGAACAGGTTGTGCGCGACGACGTTGTTCGACGCGCCGAGCTTCGGGTTGTCGGTTTCCTGCCAGAAGCTCACGCCGTGGCGCGCCGGCAGCGCAAAGACGTTGTTCTTGATCGTGCTGTTCCGAACGGAGGTGAAATTCGGGCCCTGCGCGAGGCTGTGGTGGAAGAAGTTCGCCTCGATCAGCATGAAGTCGGAGGCGCCGCGCCCGCCCGTCGGGTCGCTGCCCGCGACGGCGTCGCACTCGGGATCGTCGAAGGCCACGCCTTCGTCGGCGCAGGTGGAGCTCGGGTCGGCGTTGATCTGAAAGTCGGACGAGTAGGTGTCGTACGTCTCGTTCCAGCGCGCGATGTTCCAGTCGCTGCCGTTGCTGAGGTAGATGCCGTGTCCGTCGCCCGAGCCCGTGTCGTACGCGGTCGAGTGCTGAATCACGAGCCAATCGGATTGGCCCGTGAAGAACGGATCCTTGTTCTGGCCGTGGCCGACGTTGTTCAGCATCGCGACGCCCTTTTGATGCTCGTCCGCGGGGTAGCCGCCGCCGACGGCTCGGATGCCGTAGTCGCCGCCCACGAGCTCGAAGCCGTCGACGGCGACGTAATCTGCCGCTTCGAGGTTGATGCAGGTGTGCCGCCCGCTCGTGCAGCAGTTGATGGTGACCGCGAGCGAGCCGTCGTCGTTGCGCTCGCCGCGCAGCACGATCGGCGCGTCGTAGGTGCCGCTGTGGTCGGAGTCGAGCTCGAAGCAGCCGTCGTACGTGCCGCTCAGGAATTGAATGAGGCGACCCGGGACCGCCTCGGAGAGAGTGTCCCCGACGTCCGCCGCTGACGTGGGCGAGCTGCCGTCACCCGTGCCGTTCGGGCTCACGTACACCGTGCTCGAAGGCTCCCAGCTGCAGTCCGTGTAGTAGCGATTGAGCTCTTCGGTGAAACCGAAGTAGTCGCCGCCGCGCGTGACGGCGGGCGAGCACGCGTCCGTGGGGCCCCCGCTCGAACCGCCGCCTTCGCCGCCGTTCGTCGCGCTTTCGCCGCCGTTCATGCCGCCGGTTCCGGAGCCGCCCGTGCCGCCTTTGCCGGCGGTACCTGCGCTCGAGCCGCCCGTGTTGGTGCCGCCGGTGTTGGCGCCGCCCGTCGTGACGCCGCCCGTGCCGCTTCCCGCAGCGCCGCCCATACCGGCACCGGAGCTCGCTCCGCCGCGGCCGGCCATCGTGCTCGCACCAGCGGAGCCGCCTGAGCCTCCGGTGTTCGTGGTGCCACCCTTGCCGGACTCCGTGCCGCCGGTGCCGCGACCGGCACTACTGCCGCCACCTTTGCCGGCGCTGCTCGACGCGTCGTCGTCGTCGGAGCCGCAACCCATCGGCACGAGCAGTCCGACACAAGCCCCCACGGCCCAGAGGTGCGTGATGCGCATTGGGGGAATTCTAGCGGATCAATAGGCTCTGCAAAAGTGAAGGAATGACTCGAGTTGAGCCGCGGCCATGCAGATCCCGCTGAAGCACTCGCCGCTCGCGCAGTTCCTGCTTGCGCCACAGGTCGCACCGTTGGGCAGATTGCTCGGGCTCGGCGCTACGCACCGACGCACGTCGTCCGCAGCGTCGGACACCGAGTCGGGGTCGGGGCAGTTGTGCGTGGCGCAGTCGTAGTCGTAGAGGCACGGCTCGCCGTCGGCGATCACCGGAATGCAGCGATGTCCGCTCGGGGTGTCGTCGAGCGGGCGGCAGATGAGCCCTTCGTTGCGTGGGCAGTAGTGCCCCTCGACGCTCGTGGTGAGCACGGGCTCGATGGTGTCGAGACCAATCGAGGCGATGCAGGCGTCGCCCGCTTTGCCGAGCGTCGTCTGATGGCAGCGCCGGTGGCGATCGAGCGAGAGCCAACACTGCGTCACGGTCGTCGGCTCGCCCATGCAATCGCCGTCTTCTTTGCAATCGCCGCCCGGGCGGACGCGCCCCGCAGGCTCTGCGACGAGGCGCGAGCAAGCGCCGCTCGCGGTGAAGAGCTCGGGCAGGCATTCGCTGCTGCTCGCCAGCTGTCGAACCTCGTCGAGGCACGCCGCGCGCACCGCCGCATCGCGCGAGAACGACCAGCGCAAGAGATTTTCGGAGCACGACGCGACGTGGTCTGCCGCCGTCGGTACCGGCCCCGACGCTGCATGGACGTGCACGCAGCAGTCTGCCGTCAGCGCGCAAAACTCGTCGGCAAACGCCGTGTCCGCGTCCGTCGGCTGCCAACAACCTCCCTCACCGCACTCGCTCGTGTAACCCGGTGGGTAGCAGCTGGGTCCGTCGCACGTTGCTGCGGGGCGCGAATCCGAGCTGCCACACCCCAAAAATCCTCCGGCGGCGAACGTGACGAGCGCTGCTGCCGCGCTGCGCCAAGCACACAAACGGCGCCGGTCGCTTTCAAGTGCGTTGCGCTCGTGTGCTACGCTGTGCGCCCTATTCGTCGGACTCTTACGAACGAGGAAAAGGTCCTTTGTCACTGAAACCCGTACCCGCGAGGCTAGTGCACCTTTGTGCCGTGAGCCTGACGCTCGCGTTGACGCATTGTGCGTCGGAGCCGGATCCGGCTGACGAGCTTGCCGCTGCAGCCAGTCCACCCATGCCCGCTCCGCGCGGAGGTACGGGCGGCTCGTCACACGGCGGTTCCGGCGGCACCGGTGGCAGCTCGGCGAGCGGCGGGAGCTCGGCGAACGGCGGTAGCTCGGCAAGCGGTGGGAGCTCGGCGAACGGTGGGAGCTCGGCGAACGGTGGGACCTCGGCGAACGGCGGCACTGGGTTCGGCGGCCGTTCGACGAACGCCGGTCGTGCCGGACGGATGGGCATGGGTGGAACCGGCGGAACTGGCGGAGCCGGCGTCGGCCAGGCGGGCCGGACGAATAGCGGCGGCACCGGCAACGCCGGGCGTGCGGCTGCCGGTCGCGCGGGAAGCCTCGGGACAGCGGGCCGCTAGGACGAAGCTAGAAGCGACCCCACGCAACGAGGCCCGCTTCTCCAGGACCCGCTGCGGGAGCGACGTTGACGGCGGTCTGCGAGCTCGAGCTCGAGCCGCCGAAGAAGAGGATCGCGCCGGCCGCGAGCGCTGCGCCGCCGACGCTGAAGCCGACGATCGCGATGGTGCGGTTGCGCTTGGCGTCTGAGACCGTGTCCTCGTACTCCCGCTTCTCTTCGGGGTTCGCGCACTGGTTGTCGCTGCCGTTGGCGTGGCAGAGCTCGTCGCCAGCCTTGTCTTTGCTCTTCGCGAGCGCCGCGAACACGCCGCCCGTCGCGGCGGCGGCGATGCCGACGCCGCCGACGATCAGGCCGATCGTCTTGCGCGAGCTCGATGATTTCGAGCTCGCGGCGGGTGCCGCGGGCTCTTGGCTCGGCTGAGCGGGCTCCGCCGGTGTTGCGGCCGCCGCGACGGGGGCGGGCGCGGCCTCGGGCTCTTTCTCGAGCAAGGGCACCAGCGTGCTCGCCGCGCTCGCGGCGGCCACGTCGATGCGCGTTTCCCAGGGTTTGCGACCGGGTGCTCGCGCCGCGATCGTGTGCGCGCCGGGGTCGACCGGGATCGCCAAGCCGAGCTCGGCGGGTCCGACGGCTACGCCGTCGCGCGTGAGCTCGAGCCCCGGCTGGGCTTCGGCGGAGCTCACCGTGATCGTGAGCTTCGCGAGCTTCTTCTCGAGGGCCTGAGCGCGGTCCTTGGCGATCTTTTCGACGTCCTTGTGGCCGCTCTTTTGCGCCTTGGCCGCGGCCTCGAGGAACTTGCTCCACGCGCTCGCCGTGCGGCCAGCCTTCTCGTAGCAGTCGGCAAGGTTCAGGATCGTGCCGAGCGCGGGGTCGAGCTTCTGGCTCTCTTCGAGGGCAGGGCAAGCTTTGTCGTAGCGCCCCTTGGCCATCTGCGCTTTCGCTTCGTCGAAGAGCGCTTGTGCGGCCGCGCTGCTGTCCGTCGCGTTTGCTCGCGGGCAGAGGTCGAAAGTGGCAAGCAGTGCCGCGAGCGCAAGCCCGAGTGAACGGCGGCGGCGTGGCTTCATCGCTGCGAGCACGCGAGAGTCCACGGTAGACGCCTCTTCGCCGTGCAGCAAGCCGGCGCGCCGGTAGCGCGCGCCGCGAGCCCATCAGTCGAATTTGCGATTGTTGAAAACATCGACGGGTGCTGGTTTCGAGGCGGGGGCGGGCGAAGGCGGAGCGGACAGAGGCTCAGGCTTCGTCGCGGGGGCGGGAGTGGGGCGCGCGCCTTTGGAGCTCGGCGTGCCGCCGCGAACGCGCGGGCCCGTTCGGGCTGGGCCGGGTGGCGTGCTCGGGCTCGCGCTTGCGGCCTCGACGGCAGGCAAGACGGACGGTTTCGCGGCAACGGGCTCCGCCGCCGAGGCGCTCGGCGCGGGCGTCACTTCCACCTCGGGCGGCTCGGGGGCTTTGCTCGGTGCCGCGCTGACCGGAGTGACGACGGGAGCCGCGCTTGGCGGCACGTCAGCGGACACGCCTGCGGACGGGGCGCTCGAACGGTGCAAGAACAGGGCGCCGGCTGCAGCAACCGCTCCCACCGCGAGCACGCCGAGCGCGATCCGCGCTCCCGTTCCGGATTTGCGTCCACCGTCGTGACGGTTACCCGTGCCGGCGAACCCGCCGCCCGTTGCCGGACCGCGCTCGAGGGGACCATGATCCGCGCTGCGCGCGGCAGCGAAGGAGCGCGGCGGCTCGGCGGAGGCCGGTCCCGGTCCGAGCGCGCTCGCCGACAGCTCGGCGCTCGACGTGCCGAGGGCGTTGGCGATCCGCTCGATCGACGCTGACGCGCGGCGGGAGGCAAAAGGCACGAGTGCTTGAGCGAACGTGGCGACGCTCGCGAAGCGGCGGTCGCGCTCTTTCTCCAGGCAACGCAGGATGGCGGACTGAAGCGCAGGGGGGACCTGGGCATCCGCCGGGAATGCATTCGGGGGCTCGATGGCGACCTTCACGCTGAGCTCCGGCAACGCTTCCGCGGTGAACGGCCTTCCGCCGCACACGAGCTCGTACAGAATCACGCCGAGCGCCCAGAGATCCGCCCGCGCGTCGACCTCCCGTGAGGCGCGGATCTGCTCCGGCGACATGTAAAGCGGCGAGCCCAGCACCGCCGAGGTTCGCGTCATGGCGATGTCCGCTCCGCCACTGACCTTCGAGATGCCGAAATCGAGCACCTTGATCCACGGCACACCGCCCGGGCGACGCGTGAGAAACAGATTCGCCGGCTTCAGATCGCGGTGGACGATTCCGAGCGCATGCGCTTCTGCGATCGCCTCGCACGCTTGCAGCACGAGCTCGACGGCGTCCTCCACCGCGAAGCGCCCGCGTCGCTCGAGCTCCGAGGCAAGGTCCGCGCCCTCGAGGTACTCCATCACGAGGTAGGGCGTGCCGTCCTCGAGCGTGCCCACGTCCGAGACGCGGGCGACGTGATCGCTCTTGATTTTCACGGCGGCGCGCGCCTCGCGGATGAAGCGCTTCACACCGTCTTCGTTCAGCGCGGTCTCCGCGAGCAGGAACTTGAGCGCCACCCGCTCGTCGAGCTGCAGATGATGCGCCGCGACCACCATGCCCATGCCGCCGACCCCGAGCACGCGCTCGACGCGGTACTTACCGACGAGCACGGTGCCCGGCGCGGGCGCTCGCATCGATGTCCCGACCGTCATCGCAGAGACCTCAGCGCCCAACGAGCGCGCTCCGAACGCACGGCGTCCGGCCGCCGCCGGCGACGCACCAACGCGACGGCGAGACTCGCGACGCCCAGACTGCTCCATACGGTGCCGGCGGCACCTCGTCGTGGGACGCCGCACAAGCACGCGTAGGTGCGGTCGATCGTGAGATCCTCGTTGCCGGTGCCACCCTGAGCGGCGCTGCCGCCCGCAGCATTGGCCCCGCTGCCGCCATTCCCGCCGCGGCCGCTCGCTCCGCCGCCCGCGCCGCCCGTCGAAATGCCGCCCGACGCCGTGCCATCGTTCCCCGCTTCCGCGCCGGATTCGCCGCCCGTTTGCTCGCCCGACGCGCCAGAGGTCGAGGTGCCGCCGTTGCTCGTGCGCCCGCCCGTGCCGCCCGCTCGGTTGCCGGTGCCGCCCGTGCTCGGTGTGCCGCCA
>DATMCL010000292.1:0-4327 GCA_035558375.1 Polyangiaceae bacterium
GATCCCGCTCCTCGGCCTGGCTGCGACTCAGTACCCGGACGTCGCGAACACGCTGTATCAAGCCATCGAGCCGTTCGTGAGGGCGTTCCGGTAGTGTTGCTCATCCATCCGGGCCTGATAAATATGAGCTGATGGCTGCACCCGACACGCGGGAAGTGCTCCGCACCTGCTACTTCGGCAACGGACGGAGCTCACCGGCAGACCGCGTCGGCGTTCTCTTCGCGTGGTGCCTCACCCTCGCGATCCTCGCTTTCAACGCGTCCTTCAGGTTCGTGTTCGAGGACGGCAACCTCCTCATCCGGGCCGTCCCGACATTCATCCTCGGCGCACCCCTGCTTTGGCTCTACGCCCGCGCAAAGCGCTCGGTCATCGCGCGAAAAGCCGCGTAAGTCGGCGTTTGCGCGAAGCCGGGCATAAATCTTCTCGTGTTATAGAAGCCGCCGATGAGCGGTGCCTCTCCCGTACCGGCAGATACCGCGGAGGCCGCGCGCGACCTTCAGGATCGCGTGGCTCGCCTCGGAGCGGCCGTGTTCGTGATGGCCCTCGTGATGGGCATGGCATCCATCGCGACTCACGTGGCCTCGGGCGGCCATGGCACGGAGAACGGGGGCGTCCTGCACGAGATCTTGCACGCCGCGACGCTGCTGCCGCCGCTCGCAGTTTGGCTGCGTTGCCGGGGCAAGCTGATGGGGACCGCGACGGTCGAGACCATCGAGGCCACGCTGACGCTCGCCGCGTGCGCATTCTACGCGTCGCTCGGCGTGAGCGCGGCAACGAGCCTTTCCGTGGCTTTTTCCGTACCGCTCGCGATGAGCTACACGCTGGTCGCGCGCTCCATCATCGTGCCGAGCAGCGCGGAGCGCACCTTCCTGATCAGCGCGGCGGGCGCTCTGCCGACGGTGTTCTATTTCAAGACGGAGAGCGTGTCCGCGACCTTCAAGCAGTCGCCCGAGAGTGGTCGGGTCTTCGTGCTGTTCGGAGTGCTCTGGTGCGCCATGGCGGTCGTGGCGGCCGCGGCGAACTCGCGCCAGCTCTACGGCCTGCGCGCGCGCATTCGCGAGATCGGCAAGCTTGGCCAATACACGCTCGAAGAGAAGATCGGCGAGGGCGGCATGGGGACCGTGTACCGAGCGACCCACGCGATGCTCCGAAGGCCCGCGGCCATCAAGCTGCTCGCGCGGGATCGGGCGAGCGAGAAGGATCTCGCGCGTTTCGAGCGCGAAGTGCAGCTCACGAGCACCCTGGCCCATCCGAACACCGTCGCTATCTTCGACTACGGGAGGACGGCGGACGGCGTCTTTTACTACGTCATGGAGTATCTGGACGGCTTGGACCTCGACCGGCTGGTGAAGGCACACGGCCCGGTCGAGCCGGCCCGCGCGATTCACATCCTGGTGCAAGTCTGCGGAGCCCTCGCCGAGGCGCACGCCCGCCACCTCATCCATCGCGACATCAAGCCCGCGAACATCGTGCTCACCCACCGCATCGACGAGCCGGACGTGGTCAAGGTGGTCGATTTCGGGTTGGTGCGAACGCTCGCCACGGACTCCACGGAATCGCGGCACGACGCGATCACCGGAACGCCGATGTACCTAGCGCCGGAAGCCATCACGAAGCCGGACGCGGTGGACGAACGCACGGACATCTACGCGCTCGGCGCGGTCGCCTACTTCTTGCTCGTCGGGCACGACGTGTTCAGCGGAGCCACGGTGGTCGAGGTGCTGAGCCAGCACATGCACCAAGCGCCCGAGCGGCCGTCGACGCATCTCGCAACACCCCTTCCCTCGGATCTGGAAGAGCTCGTGCTTCGATGTCTCGCCAAGGACCCCGCCGGACGCCCGCCGTCCGCCGCGGCATTGCGCGACGGGTTGCTCGCCTGTACGGATGCGTCACGCTACGACCGGAACGCAGCAATGGCCTGGTGGCGTGATGAGCGCGCCAATGGTCATGCCGAATCCGTCGCCGCGACGCTGCGCTCGCCGGCCACGATGGCCATCGATCTGCGCGGGCGCGCGACCGAGGGGATCCGGCGGGCCGCCGAACCGTGACTGTGGGGTTGTCGCGAGCACGCGCCGGTGCGATCCTCGGTCGTGCGCTCTCGGTTGGCTCTCCTCAGCGCGGCGGCGGGGCTGCTGCTCGCCGCAGGGCCCGGGTGCTCCGACGGCAATTCGTCGGCTGACGTGAATGGCGGGCGCGCCGGCTCGATCGCGGCGTCGGGCGGAGCGGCAGGAGACACCGGTCGTGGCGGAAGCGGCGGCGCCGGCTCGGGAACGGGTGGTACGTCGTCGGGGGCGGCGGGAGCAACGAATGCAGGCCGGAGCGCGTCGGCTGGTTCGAATACCGGCGGCGCTGCGGGCGGCGGTACGACGAGTGCCGGCGGCATGGGCGGAGCGCCCCCCGCAGGCAGCAGCGGAACGGCTTCGGGCGCGGGCGGCACCATGGGCGGCGCCGGAGCTTCGGGTGTTGCAGGTGGCGGCGCGCCGGGCGGAACCGCAGGCGGCGGTGGCGCGCTCGCGGGGGCCGGCGGCGGAGCAGGCACGCCGACCTGGTGTCTGCCGGTCAGCGCGCACCCGGATGGTGTCGACTGGGCGAAGGCTCTCATCGATTCGCAGATCCGCGCGAACGTCGCGCTGACGTGGGAGTACCCCGACGGCCTCTTCCTGCATGGCGTGTATCTCGCCTACCAGCGGCTCAAGGATCCTCTGTACCTCGCGCTGATGAAGGATTGGGCGGACGCCAATCTCAGCGGAAAATCCGCGTACAACAGCCTCGACGACATGCAGCCGACGCTCGTGCTCGACGACATGTATCGCGAGACGATGGACGCGAAGTACGGGACGGCGCCGAAGGCCGTCGCGAGCCGGCTCGAAAGCAACTACCCGAAAACGAGCGACGGCGGGTTCTGGCACAACACGGGCGCGACCAACCAGCTGTGGGGCGACGGCGTGTTCATGGACCTACCGCCGTACGTGAACTACGGCGACCTCTTCGACCACCCGCAAGCCATCGACATCGCGACAGAGCAGCTCATCATTTACGATAGTCATCTCGCGGCGACGAACAATCTGCACGTCCACCAATGGGACGGCGCGGCCAACAAGCAGTCGTGCTGCGAATGGTGTCGCGCCGAAGGCTGGTACGAGATGGCGCTACTCATCGTGCTCGACTTCACGCCGAGCACGCACGCGAATCACGACGCGTTGGTGGCGATCACGGCGCGGCTCGCCAAGGGCCTGGCCGCGACGCAGGACCCCGACACGGGCCGCTGGTGGCAGGTGATGGACAAGCCCGAGGATCAGGGGAACTGGCTCGAGACCTCGTGCACGGCGATGCACACGTACTTCCTCTCGAAGGCTTCGCAGAAGGGGTACATCGACGCCGCGACCTACGCTCCCCTCGCCATCAAGGGCTTCAACGGCGAGATGCAGATGGTCTCGAACGCCAACAACGTCCAGATCAAGAGCATCTGCCCTGGGACAGGCGTGCTTGCGTCTCCGGCTGAGTATTACGCGCGTCCGCCCGCGACCAACGACAACCACGGGCTCGGCGCGTTCCTGCTGATGTACGACCAGCTCACCTGTCGGTGAGGGTGCGCAATCGGGCGTGACCCGCCCAATGCCGGCGCAACGGTTGCGCCCCACGGTCTTTTGCCGAGAAATGAGCGATGTCGACGCAGGGGCGTCGGCGCGGGAATGCGCGCCCGAGATGGTGGGTTCCCCGAGTATGAACACGCAACTGGACCAGATTCGGGAACGTGGGCTGGGGCATCGGCTGGAGGTTGGTACGCAGCTTGCTGTGTATGCCAAAGACACGGTCGGGGCCGGCTTTCAGGAGCTGATCGCGACGCGGCTCGGTGCTTTGCTCCGCGGCGTCGAAAACCGCGTCGAGCGCGTCGTCGTGCGCTTCGAGGACCTCAACGGGCCGAAGGGTGGCTCCGACACCGCCTGCCGAATTCAGCTCGCACTGAGCGGGCAACCGGTTCTGGTCGTGGAAGCGCGCGGAGAAGGCGAAGCGCACGCGTTTCGTCTCGCCGTCCCGCGGCTCACGGCCGCACTCGAACGGCGCCGCGGGCGCGATCGCGGCCGGTCGCGGGCAACCGTGCGCATCTGAGGCGGAGCCGCCTAGAACTGATTGAAGAACGTCCAGATCGCGTTCGGCCCGAAGCTCGCAGGCATGTGGCCGCCCGAGAACTCACAGTAGACGACCGGGTAGCCCTCCATGCAGCCTTCGTACGACACACACGGGCTCGGATCCGTCGGGGTGGTGGTCGAGCCGCAGCCGTTGCGGGCGAGGAACTTGTCGCGCGCTTCCTGGCCGTTGGCGAGGG
>DATMCL010000293.1:0-2819 GCA_035558375.1 Polyangiaceae bacterium
CTACGACTCGCTCCTCGCAAGCTACGACGGGGCGCTCGACGAAGTTTTGCGCCACGTGCAGGTCGAGCGCTACTTCATCTCGCGGCGTTACCGCGTCGGCGCCGTCACCGTGGGCCCCGAGCTCTCGGTGGACGCCGGCGAACGTCAGCTCACGGCCGACCGCAACCCGGCCGCGCTACCCGCAGCTCTCCAATCCGTCACGCTGTTCGAGGTGTTCGGCGAGCTGATCGACGCCATGGGCGGCGTGCTCGAGTTCTCCGACCTCTTGAAGCGCCCGCTCGACGCCTTCAAGTACCTGCAAATCACGGCCGAAACGGGCGAGGTACAGCTTCGCTCGCAGAGCGTGCAGGTGAACAGCGTGCTCATCGGGAGCGCCAACGAGATCCACCTCGGCGCGTTCCGCGAGCACGTCGAGTACGAGAGCTTCCGCGGGCGCCTCGAGCTCGTGCGGGCGCCGTATCTCCTCTCTTGGCTCGACGAGAAGAAGATTTACGACGCGCAGATCGCGCCCCAAGCGCGCAAGCACGTCGCCCCGCACGCGACCGAGCTCGCCGCCATGTTCGCCGTCTTGACGCGCATGCGCCGGCCGATGGCGGAGCGCTACGAGGGCCCGCTGAAGGAGCTCGTCGAGAACCTCACGGCCGTCGAGAAGATGGACCTCTACGCGACGGGGACGACCCCGGGACACCTCGACGACGACGACGCGAAGCTCATCCGCGCCGCCATCCCGCGCATCTACCACGAGGGCGACGCGTACCCGATCTTCGAGGGCAGCGTCGGCGCGAGCCCGCGCGAGATGCGCAGCGTGCTGCTCGATGCGGCCCAAAGTCCCCGTTACACCTGCGTTTCACCGCTCGCCGTCCTGACGGAGATCGACCGGCTCTGCGAGCGAGCGAGCGAATACGCCTTCCTCGAGGAGGAGCGGCAGCCGGGCGGCTACCACGACCACCAGCTCTTCCGGCGCACCCTGCGCGAGCGGCTGCTCGAGGCGCTCGAGGACGAGCTTCGCATCGCGAGCGGCCTGGTCGACGAGGCGCGCTATAGTGAGCTCTTCTCGCGCTACGTGACGCACGTGAGCTTCTGGGTGAAGCAAGAGAAGCTCCGGAACCCCATGACCGGCCAATACGAAGAGCCCGACGAGCGGCTGATGGGCGAGGTCGAGGCCCTGCTCGGTGCGAGCGACGACCCGAAGGAGCTCCGGAACGTGCTCATCAACTCGATCGCTGCCTGGGCGATCGATCACCCGGACGAGCCGCTCGACCACGGGCGCATCTTCGCGAACCAGCTCAAGCGCCTGCGCGAGGCCGTGTTCGCCGAGCGACGCGTGCCGGTGGCGAAGCTCTGCCGCGACGTCGTGATCCTCCTGCGCCAAGAGGGTAGCGGCCTCGACGAGGCGCGCCGCACGGCGGCCCAGAAGGCGCTCGCCGAGCTCAAGCGCCGCTTCGGTTACGAGGACGAGTCCGCGGCGGATGCCGCGGCGGTGCTGGTCAGCGAGCGTTTCGCCGATCTGCTCGCCTGACCGGGCGCGTCCGGGCCCGGCCATGCTGTTCGACACGCACTGCCACCTCGACACGGGGAGCTTTCCGGAGGGCGCGGACGCCGTCATCGAGCGGGCGCGCGCGGCCGGGGTCGACGCTTTCGCCTGCATCGGCGTCGGCTCGCTCGAGCACGCACGGTTCGCCGTAGCGCTCGCGGAGCGGCGCCGGGATGTCGTCGCCACGGCCGGGATCCACCCCCACGACGCGAGCAGCGCCGACGCCGCGCTCGAGGACGAGCTCGCTCGTCTCGCGACGCACGCGCGCGTCGTCGCCGTCGGCGAGGTCGGCCTCGACTACCACTACGATCACTCGCCGCGCGACGTGCAAAAGGCCGTGTTTGCCCGCGCGATCGCGCTCGCCCGCCGCGTGAAGAAGCCGCTCGTCATCCACACGCGCAGCGCGCCCGACGACACGCTCGCGATCCTCGAAGCCGAAGGCGCGCGCGAGGTCGGCGGCATTATTCATTGCTTCAGCGAGGATCGCGCGTTCGCCGAGCGAGCCGTGGCCCTCGGCTTCTACCTTTCGTTCTCCGGCATCCTCACCTTCAAGAACGCGCGCGGCGTGCACGAGGCGGCGGCATGGGCCCCCGAAGATCGCCTGCTCGTCGAGACCGACAGCCCCTACCTCGCCCCCGTGCCGCTCCGCGGCAAGAAGTGCGAGCCGGCGTACGTCGTGCATACCCTCGCTCGCCTGGCCGAGCTCCGCGGCACCGACAAGGACCGCCTCGCCGCCGCGACCACCGCCAACGCAGCGCGCGTCTTTGGCCTCTCCGTCGGGGCAGGGGGCCTCGAGATCGCGGCCCCGTAGCGCCGCCCGAGCCGCCTGGCCGCTCGCGCTTGACAGGGTACCCGCCCCCCGCCCATATTCCGCCCGCTTTTCGCTTTTGCCGAGGTAGCTCAGCTGGTTAGAGCACGCGCTTCATAAGCGTGGTGTCGACGGTTCAAGTCCGTCTCTCGGCACCGGGATTCGTTGCAGAACACAGAGCGGAGCTCGCGCCCGCGTCCCATGAGACAGCGCGCGAGTGTCTCAGCGTCGCGCGCTTGCTCGCGCCGCAGAAATCCGCGTTTTCACGGCGCGCAGGCAAGGGCACGCACCTTGCTGTGGAGGGCTCCACCGTCGTCTGCCGACGGGAAAAGGAGCATCCGAATGTCGAACCAGAAAGAGTACGGACTTGTCTTTGCGCACGACGCGAGCGAGGCGAAACGTTCGGTCGGCCAAGGGCTGATGAGCGCGCTTCCTTTGCTCGCGGTGTGCGCCATCGCGGGTTGTGCGGCGGAGGCG
>DATMCL010000294.1:0-6864 GCA_035558375.1 Polyangiaceae bacterium
TTGCGAGCGAAAAAGAAGGGTCGCAAGACCTGGGACCGAGAATCACGGCTGGTGTGCTCAGGGTCGTTCCGGAGAAAGTGCCGCCGCTCAAGCTCGAGAGCGTCAAGCCGACGATCGTGTACCCGGATGATCCGGACAAGCGCGAGGACAAGCATCCGCTCGTCTTCACCGGTGAGGGCCTGGGAGGACGCGTACGAGACTACGCCTTGCTCGTGGATGGAGCGGAGGTGCGCCTCTGCGAGAGCACGGACAACGAGTGCGGCGAGCACGCTGCCGGAACCGAAGACGCGTGTTGCAAGGGTCCGCGCGCTCGCTTCGTTTCGGATCATCAGCTCGAGATCGATGGGCCATTTACGGGCCCGGATGGCCGAGCCCTCGAGGGGGAGCACCTCCTGAGCCTCCGCGCCGGCGATATGACGAGCAAACCGCCGTTCAAGGTCGCGTTCACGCCCCATACGGTGGCCAAGATTCGCAACATCGCGCTCGGGAGCACCTTCGCGATCCTGCTGGCGATGATCGGTCTCGTGGCGACGGGTGCTCGCAAGCACTACGTGGGGTCGAAGGTTCTGATTGGTCGAGCCTTCCTCATCGACGCGGAAAGCGACACGTACAGCCTGTCGAAGTTTCAGTTTTATCTATGGTCCGTGGCGGCGTTGCTTGCGTACACGTACCTGACGCTCTCGCGGTGCTTGGTGCAAGGCAAGCTCGACATCGCCGACATACCGAAGAACCTGCCGATGATCTTGGGCGTCAGCGCGAGCACCGCCGTGCTGAGCATCGGAATCGGTAAGGTTCGGGGCCCCAAGGCGGCCGGGGTGCTGCACCCGAGCTTCGCCGATCTTTTGAGCACCGGCGGGGTCGTGTCTCCCGAACGCTTTCAGCTTCTCCTTTGGACCATCGTTGCCGTCGCGAGCTTCGTCTTGAGCGTGTTGAAGGTCGACCCGATGGTGCTCAACGACCTGCCGGCGGTTCCCGACGGGCTGCTCGCGCTCTCCGGCGTCAGCTCCGCGGCGTATCTCGGCGGCAAGTATGCGCGCGGTCCGGGTCCGGTCATCGACGATGTGCTGGTGAAGGCCAGAGAGGACGAGTTCCCCGGCTTCGAGGTCACGGTGGTCGGCAGCTATCTCTCTCTCGACGCGAGCTTCGAGGTTGATGGTCAGCCGATTAGCGACCTGCTCGACCCGGAGCAGAATCTGCACGGCCGGCCGAGGCCCGGCAAGCGGCAGGAAGGCGACACGTCGAAGTTTGCCAAGGCGCTTACCTTGTTCTTCACCAAGCTGCCGCCGCAATGGCTCGAGCTCTTGAACGAGCCGGACAACACCGACCCAGTTCCGACCATCACGATCGCCAATAGCGACGGGCAGCGTGCAGACGGCGAGGTGCGGCGAAAGGTGCTGCTCGATGCCGGAGCGCTGCCGAATCTGCCCCCGGCTCCACCCCCGGCGGCGGCTCAAACGCCGCGCCCCGATGCGCCCCCCGCGTCGGCCAAAGATCAGCCCACAGCACCGCCCCGAGTTCAGACATAAGGAGAGCCCATGCCCCGTGTTTCAGATCAGCTCACCCCGGTTACTACGGCTCAAGTCTTCGACGCGCTCGGTGCGGCGTGGCGCAATGCCTTTGCGGAGGAACCGAAGCGAGCGAGCCTCTTGGTTCTGCTCTCGCAGTGGGCCCTCGAAACGGGGCGAGGCAAGTCGATGCACTGCTATAACCTCGGCAACATCAAGAGCCGACAGGCGAGCGGTGATTGGTGCTTCTTCGCCTGCAACGAGATCCTCGGCGGCAAGGTGCGTTGGTTTCAGCCGGATGAGCCGGAGTGCTGCTTTCGCGCGTACCCGACACTGGATGCGGGTGCCGCCGACTACCTGACGACGTTGCGCGAGCGCTTTCAGAAGGCCTGGCCCGCCGTGCTCGCCGGGGACGCAGCGGCGTTCTCCCACCTGCTCCGCGAGAGCAAGTACTACACGGCCGACGAGCAGCAGTACACGAAGACGCTGCAAGCGCTCTTCCACGAATTCGATCGCTCGCTGCCAGGCAACGAAGGGCCCGCATCATTGCCAGACCTCTTCACGGTGCTCGGCGTCCAGACCGCGCTGAAGGCCTTGGGTTTCGATCCTGGCGTGCTCGACGGGAAGGACGGCGCACACACGGAAGCGGCCGTGGAGCAGTTTCAGAAGGCCCACGGCCTCGTCGCGGATGGCGTCGTGGGGCGGCTGACGCGAACGGCCCTTGCCGAGGCGCTGCGCGTCCTTTCAGCCGGCGGCTCGGCGGCACGATGAGCCGCGCCCCCAGCCCTCGATGATCTCGGCCGTGCGATTGGCGCCGTCCTCCGCCGCGAGCTTCCGCGCCAGATCCTGGGCACGTTCCCGCACGTCGTCGCGCAGCAGCGCGTCGAGGCTCCGGGCGAGGCGCTCCTCCGTGAGTGCCTGAAAGCGAAGCGTGGTGCCGACGCCGAGCCGCGCGATGCGCCACCCCCAGAGTGGCTGGTCGCCGAAGACGGAAAGGATGGCCGACGGCAGCCCGGCGCGCAGTGCGGTCGCCGTCGTTCCGGCTCCTCCATGGTGCACGGCCGCGAGGCAGCGCGGCAGGACGCGGTCGTGATTGAACGCCGGCGCGACGAATAGGTGGTCGGAGCGACGGCCCGGTGTGATGCCGTAGTTGGACCAACCGGCGCCCACGAGCGCGCGCAGCTTGCGCTTCGTGGCGATTGCGTCGACCCAGCCGAGGACGCGCTCCGGATCGAGGATCGGCATGCTGCCAAACCCGAAGTACACCGGGGGCGGGCCTTCTCCGAGCCACGCTTCGAGGTCGGGAGCGATCTCGCCCTCACCGAGACTTGCGCGGAGCTCCGGGCGCAAGACGCAAAAGCCTGCGAGCTCGTGCTCGTTTCCCCATTCCTTCTGACGAGGCAAGAGCGTGCTGCTGTAGAGCTGGGCGCTCTGGAACTGCTCGACACGGGGACGCCGACCCATCCGCCCGAGGCCGAGCACGTCGCGGAGGTGGGCGATGGTCGGGCGAGCTTCCCGCCACATGATCGCGTGCATCAACGGGTACGTCACTCGATTGAGCCAGCCGAGCCCGAGGGTCGGCCGCGGGGAGACGAAGCTCGCCCAGCCGGCGGTCCCCAGATAAGGAACGGTCGAAACGATCCCGTGGGGAACGCCGAGCCGTTCGGCGAAGCACGTCCCGCGATACACGGTCAGCACGGTGGAAACGACGATGTCCGCGTCGCGCGTGGCCTCGCCAAAAGCCGCGATGATCTGATCTTGGTGACGCTTCTCCTGCTCCGCCATCGCGCGAAAAAGCCGCACGAGCTTGCCCGTGGCGAGCAACGCTCGACCTTCGTCCGACCTCAGCACGCCCTCGCTGTCGGGCTCGGTGGGAACGATGTCGAGCGACGTACGCCGTGCCCATTCCACGAGATTCGTGTTCACGGTCATGCGCACGGCGTGCCCGCGCTGCCGCAGGGCGTCCGCGACGGCCAGGAGCGGCTGAATGTCGCCACGCGAGCCGCTGGCGAGGAGTGCAATGCGCATGGGCGTGAGACCTCGCCCCGGGGCTTCGTCGCGTCAACCGTTGCCGCTCGCTCCGGAAAGGAACGATTTCGGGGGCAAAAATGCGCGCCCGCCTCGACGGCCCGGCATTCGCTAGACTACGCGGTGAGAGTTTCTCCACGTGGAACCGCCGGCGTCTTCTCTCCGAACTCCGCTCGCTCGCGCCGTGTTTGCGATCGGGCCACGGGGCCGCAAGCTGAGCCCCGCTGTCGCACAAACGCTACCTCTCTTGGAGCTGGCGATTGGCGACGTCACGCTCGAGGCGACGGATGCCATCGTCAACCCGGTGGGTGGTCAGGTGGACCAAGCCGTCCGGCAAGCGGCCGGCCCCGCACTCGAAGCGGCCCTGCGCGAGCGCATCGCCGAGCTCTCTCCCCCACGCCTCACACCGGGGCAGATCGTCGTCACCGACGGCTTCGCGCTGCGCACGAAGCACGTGCTTCACTGCGCGCCGCCCGTCTACGCGGACAATCCAGCGCGCGCGCGGACCGAGCTCGAGACATGCCACATCGAGGCGCTCGGCGTCGCGAAGCAGCTCGCTTTCATCTCGCTCTCGATCCCCGCGATCGCCACGGGCGTCCACCACTTCCCTCTGGCGGAAGCGGCGGCCATCGCGACGCGCGTCGTCATCGAAGGCATCCGTGGCCAGGCGTCGCTGCGCCTCGTGCGCTTCGTGCTGAACGGTCCCGCGACCCTCGATACGTACGCGGACGCCGCCCGTCGCCAGCTTGCGCTCCGCTGAGCTTTCAGTGCCGAATCGGGCTCGGAGACGGCGAGCTCAACCAGCGGTCGACCTCGGCTTTGCGGCGCCCGTCCGGGAAGCGTTTGCGGTAAAGCACGCCAGCGGCGCGGGCGGCGTCGAGATCTCCCGCGCGCACCCAGGATTCCACCAGCCGAGCCCGCAAATCCTCCTCGAGAGCGATCGGTGCACCCAGACCGAGCGCGCGCTCGAACGCTCGCGCCGCGCGGTTCGGTTGGCCTAAGTCGAGCTCGATGCGGCCGAGGGTTGCCGCCGCCAAGGGGGCGCGCGCGTCGTGCGGGTAGAGCTCGAGCAGTCGCGCGAGCGGGGCGCGCGCTCGTTCCGGATGTCCGGACAGGCGTGCTACGTCCGCGAGGGTGAAGAGGTCTTCGCTCGACGCGGCTCGCCCCACCTCGCGCTCGAGCCCGCTCGAGCCGAGCAACGCGTACGCCTCGGCGTGATGACCCTGCGCGGCCTCCTCGCGCCAGCTCGGCTCGGCCACGCGAGTCGCGCGAGGTAGGGACGTCGCCGGTGCAGGAGCCGCAGGCTCCGGGGTCACACCGCTCGGTGTGGGAGTGTCCTGCAATTCGAGCGCCGGGGGTTCGTTGCGCGCGCTGCCGTGCCCCACGACCTTTCCGGAGTGCTTGGGAGGGGGCGGCGTCGGAGGCGAAGGCAGATCCGGGATCGGCCGCAGGGCGCTCGGCCAGAGCCCGTAGGCCGCGGCGGTGACGGAGAAAGCCAGCAAAACGCCCGCGAGGAGCCAGCGCACGGCCATCCGGAGCTCCGGGGCGCGCCCACGGCGCCGCTCCACATGGCGCCACACGCGGGCGAGCGACGCCTCGGTGACCGGGTCCTTGAGCACTCGGGCGAGCGGGCCTTCGAGCGGCGGCTCTTCAATCATCGGAGTCCTCCCGTTCGTCGAGCGCTACACAGGCGCGAAGCTCGCGATCCGCGCGCGCAATGAGCCGCTTGGCCGTGGCGCGCGAGCAGCTCGAGGCTGCGGCCACTTCGTCGATCCCCGAGCCTTCGACGTAGCGCAGCACCCAAGCGACGCGGCAGCGTGCGGGCAAGCGCGTGAGCGCGCGATCGAGCTCGGCGATGCGCGCGTGGATCTCCGGCCCTGCGCGCGGATCGGCCTGGGCTGCCAGCGTCACGTCGTCGGCGCCGCGGTCGAGGCCGAGCAGGCGCAAGAAGCTCCGCTGCCGGAAGCGCCGGTGCACGAGGCGGACGGCGACCTGCAGTACCCAACGGCCGAAGAGATCGGGATCACGCAAATCTTCGAGGTGCGTGAGCGCGAAGATGAACGCGTCCTGAACGACGTCCTCGGCCTCCACGCTGCGCGCCAAGAGTCGGCTCACCGTGCGGGCCACCGCTCTGGCGTGGCGCCGGTAGAGCGCCTCCTCCGCCCAGCGATCGCCGCCGCGCGCGCGCCGCACGAGGTCGCGATCCGGGCCCGCGGCGTCGATGCGCGGCGGCGTCGAGGCCGCATCCTGGTGCCCCGCCACGGCGGGAATCAGGAGCGAGCCGAGGGCGGTGGGGCGCATGCGTCCGAAGAGCTCCTTCCCCTTGGACCATGAGCCGAGCTAACTGGCTCACCTACCGAAAAAAATGGTGAGCCACTTCGGCCGACTCATGGCCCAAGCCGGGGCGAGGCGACGGAGCCCGCGAAGAAACGGGAGAAATAGATGAAATCACAACTGGGGACGCTCGGGATTCTGGGGGCGAGCTTTGCCGTCTACTGCCTCACGCCTTCGTGCACCGTGAAGACGGAGCCGGCGCCCTGGCCGACGGAGGGGGCGGCTGGGACTGGGGAGGTGCCCGATACGAGTACGTCGGACACGAGCACGTCGGACACGAGCGGTGGCCCGTGCGTCGATACGAGCACGTCGGACACGGTCTGCGATTCGTTGGGTAACTGTTACGAGACGAACCCGGACACGAGCTGTGACACGAGCACCGGCGGCTGCTTCGACACGAGCTGCGACACGAGCACGGGCGGCTGCGACACGAGCGCGGGCGACCCGGGAAATCCCCCTCCCGCAGCTCCGCCGCCAGCTCCTTCCCCGTGAGCACCGCTTCCCTCGAGCAAGAGACGCAGAGTCGCGCGCGCGGATTGGCCGCGCGCGTGCGCCTGCGCTTCGAGGAATGGACGGCGCTCGCTGCGTTCGCGATCCTGCTCGCGCTGAAGGCGAGGTTCGGGGGGGGACTCCAGCTCCTCACCTATTTTACGGTGCGGGGGCTCTGGCTCTTCGTCGGGGTCGCGCTGCTTTTTCTCGTCGCAACGGTGCGCCACGAATCGCGGCGTGCAGCGCGCGCCGGGGTTTCCGATGTCGTCGGTCACGCACTCGGTTTCGTTCGCGACTTCATGCCCTTCGTGGCGCTGATCGTCATCTACGAAAACCTCTTGCCGCTGATCGGCCGCATGCGGCCCGTCCTCTACGACGGCCTGGCGCTGCGCATCGATCTCCTGCTGTTCGGCACCACACCCGCGCGCTGGCTCATTCCGCTCGCGACACGCGCTCGCACCGAGTGGTTCGCGTTCTTCTATCTCCTGCTCTTCGCGCTGCCGGTCGT
>DATMCL010000295.1:0-5116 GCA_035558375.1 Polyangiaceae bacterium
TTCTCGATGAAGAGCTTGATGCCGCCGATGAACTCCTCGCTGAGCTTTTGCGCCTCGTCGGAGTCGTTCATCAGGTACGTGCCGTACGTCTCGGCCACGATGTCGAGCGCGTCGAGGGCACGGAGCGACAACCCGACGCCCATCGTGGGCGTGTTGCCGTACTCGAAGTTCCCCTCTTTCAGGATCTGGCGGCCCGCGGGGTCGGTCCGGAACACCGGATTGCTCCCGGTGTGGCCGCGATAGCCGACGTTCACGCCAATCTTGAAGATCTGCGTCGACCCGAGGCGCGTCTCGAGAACGGCTTGCGGCCAGTACCAAAATCCAGGATCCGCGCCGAGCTCGCGCGGGGCGCCGCTCAGCGGGAAGCCTGCCTGGACGACGAGGGCGATGCCCGGTCCGCGGTCAACGCGCGTGAGGCGCAGCTTGCCGTGGAGGGCGAGCGTGCTGAACGCTTGCTCGTTCAGGCGCCCGGCATTCTGCCCCTGGGGACCGATTTGATAAGCGGGGTCACCCGCGAGCAGGACGACCGGCAACGTGACGCCGACCACGGCGCGGTTGAAGAGGCCGTAGTTGAACCCGAACGTCGCCTGGAACGAGTTTTGGACCAGGGCGGGGACGCCGTAGCCGTCGCTGCCCGCCGCGAGGACGCATTTCTCGTCCTTGCACGGCAGCCCCGTCGCCGCGTCGACGGGATCGGAGCCCGTCCGCGTCCGCATCAGGTTGTTGCCGTAGTCGAGCACCATCCCGAAGCTGATGTTTCCGTCCCCGAGAATGTCGGAGCCGTTGACGGAGAAAAAGCCTTTGGAATCGACCGCGGGACGGAAGAGATGCGTGTCCATCCCGTCGCCGTTGCCGCCCGTGCGGGTCTGAGCGAGGGCGTTCGCCGCAAGGACGAAGGTAAAAAACCCTGTCAGAACGGCCCTGAGCCAGAGCACGTAGCGCACGACTCTGGCGACGGTAGTGCCCCGAGCGTCGGGTCGCAAGAAGCTTGTTCGCTTAGTTGGTCGCGTTGGGGTTCGCGTGGGTCGTGGAAAGTTCTCGAGAGTCGGTCTCCCCGCTCGCCGCCCGTCCCGCCGGACGGTAGTGTGAGCACGGCCATGCGGTCCGGCACGCGGCTCACGCTCTTGTCCCTGGTCGGGGTCATCGCAGCGCCCTTGGCGCGGGCAGATGCTCCGATTTCGTTTGCTGGGCCGTGGAGCGCGTCACCGCTCACGACCTCGTGGAGCATCGGCGACTGGGGCGACGCATGCGGACCGAAGCCGACCGGAACCCTCGAGCGTGGTGGCACCGTGACCATTCAGCAAGTGGGCGGCGATCTCGTCGTGAGCGGCCTCGGGCGCTCGTACGACACGTCGAGCTGCTGGGAGCCGCTGCCCGGCCTCTTGCGCACGAGCCACAGCACCGGAGCACGGACCTGGCGGACGACCTGCAAAAGCCCAGCGGGTGATCCACGCCAATCGAGCCTCGTCACGAGCATCACGGCGCTGGACGACAACACGCTCGCGTTCGACGAGACGGGTCAGTACCAGTTCGTGATCAAGGGACAGAACTGCACGGCGAGCGCGCGCCGCAGCCGCGCCTTCCGCCGCATCGTCGCCGGCGCACCCGCACCTACAAGCGCCCCAACGGCAACGCAGGCTGCTGCCCCCCTACCGGCGGCGAGCGCGCCTCCGCCGGAGGAAAGCTCCAAGTCGGAAGAAGGCTCCAAGTCGGTAAATGCGGCCTGTCGCTCACCGGGACCGCCGGCTCGCATCGAGGTGCGGCCTTCGCACAAGCTGATGCGCCCGGGCGACAGCTTTGCGTTCCGAGCCCAAGTTGCCGACGCGCGCGGCTGCACGCTCGGCATCGTTCCGGCATTCCGGTTCGACAACGCGCCCGAGGGCGTGAGCATCACGTCGAACGGCAAGGTCACGGTGAGCGACGGGGCACCAGACAGCGAAGCGCAAGTCGTCGCGGCGGTCGGGTCTCGTTCGGTCAAGGCGGCAGTGACCGTCGTGTCACGCGAGCGCTTCGACTCCATGCTCGCTCAAGGCGGCTTCGATCCCTCGGGCGCGTCCAAGGACGCGGCGGTCGCGCGCTTCGAGTCGGCCGGTGTGGGGGCGCGCGGGACGGTCCTCAAAGACGATTCGGGGCGAAAGCGCGCCATCTTCGTCGGCGTCGTCGGGGCGACGGCGCTCGCGCTCGGCATCGTGGGTCTCGTCCTCGTCGGCCGCAGCCGTCGTCGGAGCGCCGCCGGGAAGCCCGAAGCGCGACCGGCGAGCGGCCCCACGGTCGCGTCGCGCCCGCCGACCGTGTGCCCGACCTGCCGCGACGAGTACCCGCCCGAGACCCAGTTCTGCCCCAAGGACGGCAATCGCGTCGTGCCCCTCGAGCGCGGCACCGCGGTCGGCCCGGCCGGCTCGGTCTGCCCCGTGTGTGGCCAAGGGTACGATCCTGGAGTCAGTGTATGTCCGAAGCACGACGAGCCGCTCGTTCCGCCGGCAGTGTTCGGCCGCACGATGAACACGGGCGAGACACGAAAGATTTGTCCCGTGTGCGGCGCGCAGTACGGCGGCGAGAGCCAATTCTGTGGTACCTGCGGGGCGGCCTTGGTTCCCGTAAATTGACCCAAAGCTTCCCCGTGTCCCTGAAGTTTTGTAAGTTCAGCGCTAGGTAACGGTCGATGAAAGTCAGCTGCCAGGCGTGCGGTGCCAAGTACACCATCGCCGACGACAAGGTTCGGGGGCGTAAAGTCAAAATCCGCTGCAAGAGCTGCGGGACCCCCATCGTCGTCGATGGGCAAAGTGACGCACCGGCCGTCGCCGCTTCCGGCGGTGCGCCCGCTGCCGCAGCTGCGCCCAGCGCGGCGACGGGACCGAGCGTCAGCTGGTCGGTCAACCTGAGCGACACCGATCAGCGCACGATGACCACCGAAGAGATCGTCGCCGCCTGGAAGTCGGGCGAGGTGACGGCCGATGCCTTCGTCTGGAAGGACGGCATGGGCGATTGGGTCGCGGTCCTCGAGCACGCTGACCTCGCGCCGTTGCTGTCAGGCGCTGCAGCGGCTGCGCCTGCTCCGGGTGGCGGCACCCCGTTCGGCCCCACCATCGTCACTGCCACGGCACCCGCTGAGTCGGCACGTCTGTCCGGCGGCCGCCGCGGCGCGGGCGTCGATCTGTTCAACGCCTCGGCTGCGGCGGCGGCCCCAGAAGAGGATGAGGTCGCGACGAGCGCCCCCGCCCTGCCCACCGCGGGTTCCACGGCCTACGACGACGGCAAGATGACCGGGGCGCGCAACGAGAACTCGGTGCTGTTCTCGCTCGACTCCCTGAAGAGCGGCCTCCCCGTGGAGAAGAAGGCTCCCCCGGCGCGCAAACCGGCGGCGAGCGCGGCGGCGAGCAGCGATCCCTTCGCGATGTCGCCCGCCGACGTCGGCGGCGGCAACGCCCTGTTCTCCCTCAACACGAACCAGGCGCTGCTGACCGCGCCTGCCGCGCCCGAGCCGCCTCCACCGCGCCTCGACGCCTCCGGCGCCCCCGCGGCACCGACGAACAAGGCGCTCGTCTATGGCGGCGGCGGTGCCATCGCCCTGCTGCTCCTCGTCATCGGCCTCTTGCTCGGGCGCAGTGGGAACAAGGAAGGGCCAACTCCCGACGGCTCCGCGAAGGCCACGACGGCCGACAGCGCCGAGCCGGAGAAGAAGGGCGACGCCAAGGAAAAAGAGGCGAAGGACGAGAAGAAGGAAGAGGAGAAGCCCGCCGAGAGCGCGGCTGCCTCAGCTTCCGCCGCGCCGAGCGCTGCTCCCGCTGCGACGACCAAGGTCGCGGGCGGCACTGCCGTCAAGCCGTCCACGGGCTCGGGCACGGGCGCGAGCACCACACCCTCGACGCCCAAGGAACCGAAGAAGCCGGATGCGGCTGCGCAGCCCAAGGCCGAAGAGATGCCGGCCCAGGGCAGCTCGCCGTTCAGCGTTTCGGCCGCGCAGGTCGCTCTGACTCAGGCCGCGGCAAACGCGATGAGCTGCTCCAAGCCCGGCGGGCCCACCGGCAGCGGCAAGGTTCAGGTCACCTTCGCGACGAGTGGCCGCGTGACCACCGCGAACGTCGCCGGGCCGCCTTTCGCCGGCACGCCGGTCGGCGGCTGCGTCGCGGGCGTCTTCCGCAAGGCGCGCATTCCGGCCTTCGCCGGCAACCCCGTCACGGTTTCGAAGAGCTTCAATATTCACTGACAAGGGGGCCTTGCCCCCGCGGCTCGCTTCGCGAGCGCGGGCTGCCGTGGTAACATTGCATTTCTGCTCACGTGAGCGGGGCGCACCGGGCCTCGCGGGTAGACTCGGCGTTGCGTGTCGCAGATCCGGCTCCGCCGCCTGAACAAGAGCTACGGCGCGGGCCCGCGCGCGCTCCACGTCTTGAAGGATGTCGAGCTCACCATCGAGCCGGGGGAGCTCGTCGCGATCATGGGCTCGTCGGGCTCGGGCAAGAGCACGCTCTTGAACGTGCTCGGCCTGCTCGATGACTACGACTCGGGCGAGTACTGGCTCGGCGACAAGCTCATGCGCGCGCTCCCCGAGCGGCTCGCCGCGCGCTACCGGAGCGAATACCTCGGCTTCGTCTTCCAGTCGTTCAATTTGCTCGGCTTCAAGACCGCGCAGGAGAACGTCGCGCTGCCGCTCTACTACCGCGGCGTCGCGCGTGCGAAACGGAACAAGCTCGCGCTCGAATACCTGGAGCGCGTCGGGCTCGGCGCGCGCGCCCACCACCTGCCGGCAGAGCTCTCCGGCGGCGAAAAGCAGCGCGTCGCCGTCGCACGCGCCCTGATCGGCAAGCCGTCGCTCTTGCTCGCGGACGAGCCCACGGGCGCGCTCGACACCACGACGTCGTACGAGCTCATGACGCTGCTCGAGGAGATCAACCGGAGCGGCATCACGATGGTGATCGTGACGCACGAGCCGGACATCGCCGCGCGCACGGAGCGCGTGATCCGCTTCAAGGACGGTCGCGTCATGCCCGAGGAGGCCTCGTAGTCCGATGCTGCGCGCCTTCGGCTGGCTGAGCTTCTCGGCGCTCGACGAGCTCATCGGCACGCTGCGCCGGAAGAGGCTCCGGACGCTGCTCACGGGGCTCTCGGTGGCCTGGGG
>DATMCL010000296.1:0-12341 GCA_035558375.1 Polyangiaceae bacterium
CGAGAGCTCGAGCCGGAGCTCGTGGCGTTTGAGCCGCGAGTCCGGAAGGTCATCGGGAAGGCTCCCCGGACGATGACCGTTCACGAGCTGTTCGACTTCGCGCACCGTCCGGCCTCGGGCGACTTCGAGCCACTCCTTTTCTGTGGACGGAATCGCGACACGCGTGACCTCACGTGCGACCGAGAAGTTGATGGCGCCCGTTCGGAGCTCCCCTGCGACTTCAGGAAGCTCCTCGAGCGCCTCAGCGACGCGGAGCCTTTCCTGGGTAAGCCGAGGTCCGTAGCCGAAAAGACGCTCGGTGTATTCCAGGAACGACGCGAACCCGAGCCGAACATGCGCCCCCGAGCGGCGGGCGCGGAGAAGCGCGAGTCCTTCGTCGAAATCGAGCCCCGCACGCTCGGTCGCGAGACGAACGAGCGCTTCGTGTGCCTGACGCCATGAAGCGTCATCACCCTCCCAGACGATAGCTGCTGACATAGTCCAACCTCCCGACCACGCGCCCTCGGGCGCCGTGGTCTCGCTGAGGTTCCTGTCTAACACTCAGATTTTCGCCCGCGCCTGCGCGTGCAGGACGTCGTTCCACGCATCGAAACGACATCGAAGTCATCGAACTGCCGAAAGTCAGCCACCGCCCGACCTGGCAGCCCAGAGCGGCATTTGCAAAGCAAGCAGCGCCTCTCAACACTCGAGTCCCACGAACTCCGTCAAGCACATTCCGAATAAAATGCTTACAGAGCGCACGGGCTCCTCAGCACCACGACGCCCCAACGGCACCAGGCGTCGGGGCCGTTATTAACCTCGCGCCGCGTTTCCGTTCGCACGAGCCCATAGCCCCGAGGCCGAGCACCGCGCCGCCCAACCAAGCTCAGCAGTCGTCACGGCATCTCCGCGGCGTGGCTCGCCACAGCCTCGCCCCCACACGGTTCAACGCCGCCGGCCCATCGCCGCGCGAAGCTGCCGTTCGTCACCGTCCCTCACGACGCGTCCACCTGCGCACGTCGCCGTCAGCCGCGCCGCCGTTACGACCCCGCCCTTCACCGCCCGCCGCCGCCCTTCACCGCCCGACTGCGTCGTGCCCCCGCGCGGGCAACGCCCGCGCTTGGCGGGCACCCGTGCGCGCAGGCCGAAGGCCGAGCACGCGGGCCGTACGCTGCCGCACCAACGTGGGGGCAGCTTCACACCCAAGAACGGCTTGCGCGAGCGCGGGCGCTAGGCGCGAAACTCGGGACGACGCCTAGCCCGCGACGCCGGCGTAAACGGCTTCGATCGCTTCGTCGAGGCGGCCGGGCTCGGTGCCCCCCGCTTGAGCCATGTCGGGTCGGCCGCCGCCCGTGCCACCGACGATCTGGGCGATGCCGCGAATCAGGTCGCCGGCCTTGAAGCGATCGGTGAGGGACTTGCTGACGGTGAGCACGAGCTGCGCCTTGCCGTCCGCCTCGGAGCCGACGAGGACGACGCTATCGCCGAGCTTGTCGCGGAGCTGCTCGGCGAGCTCGCGCAGCGCGCCGCGGTCCGTCACGGGGGAACGCACGCCGAGCACCTTCACGCCGGCAACCTCGCGCGCCTTGGCGATGAGCCCGTCGACGCCCGAGCCGCCGCCCTGCGCGAGCTTCTTTTCGAGGTCGGCTACCTGCTTCTCGAGCGCGCGCTCGTGTTGGACGAGCTTCTGGATGCGGTCGAGCAGCATGGGGGGCGTGGTCTTGGCCGTGCGCGCCGCTTCGGAGACCAGCGCCTCCACCTCGCGCACGTGCGCGAGAGCGCCCTCGCCCGTCACGGCCAGGATGCGGCGCACGCCGGCGGCGACGCCCTGCTCGCTCACGATCTTGAAGAGACCGATGTCGCCCGTCGCGCGCGCGTGCGTGCCGCCACAGAGCTCCGTCGATTCCGCCATCGAGAGCATGCGCACGACGTCCCCGTATTTCTCCTCGAAGATCATCATCGCGCCCCGCTTGCGCGCCTCCTCCATCGTGAGGACTTCGGTCTGCACGGGGTAGTTCTTGAGGGTGCGCTCGTTCACGAGCTCCTCGACCTCGGCGATCTCCTCGGGCGAGAGGGCGCGCGAGCTCGTGAAATCGAAGCGCAGGCGCTCGGGACCGACGAGCGAGCCCTTCTGCTGAGCGTGCGCGCCCACGACCTTGCGCAGGGCCCAGTGCAAGAGGTGCGTCGCGGAGTGATTGCGCCGCGTTCGCTCGCGCCGCGGGACGTCGACGGCGAGCTCGACCTCCTGGCCGACGCGCAGGGCGCCTTGCGTCATGCGACCGCGGTGGACGACGACGCCCGTGCGCGGCTTCTGAGTGTCCTCGACGGCGAGCTCGCCACCTTCACCGAAGATGCGGCCTTGGTCGCCGATTTGACCGCCCGACTCTCCGTAGAAGGGCGTAAGCTCGGTGACGATCTCGCCCTCGCTGCCGGCCTCGAGCACGTCGCGGCGCGCGCCGCCCGCGACGATGGCCACGATGCGGCCCTTGGCGCTGTCCTGGTCGTAGCCCACGAAGCGCACGCCGGTCTTCGGCAATGAAGCCGCGATCTCGGCGTAGACCGGCAGCGCCGCCTGCTCGACACCCTTGAATTCCGAGCGCTCACGCGCTTCGGCGAGGGCGGCTTCGTAGCCCGGGTTGTCGACCGTGTACCCGCGCTCGGCACAGATGACCTCCGTGAGGTCGAGCGGGAACCCGTACGTGTCGTAAAGCTGGAAAGCGTCGCGACCGTCGAGCCGCGTCGTGCCCGAGGCCCGCATCGCATCGAAGCGCTCCTCGAGCAGACCGAGGCCCCGCTCGATCGTCTGGCGGAAGCGCTCCTCCTCCGCGAGCGTGATGCTGGCGATGAGCTCGCGCCGCTCGCGGAGCTCCGGGTATTCGGCGCCCATGAGCTCGACGACGCCGAGCGCGACCTCGTGCAGGAACGGCTTCTCGATGCCGAGCCGGTGGCCGTGGCGAATCGCGCGTCGCATCACGCGCCGGAGGACGTACTCGCGCCCGGTACGATCGGGCACGACGCCTTCGGCGATGAGGAACGCCGTCGTTCGTGCGTGGTCGGCGATCACGCGCAGGCTCACGTCGTCCGGTGAGCGCGAAGCGCCGTACGATTTGCCCGCGAGCCCCGCGGCGCGATCGATCAGCGCGCGCAGCACGTCGGTGTCGTAGTTCGACAGTTGGCCGGCGCAGACGCTCGCCAGCCGCTCGAGCCCCGCGCCCGTATCGACGCTCGGCGCCGGCAAGGGGTCGAGGCGCGCGACGCCGTCGTCGAGCGTGCGCTCGAACTGCATGAACACCAGGTTCCAAATCTCGATCCAGCCGAGCCCTTCGGGCGTCTGCTCTTCGCCGAACGTCGCGAAGTCTACCGTTGGGCCGTTGCAGAAATAGATCTCGCTCGAAGGCCCACACGGGCCCGTCTCGCCCATCTGCCAGAAGTTGTCGCTCATCCCGAGCCCGCGGATGCGGTCGTCGCCGAAGCCGGTGACGCGCCGCCAGATGTCGCGGGCCTCCGTATCCTCCGGGATCCCCTGCTCGCCCTTGAAGTACGTGCAGATGAGCCGGTCCTTCGGCAGCTCGAGCACGTTCGTCAGAAATTCCCAGGCGAACTTGATGGCGTCTTCCTTGAAGTAGTCGCCGAAGCTGAAGTTGCCGAGCATCTCGAAGAAGGTGTGGTGCCGCGGCGACGGACCGACCGCCTCGAGATCGTTGTGCTTGCCGCTGATGCGGATGCACTTCTGGCTGGAGGTCGCGCGCCGGTACGACCGTTGCTCGCGTCCCGTGAAGACGTCCTTGAACTGAACCATGCCGGCGTTCACGAACAGGATCGTCGGATCGTTCGCGGTCAAGAGCGACGAGCTCTTGACCACCTCGTGCCCGCGGGCACGAAAGAACTCGAGAAACGCGGAGCGAACTTCGTTGGACGACCGAACCGGCATGGGGCGCCGGTCTTAGCACCACCGCCCGGCGGCTTCACCCGCCGCCGCGCGGCGCCTTGTCGATGCCTTCGTTCGCTAGCCGGTCCGCTTCGGCGTTGAGCTCCCGCCGTACGTGCTTGAGCCGCACGTCCTCGAAGCGTCCGATCAGGCTCTTGGCCTGCTCGTAGAGCGGGAGCAGGCCCGAGTTTCGTACGCGGTATTCGCCCTTGAGCTGCTTGATGAGTAGCTCCGAATCGGCCCGCACCTCGAGCCTCGAGATGCCGCGTTCGAGCGCGCGCTCGAGCCCGAGCAAAAGCGCTTTGTACTCGGCCACGTTGTTCGTCGTGTGGCCGACGAACTGCCCTTCGGCGACGATCACCTCGCCGTTCGCTGCCTTGAGCATGACGCCCACCCCGGCCGGCCCCGGATTGCCGCGAGCCGCGCCGTCGGACCACAACGTCGAATACGATTCGTCGGACGCCGGAGCCATCGCTGGCGGCGAATCAGTCACTGTCACTATTTCCTACCCCGCCGAGCCCGGTTTGTCCCGGACCCGTCGCTTTTAGAGCCTGGCTGCGGCCAGAAGCGCCCGGGGAGCCCTGCGAAGGGCGCTTGCGATCGCCGCGCCGAGCACCTGATGACGGAGCTCTGCGGCGCGCGCTTCGTCCTTGGCTTCTTCAGCCGTGAGGGTTCCGCTGGCGCTGCCTGACACCTTCGCCGCGATACTCTCATCCGGCATCGTATGCAAGATGTACTCGACGCTCGCGGAGTAGACGATGTCGCTTCCGTCGCGCGAGGCTTGAAGCTTCTGGATTTGGCCCGTCACCATCACGACGGGGATCTTGTCGGGCGGAGCCTCAGCCGCGCTCTTCATCACGCGCACACCGGGTAGCTCGTCGAGCTTCTTGCGCGATTCGCTCTCGAGCTCCGCCTCGATGCGCGGCGCCTTGACCGTCGTGCGGTTCTTCATCGTCCCGAGCTTCACGAGCAGACGCGCCGGACGTGCACCCTCGGCCGCCGGTTGCTCGAGCGCGGCGACCGTCGCCTTGATCTGCTTGCGCACGAGATCCGACTTGTCGAGCCGGTGCTGCTTGAGCGCGGGCACCGCGTCCGCATCGCCGAGCTCTTGCAGCGCAGCAGCGGAGGCCGTGCGCACCGAAGCGTTGGGATCGTCGAGACCTGCGACGAGCGGCTCGAGCGCGTCGGGATCCGCGCTCTTGCCGAGCTCGAGCGCGGCTTGGAGCCGCACGCGGAAGTCCTCGCCGTGCTTCAGGCGCTCGGAAAGCTCGGCGACGGTAGGAGGAGCGGCCTGTGCGCTCCCTGCTGCAAGCAGCACGGAGAGCAGGAGCGCGCCGAGTCGGGATCTCACAACCTTATCGTGCGGCACGCAGCGTCCCCCCGACAAGGGTGCGAAGGTGGGCGTCCGCTATTTCGGTAGCAGCAATCGTGCGGCTGTGGGCGCGGGTGCGAAAGGTAGGCGAGCCTGACGCGACACCTGAGTCTTGGGAGAACAGATCACGATCAGCGCGAGCCGGGGTACGCCACGCGACCTACCGGCGAGGCCGGGGCTCGCTGTCCAGCGAGGTGGCACGGACGCTAGGCCTCAAAGCTCGGTTCCGGAAAGCGACGGGATCGCCGCGCCTACTTCTCGCCGGAAAGGTAGTTCTGATGCTTGTCTCGCTTGTTTTCGGGGCCCCAGCCCCGAAAACGGGCTTTCCATCTAGAGCAGCGAGCGGATCTCTTGCTCGAGAGCTGCCTCGTCACCCTGATGAAAACCCTCGTGAATCTTCTGCACGATACCCGAGCGATCGACGACGAACGACGTCGGCATCGTCCCAGGTTTGTACGCACCCGCGACGGATTGCCCCTGATCCCACACGAGCGGGAAATGCACGCCCGTCTCGCTCTGGAACTTCGCGATGCCGTCGGGCGCGTCGTCGACGCTCACGCCGACGACGGCGACCTGGCCCGGGAATTTTTCCAGCAGGTGTTGATAGACGGGGAAGGACTGCCGGCACGGCGCGCACCACGTCGCCCAGAAGTCGACGATCAGCACTTTGCCGGCGAAGCTCCTCGGACCGATCGCCGAGCCGCCGCCAACGGGAGCGAGTGAGAAATCCGGCGCGGGTGCGCCGATCTGATCGCTCGCCGCGCCCGACTTCGCGCCGCCTCCGCCCATCGCTCCGCCGCACGCAGGCAGCGGAGCGAGAACGGCGAGCGTGAGGGCGAGCGCGACGCCCCGCGTGCGACTCACAGCTCGAGCACCTTGCCGGGCTCGGGCTGCGGCTGTGCCGCGGGGGCGGCCTTCTTCGGAGCCTTCTTGGTCTTCTGCTTCGGATCGTCGGGGCAGCCGTCCTCGTCCTCGAACTTGTTGATGGTCTCCGGCTCGTCGACGCACTCGTCCTGGTCGTCCGGGATGCCGTCCTTGTCGTTGTCGGGATCCGGGCAGCCGTCCGTGTCCTCGAAGCCGTCGGTGTCTTCCGCGTCGTCGGGGCACTGATCCTTGTCGTCCGGAACGCCGTCGCGATCCTTGTCCGCCTGGTCGGGGCAGCCATCGGTGTCGTCGAAGCCGTTCTTCGTCTCGGGCTCGCTCGGGCAGCGATCGCCCGTGTCGGGGATGCCGTCCTTGTCGTTGTCGAGATCGGGGCAGCCGTCCGTATCCTCGAAGCCGTCCTGATCCTCGGCCTGGTTCGGGCACTTGTCGGACTTGTCCGGGATCGTGTCGAGGTCGTTGTCGGCCTCGGGGCAGCCGTCGGAATCCTCGTAGTTGTCGCGATCCTCCGCCTCCGTCGGGCACTGGTCGACGTTGTCGTCGATGCCGTCTTCGTCGCGGTCGCGCTTTTCGAAGTTGTAGCTCACGCCGAGCAGCGCGCGGAATGCCGGCGCGCCGAAGCCTTGAATCACGCCCGCGCCCGCGCCCGCGTTGAACGCGAGCGGAGAGGAGATGGGCGTGAGCTGCGCGCCGCCGTCGATCTCGAGCGCGTTCTCGCCGGCCTGAGCCGTGAAGCGCGTGCTGCCGAACGCGTCGACCAAGATGCGCAAGAGGGGGCTCGGCCGGAAGCCGACGGCGCCGCTGTAGCGCATCTCGGAGCCGACCTCCGTCTGGTCCATGTTGCCCGTGCCGCGCAGAATGCCGCCGACGTTGACGCCGAACGAGATCGGCCCAACGTCGCCGTCCAAAATGGCGCGAATACCGGCACCCGGCGTTTCGTCGCCGAGGTAGGTGTCGGGCGCGGTGAGGTGGCCGAGCGGAGCGGTGCCGTAGACCGCGACGCCGCCCACGATCGGGGACTTCAGATCGCCGAACGCGCGGAATTTGGCCTCGAGCTCCGGATCGCCGATGCCGAACGAGTTGATCTTCTTCGGCTGCGCGTTCGCGTCGATGCCGTTGCCCGTGATGTACGCGAGGGGCAGGCGCAGGCCGATCTGCACGCGCGGAACCGGCGTGAACGAGCCCATCAGATCCGCCTGAGCGAGGTTCTCGACGACCTTGAGGTCACGCTGCTGGATACCGTTGTCGCAATTTCCGGCCGTGTCGGAGATGCACGTCTTCACCTTGATGAGCGTGTTGCCGTAGCTGAGGCCGAGACCTGCGTTCCACGCCATCTCCCCGTCGGTGCGCGCGCCGCGCGTGGTGATGAAGTTGCGCGGACCCGTCGGAAGATCGAGACGCTGCGATGAGAATTCTTTGCCGACAGTGGTTTGCGCGAACGCACTCTGCCGGCTGAGGCAGATCAGCGGCACCACCAGCACTCCCGCCCTTTTGATCACTCGCGACGCCGAAAGAGCTCGCCAGAAATGCACGCTCGATTCTCCTTAGTGGTTGGAGCTCAGGCGCCCGCGTGCCACGCGAGCGGGTCGAGTCCCAAAACAGGGGGAAGAGTTTCACAGTGGACCCGGATTTCGCAATGTTAAGGCGCAGGCTCAGCGAACGAGCGGGTACTACTCCGCCGGCTTCTCCGAACGAGCCGTCCCGCTGGCCGGAGCCTCTCGACGCCATCGGCTGGTCGGACCGAAGCCTTTCACGACACCTCGTGTAGGCTCAGGCGTGTATGGCGGTGTGCGCGGGCTGCCGAAGCATCGTCGAAGACCTCGCGCGGTTCTGCCCTCAGTGCGGCGTGCCGCTCGTGCCAACGCCCCGGCGCCTCGGGCCGGGGTCGGAGCTCGCCGTCGAAGACTTCGGCCGCGCGGTGCTCGGACACGAGCTCGGCGAAGGCGGCATGGGGATCGTCTATCGCGCGTGGCTCTACTACGACCCGAACGGAAAGCACGCCGGCACGCCGCCGCACCCGGTGGCCGTCAAGGTGCTGAACCCGCTCCTCCGCGGCAAGGAGCGGGCGCGGACCATGTTTCGACGCGAGGCAGAGGCGCTCCGCAGGCTCGCGCACCCGAACATCGTCCATTTCTTCGCGCTCACGGAAGACCAGGAGCATCTCGCCCTCGTCATGGAGCTCGTGCACGGCGAGCCGCTCTCGAGCGTGCTGTTTCGGGCATCGCAGGCGCGGCCCACGCCTCGCTCACCGTGCATTCCGCTGGCACTCGCCTGGCACACGTTTGCGCAGCTCCTCGGCGCGCTCGCCGCCGTGCATGCGCTCGGCATCCTGCATCGCGACGTGAAGCCGGCCAACGTCATCGTGCGCCCGGACGGCGTCGTCAAGCTCACCGACTTCGGCATCGCACGCATCCCCGCCGAAGACGCGGCGGCGACCGGAGGCCTCGCGCCAGGAACGGGCGCCTACATGTCGCCCGAAGCAGTTCGCGGCGAGGCGCAGGACGCGCGCTCCGATCTCTACTCGGCCGCCATCGTCCTTTACGAGATGCTCGTGGGGCGGACCCCGTTCGACGCGCCCGGCCGTTCGGAGCTGCTGGTGCGGACGGCACAGCTCGACGAGTCGGCAGCGCCCGTCACGAGCACCCTCGACGGAGCGCCGCCCGTGCTCGACGTGCTCATGGCTCGAGCGCTCGCCAAAGATCCGGAGCTGCGCCCCGCGTCGGCCATCGAGCTTGGCGAAGGGTTCCGCACCGCGCTCGGCTTGCCGGTCTCGCCTGGCTGGAGCGCCCAGCAGGAGCTCGCCGAGCTCGCCAAGACGATCTCGGCCCTCGATCTTCCCTCCCTTCCCCCGACGGCGCCGGACCCGACCGAGCCCGATCCGGTGGCCGAACGCGCCGCCGAGCTCAGGAACGACGTCCTCCGTTCGTACACCCAGCCCGGAGGCCAGGAACCCCCCGAATCGAAGGAATCAGAGCGGCGTTGACAGCTTTCCGGGCAGCGTGCGAAAGGTCCCTCTGCCTCGGCCCCCCGGTCGCGGCTTTCCCGTCCCTCGGCGCTCTCGATGAATCAACGCTTCTCCTCCGTCCGTTCGAGAGCACGTATCAGGAGGAGCGGCACGCTCCTCGCGCTGACCACCGCGCTCGCTCTAGCGGGTAACGCTTACGCGCAGGGACAGGGTGGCAAGCCGTCCGCCGCGCCCGCTAAACCGCCGGCCGCGCCCGCAGCACCTGCGGAGAAACCGGCGGCGCCCGCGGAGGCGAAGCCCGCACCGAAACCCACCACCGGCGCAAAGCCCGCGAACGGCGACAAGAAGGAGCCGGCGCCGACCGACGCGAAGCCCGTCGAGTCGCGCGAAGCGCCCCCGCCTAGCGAAGCGCCAGCGGCCGGCGCCGCGAGCCCCGCGCCAGCGGCACCCGCACAACCGGGCGCGACCGAAGGTCGACTCGGCATGCCGGGCGCTGCTGCGCCGGGTGCGATGCCGCTGTGGCCGGAGCCGTCGAGCGACGCCAAGGCCCTGGAACGTCAAGGTGACGGGCGCCCCAAGCCGAAGACGATGGAGGAGGTCACCGAGAAGGACCACGTCTACGCCGAGGACTGGTGGTCGCATGCGCGGCCCGTCCTCGAGCTGCACGGGTACTTTCGCGTGCGGGCCCAGCTCGAGCACAAGTTCGGGCTCGGGCGCATCGATCCCCGCAACTCGGCGATGTGGCCGCGCCCCGCCGACGACGCGTACACCGACTACAACAACCTGACGAGCGGCGCCGCAAACAGCGGCCCGACCAACGCATGCACCGAGTCGGAATCCGGCACCGGGCCGAGCACGAGCTCGACGACCGCGGACTATCCGTGCCACGCGAACATGCAGGCGGGCGCGAACATGCGCTTCCGTCTGAATCCCGAGCTGCACATCTCCGACAACCTGCGGGTGATGAGCCAGATCGACATGCTCGACAACCTGGTCCTCGGCTCCACGCCGAGCGGCTATGCGAACCACCCGTCGTTCGGCGGCGGCTACGCGGTGAGCACGCGCAGCGGCTATAACCCACTCGGCTTCTACGACCAGAGCGAGGAGCCGCCCTCGGCAGGCGTGAACTCGAGCAAGGACAGCATTCGGGTCAAGCGCGCCTGGGCCGAATACTCGATGCCGGTCGGTGAAATCCGCTTCGGCCGCATGCCGTTCCAGTGGGGCCTCGGCATGATGTTCAACGCTGGCGACGGCTACGACGACGACGCGCAGTCGACGGTCGACCGCATCCAGATCGTCACTGGCTTGAAGCCGCTCGACCTGTACTTGTCGGCGGCCTGGGATTTCCCGAACGAGGGCATCACGAGCGACGCGCTCGCCCTGCCGAACCCCGAGCCGTACGACCTCGCTCAACTCGACGACGTCGATCAGTACGTCTTCTCGCTCGCACGGAAGAAGACCCCGCAGCTCGAGCGCCAGGCCCTCACGCGCGGCGACATCATCATCAACGGCGGCATCCAGGTCGTCTACCGGCACCAGACCGTCGCGAACGATCGCACCTCGAGCATCGACCCCGACACGGGCGCCGTGGACGATTCGGCCGGCAATTGCGGCACGAGCAACAGCAACGCGGCCGCGCTCGGTTGCCCCCTCGCGCAAGCGTACCGCACGCAGAGCTACACGCGGCGCGACGCCCATGCCTGGATCCCCGATCTCTGGTTGCAGATCCGCTACAAGAAGTTCCGGTTCGAGGCGGAAGCAGCAACGGTGCAGGGCTCGATCGCCAACATCGACCCTTACAGCCACAGCGACCTCGTCACCAAAGGCGACGAGGGCTTCAAGATCAGGGCCTGGGGCGCGGTGACGGAGTTCGAGCAGAAGCTCGTCGAGGACAAGCTGAACCTCGGTTTCAAGTTCGGCGTGGCCTCCGGCGATCCGGACGTCGACGGGCTCGCGCCGGTCGCCGGCGCCCCTGCCCAGATCGGCTCCGACCGCACGTTCTCCACGTTCCGGTTCCACCCGGGCTACCGCGTGGATCTGATCCTCGCCCGCAGCATCCTCACCCGCCAGCAGGGCACGTACTACTTCCGTCCGAGCGCCGACTACGACTTCCTGCGCGACCCGAACGGGCAGCGCGTGGGCGGCGGCATCGCGGCAATCTGGACGCGCGCGAGCGAGTTCATTCAGGCGCCCGGTCACGCGCGCGACCTCGGCATCGAGCTCGACGGAAAGCTCTACTATCAGTCGAAAGACGGCGCGCTCAACGACGTGCCGGGCATCCTCGGCGGCTTCTATACGGAGCTCGACTACGGCGTGCTGTTCCCGATGGCGGGCCTCGGCTACCCGGACAAGCTCCACGCCCAGATCGTGCAGAGCCCCCTCGGCGAAGCCGGGGCGGAGACGCGCATCGCGCAAACGGTCCGCTGGTACCTCGGCGTTCTGTTCTGAGACGGCAGCTCCGCGGGTAGGGGCCGGCGCCGATGCCGCCGTCCAGGCGCGGGGCTTGGCGCGAGCGTTCGGCCAAGGCTACCGTTGTCGCATGCGTTCCCGTCGTGTCGCGCCGTTCGCCCTCGCGGCGATCGCGTGCGCGTGCGGGAGCGATCCGGTGACGCCGCCGGAGGACGACGCCGGGCAGCCCGATGCGGGAGTGCCCGATTCGGGAACGCCGGACTCGGGGATGCCCGACGGCGGGGGCAAGCCCGCGAAATGCGAGGACGGGCCCGGCTACGTGGATCCCTCGTATCCCGCGCTCGACGTGGGCGCGGTCACGGCGCACGTGCAGACGACCGACGACGAGCCCGCCGCCGACGCGTTGGTCGAGGTGTGTGGCATCAACGTCTGCACCCGGCCGAAGTACACGGACGAGAGCGGCGACGTGACCGTTTTGGTCGAGGCGCCTACGCAGAAGCCGGCGGTGAAGTACGGCGACGCCTACCGCTACGGTGAGGTTGCGCTGCTCTTCGACGGCGACGAGGGCGGGACCGATTTCGGCACGCTCTACGTGCCGCGCCTGCCGGAGAACGGCGCGCCGATCCTGCCCGGAATGCCGGCGGAGTCGAGCGGCGTCGTCGTCACCCTGCCCGAGGGCGGCAGGTTCGAGCTCGATCCCTTCGCTCCCTACGACACCGACGAAGGCCGCGCTTTCCGGGCCGCGGAGCTGCCCAAGACGCTTTGGCCCAAGGGCCTCGACCACGGCGCGAAGCTCGAGCTCATCT
>DATMCL010000297.1:0-9079 GCA_035558375.1 Polyangiaceae bacterium
TGCTGTATCCGGATCCGGAGGTGAAGGGCACGCTAGCGAACGGGTTCGTGCTCCATTGGTCGTCGGAGCGCCCCGTACCCAAGGTGACCGTCGACTACGGCGACGGCCGCAAGCTCGTCCGCACCCTCACGGGCAACAGCATTCACTACGTGCTCGATTCGCACGGGCGCACCGTCGATGCGATTCCGGGCCTCATGGCGGCGCGTCCGTTTGCCGACGCCCTGAACGGAGCCGCCTACCTCGCCCGTGACGCGGCCAATCGCTCGAATCCGGAGTTTTCGGATCTCCTGCGCGCCAAGCACGCCGCGTTGGAGCTCGAGCTGCTTCAGCGCTGGCAACGCGAATTCAACGCGGTCGGCGTGAGTATCGAGAACCGGAATCCCGCCGCGCTTGCGGCGCTGAACGGACGTCTCGGCTCGGACATCGGACGTGCGCCGGCGTATCCGGTCGATGCTGCTTCGGCTGCGGAGCTCGCGACGGCGAAGGCGGTCGTCGAAGTGAAGCTCCTGAAAGACGTGACCCCGAAGGCGCCCTTCTCCGCGACCGAGGCACGTCGGCAGAGCACGCTCGCCGCGTGGTCCAAGGTGGCGGCGCAGCACCGCGCGGAAGCAGTGCTCTCCGCGCAGAGCAAGGCTCTGATGCGCGAGCTCGCGCCGCGCGGCTTCGACATCGACGGGCATCCCGTCCCCATCGACGACGCGGGCTTCGCCGCGCTGATCGACCGCTTCGAGCAAGTGCTCGCGCTCGACACGGTGAAGAACCAGCTCGACCTCGCGCTCGGCATCCATGAGCGACTCGCCGCGCGCCCGCTCGACTCGCTCGCCGACCTGAACCGCTGGGTTTACGCCACGGTGTTCCTCACCCCGCGCTCGGATCCGTGGCTCGGACTGACGGCGGATCACGGCTTCACGGCGCTGCCGTCCGACGGCATCGCCCAGGCACAGTGAGCTCAGGCGATCAACGCATCGACGTTCTTCGCGCGCTGACTCGGGCGAAACTCGATCACGCGCACGTCGGCGAGGCCGTCGCGCACGAACGGATCCTCGCGCATGAGGGCTTCGATCGTCGCCTTGCTCTCGCCCACCGCCAGGATGATGCCGCCCTCGCGCGGGATCTTGCGACCCGAAACCAAGAACGTGCCAGCCGCGTACTGCCGGTTGAGAAACGCCATGTGCGCCTTCATGTGCGCGTCGATCTCGGAAAGCTCCACCTTGTACGTCAGCTCAATCACGAACATAGGGCGAGGCTAGCGCACCGCCCGGTCGATGGTTAGCTTCTCGCGACCATGGAAAAGTTGGAGCTCGGTCTCGACACGTTCGGCGACCGGACGCACGGGGCCGACGGCAAGCCGGCGTCGCACGCCGAGGTGATCCGAAACCTGGTCGAGCAGGCCGAGCTCGCCGATCGCGTCGGCCTCGCGTTCATCGGCGTCGGAGAGCACCACCGCGACGATTTCGCGGTCTCGGCGCCGGAGGTCGTGCTCGCCGCGATCGCGAGCCGCACGAAGCAGATCCGCCTCGGGTCCGCGGTCACGGTGCTGAGCTCGGACGATCCCATCCGCGTGTTCCAGCGCTTCTCGACGCTCGACGCCGTCTCGGGCGGCCGCGCCGAGGTGATTCTCGGGCGCGGCTCGTTCACGGAGTCGTTCCCCCTGTTCGGCTTCGAGCTCGCCCGGTACGAGGAGCTCTTCGAGGACAAGCTCTCCCTCTTCGCGAAGGTGCGTGCCGGCACCCCCGTCACCTGGTCGGGCTCGACGCGCCCGCCGCTCGAGAACCAGAGCGTGTACCCACCGATCGAGCACGGCTTGCTCCGCACCTGGATCGGCGTCGGAGGCAGCCCGGAGTCGGTCGTGCGCGCCGCGCACTACGGCTTCGACCTGATGCTCGCGATCATCGGCGGTGATCCGGCGCGCTTCGCGGGGTACGTCGAGCTCTACCGCGAGGCGCTAGAGAAGTTTGGTTTCGGGCGCCGGCCTATCGGCGTTCACTCGCCGGGCCACGTCGCGGCAACGGACGAGCAGGCGCGCGAGGAGCTCTGGCCGCATTTCCTCGCCATGCGCACGAAGATCGGCGCCGAGCGCGGTTGGGCTCCCCCGTCGCGCGCGCAGTTCGAGAACGAAGCGGGTCCGCGCGGCGCGCTCTTCGTCGGCTCGCCCGAGACGGTCGCGCAAAAGATCGCGGCGACGGCGCGGACCCTGTCGCTCTCGCGCTTCGATCTCAAATACTCGAACGGTCCCATGCCTCACGAGCAGATGCTGAAGAGCATCGAGCTCATCGGGACGAAGGTGGCGCCCCGCGTGCACGAGCTGCTCGCGCGGAGCGGCGCCGAATCCCACGCCGCAGCGGCCCCACCCTGAGCCTCACAGCGAGGCGGACACGGCGCTGAGCGCTTCACCGGCCTCGCCGTCGAGCTTCACCCGCGCGAGCTCGTCGGCGCGGGTGTGACCGCGGTTCACCACGGCGATCGGGCGACCCAATCGTGCCGCCGCGCGCGCGAAGCGATACCCCGAGAACACCATCAGCGACGAGCCCACGACGAGCAAAGAGCGCGCCGCCTCGAGCGCCGCCATGGCCTGCTCCACGCGCTCGCGCGGCACGTTCTCCCCGAAGAAGACGACGTCGGGCTTCAAGAGCCCGCCGCAATCGCAAGCGACGACGCGAAAGCCCGAGTCGTCGGCGCCGCCCGGATCCGCGTCACCGTCCGGCGCGATCACAGAGGCTCGCTCCGCCCACTCCGGGTTTCTCGCCTCGAGCTCGCGCTGCAAGTCGCTGCGGGCACTCGAGCGCTTGCACTCGAGGCACACGACGCGGTCGATGCGCCCGTGAAGATCGATGACGCTCGCGGCGCCCGCCGCCTGGTGCAGCCCGTCAACGTTCTGCGTCACGATGGTGGTGACGAGCCCGCGCCGCTGCCAATCGGCGAGCACGGCGTGGGCGCGATTGGGGCGCGCGCCGCCGAGGACCTTGAAGCCGAGCAGGCTGCGCGCCCAGTAGCGGCGACGGCGAGCCTCGGAGCCCACGAAGTCGCGGTATTGCATGGGAGGCGAGCGTTTCCAGGCTCCGCGCTCGTCGCGGTAGTCCGGAATGCCCGACTCCGTGCTGACCCCCGCGCCGGAGAGCACCACGACGCCGCCCTCGCGCACGAGCGCCGCAAGGGTCCGCGCGTCGCCTCGGCTCGCGCCTGCGGCGGCGCCGAGCGTCGGCTCCAGCGTTTCGCGCGCTTCCGGCGTCATGCGCCGAGTATACCGGCCCCGTTCGGCCGGGGCTCGCCCCGGTGGTACACTCATCGTTCGCCCGACCCATCGATGATGAACGCGCTTCGTTTGGCTTCTCGGCACCGCTCGGCGCTCGAGCCGCTCGCTGCGGTGCTCGCGCTCGGCGCGCTGCTCACCGCCTGCACGTCGAAAGAGGACGGCGCTCCCAAGCAGGGCGCTTCCGCAGGGCAGAGCGGCGCCGGCACGGGCCTGGGCGGCACGAGCTCCGGGCAAGGCGGAACGGGGGGCGGCGCAGCGAGCGGAGGGGCGTCCGCGAGCGGCGGGACCGCGGGCGGGACCGGCGGCGGGCAACCCAGCGGCGGCGGCGCGGGTCGCATGGCAAGCGGGGGAAGCGCCGGCACCACGGGCGGCAGCGCGGGGGATCCCGGCATGGGCGGCGGCTCCGGCAGCAGCAGCGGCGCGGGGGGCGGCGCGGGCGGTTCAGCAAGCGGCGCCGGCGGTGCCGCGGGAAGTGGCGGCAGCGCGGGCGCATCCACGACTCCGGGCGTGCATTTCGTCGGTCGCGTCGACGCCGCCGATCCGGCCAACGCACGCTTTGCTTGGTCGGGCACGGGCGTCGTCGCGCGCTTCAACGGCACCGAGGTTTCGGCCAATCTCGGCGGCAGCCAGCAGTTCACGGTCGTCGTCGACGGCATGGTGCAGCCGAAGCTCACGGCAAAGACCGGAAAGAACGCGCTCGCCACGGGTCTCGCGGCGGGCGAGCACACGGTCGAGCTCTACCGTCGCACCGAAGCCTCACTCGGTGTTGCAACGTTCATGGGGTTCGATTTCGGCGGCGGCACGCTGCTCGCGCCGCCCGTGCCGGCGCGGCGAATCGAGGTGATCGGCGATTCGATCACCTGCGGCTACGGCGACGAGGGCCCCGACATGAACTGCGGATTCACCGCGGACACGGAGAATCATTACCTGAGCTACGCCGCCCTCGCGGCGCGCTCGCTCGGCGCGGAGCTCAGCACCGTGGCATGGTCGGGCAAGGGCGTCGTCTGCAACTACGGCGACGCGGCCGACAGCTGCCAGAACCCCCTCCCGACGTACTACGACCGCACCCTGCCCGACGACGCCGGGAGCAAGTGGGACTTCGCCGGCTTCGTCCCGGACGCCGTGGTCGTGAACCTCGGGACCAACGACTTTAGCACTACGGACGATCCCTCCCAGACGGAGTTCGAGTCCGCTTACCGCACCCTGCTCGAGCGGCTCCGCGCCGCGTATCCGAACGCGACCATCCTGTGCACGAACGGACCGATGCTGAGCGGCACGGATCTGTCGACGCTGATGGGCTACATCGACAACGTGATCACCGCGCTCGCAGACCCGAAGATCTCGAGCTTCGACATCACGCCGCAGGACGGGAGCGACGGCTACGGGTGCGACTGGCACCCGAGCCTCGCGCGCCACGAGAAGGTGGCCGCAACCCTGAGCGCGGCGCTCAAGTCGAAGCTCGGGTGGTAGTCGCTCGGCTCGAGCTCAGCGGATGACGATCACGGGTTGGCAGGTGAAGCCGACCTGAACCTTGGCCTTCGAGGCGCTCTTCAGCTGGGCGTCCTGCAGCTCCGTGCACGTGTCGGGACAGAGGATGACCTGAGTCGGCTTGTCGGTGGAGTCGTAGTGCCAGGCGCCGTTCGCCTTGCACTCCTCATCGTAGGTGAGGTCGGTCGTCTCGTCGCCTTCGGTCGTGCTCACGACGACGTGGTCCTTGAGGAAGGTGCGGCCGTCGGGCGCCTTCGGTACGTCGAGGCTGCACGAGATCGCCGAGCCGCGGATCGCGTCGACTGCCTTGAGGAAGTCGGTGCGGGTCTTCTGCGGATCGCCCGTGTCGATGATGAACGCGCTGTCGGTACCGCCCGCGTCGGCGATACCGTTCAGGTTCGAGACCGTGTCGGGCGGCGAGTTGCCCTCGTCGTCCATGATGGGCGGGTTTTTCACGCCGATCACGTACGTGGGCACCTCGTCGGCGTGAGCGCGCACGGAGTCTTCGGCCGTCTGGATCGTGTTGATGTCGTCGCACTGCTGCGGGTAGCCGTCGGTGACGAGCACGATCGCGTAGTGGCCAGGGTGGTCGGGGCGGTAGCTATCGATGAAGTCCATCACGCCATCGAGCACGGGCCGCGTCGGCGTCCCATTGCCCCAGTAGGTCGCGCGGATCGTATCGAGCGCCTCGCCGAACTTCGTCGACGGGAGCGACGTCATCGGCACCACGGGGGCGATGTACTTGTCGGACTTGCAGCGCTCGGACTCTTCGTCGTCGTTGATGGGGAAGGCGGTGAGCGAGGCAAAGAGCCCCGTGGAACCTTTGTCCTCCAAGAAGGAGCGCGTCGCCTCGACGGCGGGGTCCCACTTGAGCGTGGGGTCGTACCAGGCCTCGCCCTCGTTCCCCATGCTTCCAGAGACGTCGAAAGCGAACGCCAGGTAGACGGGCTCGAGCTCCGCGCCGGTCGACACGGTCGCGCACAAGGTGGAGTCGTCGCCACCGGCGCCGCCGGCAGGATCAGCCGTCGCGCCGGTTCCGCCCATGTCGCCCACGACGATAACGGCGCTGCCGCCCTGAGCACCGCTGCCACCACTACCACCCACAGCAACACTGGACGTGCTGCCGCCCATGGAGCCGCTCGTCCCGCCGGAGCCACTCGCTGCCGGTGAGCCGCCCGTTGCGCCGAGGCCAAGACCGTCGGGGTTGGAGGAGATCTTACCGCTGCAAGCGTTCACGGCAGCGAGAAGCGCGAGAGCGCCGGGGCCAGCCCAGAGCGCCAACTTGGATTTACTGTGTAGGTGCATGCGCGGATTACGGCAGCGTAACACGCAAAGATTAGTGAGAGCCCGTCGCGGCTCTGCAATGTCCCCGTTTTTCATACGCTCGCGCTGTAGACCTACACCTCAGATCCGATAATCACTGGCTCAACCTCTCGAGCACTTACGCGCTCGGATCGGCGCGAGGGCCAACACATCGGGCCTGAGCGGGGCAAAAGGGACCCAGACGCGCGAAAGCGAAACATTGCTTCGGCGTGCTCGGCGTTCGTCAGAATTTCGTCACGCAGGCACTACCTACGCGTGAGCAACGGAGGGAACACGCGTCCGCGTGACATCGCGATCATGGTGCGATCGTGGGGCGAGCACTGCTCCCGACGAGCGGTGTCGCCCGAAGCGCAACGAGCGACGAATTGGCTATTTCTACGGACCTTCGCGCATCTTCATCCGTCGGCGTGCGCCTCGAACGCGGGTCGCGAGGCGGCCATCGGATCCGAGCGCTTCGGCAGCTCGCGCCGATACCCGCGCAGCACCATGTGGAGCACGCCCGGCAGCACGAACAGCGTGAGCAACGTGCTGATGGCCATACCGATCACGACCGCCGTGGCGAGCGGACGCTGCACCTCGGCGCCCGCGCTCGTGGCCGTCGCCATCGGCAAGAAGCCGAGCGCCGCGACGCTCGCGGTCGTGAGCACAGCGCGCAGCGTTGCGGAGCACCCTCCGGCGATCGCAGCGGACGGATCCTGACCGGTGTCGAGGCGCTTGCGCACCTCGCTCGCCATCACGACCCCGTTGAGCACGGCAACGCCGCCGAGCGCAATGAAGCCGACCGCCGCCGGCAGGCTGAACGGCATCCCGCGCAGCACGAGCCCGAGCATGCCGCCCGCGAGCGACAGCGGCACGAGCGCGAAGACGCCGACCGCGAGCCGGAAGTTCTGGAACATCCAGAGCAACATGCCGAAGATCACGCCGATCACCGCCGGCACGACCAGCGCGAGGCGCTTCTGGGCACGCTCGAAATTCTCGAACTGCCCGCCCCACTCGATGCGATACCCCGTCGGCAGGTTCACCTTGCTGCCGACGACCTGCTTCGCCTCGGCGACCCACGACACGAGATCGCGCCCGCGCAGGTTCACGTCGACGCGCACGGAGCGGGTGCGGTTCTCGCGACGGATCGCGGTCGGCCCCTCGTTCTCGGAGAGGGTGACCACCTCGCGCAGCGGGATGTTCTCGCCGCGCCGCGTCGTGACGAACAAGTCGCCGATGCCGTCCGCCGTCGGGTGCGCGGGCGGCTCGAGCACGCGCAGCTCGAAGCGGCGCTCCTCCTCGTACACGTGACCGACGGGAAGCCCTTCGCGCGCCGCGGACAGCACCGCGAAGGCGTCCTCCACACGCACGCCGTAGCGCGCGAGCCGCCCGCGATCGGCCACGGCGCTGATGGTCGGCGCACCGAGCACGCGCTCGACGCGAACGTCGCCCGTGCCCGCCACGCCGCGCACGGCGGCACCGACATTGCCGGCGAGCCCCGCGAGCCGTTCGAGGCTGTCGCCGAAGATCTGGATCTGAACGTCGGCGCGCGAGCCGCTGATGAGCTCGTTGGTGCGATCCTCGATCGGCTGCGACACGGAGACGAAGGTGCCGGGGACGTGGTTTTCGATCTCGATCTTGAACTTCTCGGAGAGGTCGTCGAAGTCGAGCGCCGAGGACCAGTCGTCGAGCGGCTTCAGCCGGACGAACATGTCCGTGTTGTCGTTGCCGACCGGATCGGTGGCGACCTCGGCGCGGCCCGTCATGCCGAGCGTGGTCACGACCTCCGGAAAGCCGTGCAGCACCTTCTCGCTGTCGAGATCGAGCTGGCGCGCCGTGTCGAGCGAGATGCTCGGAGCGCGCCGCACGGTCACCACCGCGTCACCCTCGAAGATGCGCGGCACGAACTCGGCGCCCATGTTGCCGAAGAGCCAAGCCGAGACGAAAAGCAGGGCCGCGGCGGCGAGCGCCAGCCAGACGCGGAGCGCGACGATGCGCGGGAGCAACCGATCGTAGCCGGCGGTCAGCCGCTCGAGCCAGTGCGGGCCGTGCCCCTTGGCCGGCGGCACCAGCGCGACGAGCACTGCGGGGAAGAAGAAGATGGCATAGAGCAGCGCGCCGAACAGGGCGCTCGCCATCGTGATGGCCATCGGCCGAAACATCTTCCCCTCGACTCCTTCGAGCGCGAGGAGCGGGATGTAGACGAGCATGATGATCGCGACGGCGAAGGCGACGGGCCGCGCGACCGCGCCCGCGATCTCCCCGTATTCGGCGGCGCGCACCGCCCCCACGAGCTTCTTGCCCGCCGTGGCGGCGATCACCGCCTCCAAGATCACGATTGGTCCGTCGACGAGGAACCCGAAATCGATGGCGCCGAGCGACATCAGGTCGCCGGTGACGTGGAAGACGTGCATGCCGATCAGCGCGACGCTCATGGCCGCGGGAATGCCGAGCACGACGGCGAGGGCCCCGCGCAGCGTGCCGAGGAACAGCACGAGCACGACCGTCACGATGAAGACGCCCTCCGCGAGATTCTTCATGACGGTCGATAGCGTGCGGCCCACGAAGTCGCTGCGGTCGTAGATCACCTCGATTTTCACGCCGGGGGGCAGCGACGCCTGGATCTTCTTGGCGCGCTCCGCGACGGCTTTGACGACGTCGCGGCTGTTTTCGCCGAGCAGCATCATCACGATGCCGGTCACGGCCTCACCCCGGCCGTTGTGGGTGATGACGCCTTGGCGCAGGGCCGAGCCGACCAACACCCTTCCCACGTGGTGGACGAGCACCGGGGCCCCGTCGCTCGACGTGCGGATGACGACGTTCCCGATCTCCTCGGGGCTCGCGAGCAGCCCCTGGCCGCGCACCGTGAACGACTCCTCGCGCCGCTCGACGTAGCCGCCGCCGGCGTTCAGGTTCGCGGCCTTGAGCGCTGCAGCCACGTCGTCGAGCGAGAGCCCCTGAGCTTTCAGGCGCGCGCGATCGACGAGCACCTGGAACTGCTTGAGCTCCCCGCCCATCGTGTTCACTTCGACGACG
>DATMCL010000298.1:0-29153 GCA_035558375.1 Polyangiaceae bacterium
GCCCGGGGAGAACGACCCCGATCTCGGCACGGGCCACGAGGCGCGCGTGCATGCGCTGAAGAGCGTCGAAGCGCGCTACGCAACGTCCGACCTCACGACGTTCTTTCCGGAGCCACGCGCCATCGAGCCCGTCCTCCGCGCCCGCGGCACGCTCGGCGACGGCCTCGTCCGCACCGATCTGTCGTGGGAGAGCGTCACGGACACGTTCCTGCCCGAGCTCACCGAGTCGTTTCACGCGACGCTCGAGAACCGCGTCGGGGTGGCGCGCCTGTTCATGCGCTCCTCGCCGCGCCCGCTCGCGATCTTGGTGCACGGGTACATGCTCGGAAAGCTTTCGGTCGAGGAGCACGTCTGGCCGCTGCGCGAGCTCGACGCGCTCGGCTTCGATACGCTGCTCTACGTGCTGCCGTTCCACGGCCGGCGCGCGGACCCGAAGCGCGGCGGCCGCCCGGCTTTTCCTGGGCTCGAGCCGCGCCTGGCGAGCGAGGGTTTCCGCCAAGCGGTGACGGATCTGCGCGAGCTCGTGCGCCTGTTTCGCGAGCGCGGTCACACGAGGGTGGGCTTGCTCGGCATGAGCCTCGGCGGGTACACCGCCGCCCTCACGGCCACGGTCGAGCCGAACCTCGACTTCCTTTCGCCGATTGTCCCGCTCGCCTCACTGGCCGACTTTGCGCTCGAGCAGGGCGAGCTGCCGGAAGCACCCGAACCACGCGCGCTCGAGCACGATTTGATGGAGCGCGCTTACCGTCACGTGAGCCCCGTGCACCGCGCGCCGCTGATCGCGCCGGAGCGGGTGCTCGTGATTGGCGCGAAGGCGGACCGGATCACGCCGATTTCGCACGCGCGGCGGCTGGCGGCACATTTTCGCGCGGAGCTCGCGAGCTTTCACGGCGGACACGTCGTGCAGTGGGGACGCGGGGAGGCGTGGCGGAAGCTCGAGAAGTTGTTGCGTCAGTGAACGTGAACGCGCCGCGTTCCGCGTTCCGCGTTCACTCATGCCCCCACGAACGGCTCGAGCCGAAGCTTTCGGCAGGGAGCACCCATCACGCCCGACGCCGTCGTGCCTCCACGCGGGCAACGCCCGCGTCAGGGGGCACCCGCGCGCGGAGGCCGAAGGCCGAGCACGCGGGCCGTACCACCTCGCACCAACGCGGGGGCATCAACCCAGGTCGGCTACTGTCTTCGGTGCACGTTCACGTTCACGGGCAGAGAGCGATCACGGCGTGCCGACGCGGGCGCAGCGCGGGCTCTCGAGCACGACCGTGACGCCGCGGTTGCTCGGGACGCGGCGGTTCCAGAGGGCGGTCACGTCTTTGTGGCCCGTGAAGAAGTCGACGTGGTTGCCGGTGACGGAGAGGCCCTTGTCCTGGGCGATGAAGCAGCCGTCGTGGGCGGCGCTGCCGTTCACGTCGCGGGGCAGGCCGTCGAGCTCCGGGACATAGAGTGCGGTGCCGAGCGGGATGACTTTGGGATCGACGGCGACCGTGAGCAGGGGCGTGATGGGCTTGCCGGTGGCGCCGCGGCCCCACGGGTATTCGCGCGAATCGAGCTCGTCGAAGCAGATCTTTTGGCTGGTCTTCGGACAGATGGGCGCGCAGTCGCAGTCCCGCTTGGCGAAGCTCACCGTCACGCCGCGCCGCAACGTGCCGCTGCCCTGCACGCAGAGCGCCTCGAAGAAGCTCTGCGGGACTTGCGCGATCGCCTTGCAGCTCTGGTTCATGAGCCCGAGGGTCTTTCCCTCGTAGTCACCCTCGCTCGGGAAGTCGTAATAGGTGTTGCGAAAGGTGCCGAGCGAGCGGCCGCCCGCGATGGGCGTGCCGGCGACCGAGGGAACGCTGGCGGTCGCGTCGTCGGGGGCGTTCGGCGTACCGAGCGTGCGCGTGCGGAAGCCGCGCTGCCGGCTCTCGGGCGTCTCGTAGAGGTCGGGCGCCGCGTCGCCGGTGCCCACGAGCGAATCGTCGTTCGGCGCGAGCGGCTCGGCGATCCACGTCGAGCCCGCGGTCGAGCACGCCGCGATGGCGAGACCCGTGAGCGCGAGGCCGAGCGAGCGCATGCCCATGCTCACGGTCACCCGCCGTCCGCTTTCCCGGGGCTACGAAACGCGGGGTCGCACACGCCGTCTTCGTCGGCCGTGATCTGGGCTTGGAGCGACAGGTTGTGCAGGATGATGCTGTCCGCGACGGCGCTCGGCACCGAGAGCTCGCGGAACGTGTCCTTCAGGAGCTGGATGCGCCGCATGAATTGCCCGCCGCGGATGCGATGCGGTGCGTGCGCTTGGGCGAGCGGACGGCCCGTGTACGTGACGGGGCCGCCCAACTGCGCGGCGGCGTGCTCGTACTCCTTCTGCTTGACGCGCGCGCGGTCGGCGGCGCGAAACAGGTAGCCAATCATCACGTCGTCGAACACGCGATCGACGAAGCGGTCGATCACACGGCGCAGGCCGGGCTCGCCGCCCGCGAGCTCGAACAGACTCGGGCTAGGCGGCGACTCCATGGCATTTCTTGTATTTCTTGCCGCTGCCGCAGGGGCAAGGATCGTTGCGTCCCACGCGCGGCTCGGTGCGCACGACGGGCGGGCCTTTGATCTCGATGCCGTCGACGAAGGCCCAGCGCTCGTTCACCTTGCGGAAGAGCGCGCGCTCGCGGTGCTCGACCTTGGTCTGCTTGACCTTGTAGCGGGCGATGAACTCGACGATGCCGGTGTCGTCCTCGGGTCCACCCTTCTCGGTCGACGTGATCTCGAGGCCGAGCCACTCCGAGCCCTTCGACCAGATCTCGGTGTTTCTGCGATCGACCTCGCCCTTGCGGTCCGGATCGTGCGACTCGACGATGAAGTCGACGTCGCCCGTCGCGTACGCGGTGTAGCGCGCGCGCATCAGCGCTTCGGCCGTCGGCGCCTTCTTCTCGTGCTTGAGAATGGGGCCGCAGCAGGTTTCGAGGGATTCGCCTTTGCCGCAGGGGCAAGTCATGCGGGACTTGGTAGACCAAGCCGCACGGCCGCGCAAACGCTCGTGGCTCAGGCGAGGCGAGCCAGCACCTTTTGGTGGATCCCGCCGAAGGCGCCGTTCGAAAGAAGCGCGATCACGTCGCCCTCGCGCGCCGTCTCGCCGAGGCGCGCGACGATGGCGTCCACGGACTCGTAGCGCCGCGCCTGCCGCCCCCGCGCGTCGAGATCCCGGACGAGCTCTTCGAGGTCGAGCGCCTCTTCGGGCGCGAGGTTCGTACGGCCCAGTGGGGCGAGCAGGATCTCGTCGGCGGCGTCGAAGCTCTCGGCGTACTCGGCCTGGTGCATGCGCCGGCAGGCGGTCGCGCTGCGCGCCTCGAACACGGCGAGCAAACGGCCCGCCGGGTGGCGCGCGCGCAGCGCCGCGAGCGTCTCCTTCACGGCCGTCGGGTGATGCGCGAAGTCGTCGTACACCGAGGTTCCGCGCGGGTTGCCGATCAGATCCTGACGGCGCCGCACGCCGGGGAACGACGCGAGCGCCGGCCCGAGATCCGCGAGGCGCGCGCCGAAGCCTTGGGCGGCCGCGCCGAGCGCCGCCACGGCGTTTCTCAGGTTGTGGCGCCCCGGCAGCGGCAGCGCGAGTCGGCCGCACGCGACACCGCCGGCGTAGAGGTCGAAGGCCTGGCCCTTAGCGTCGCTGCCCGCCGGCGCCGCGAGCCAATGGGGCGGTACGCCGTGCGTCGGCTCGTCGGCGAGCGCGAACCAGGCGACGGGCGCGCGCGCATGCGCTTCCACGACGCGGACGACGTGCTCGTCGGAGCCGTTGGCGACGATGAGGCCAGAGGACGGCACGAGCGCCACGAAGCGCCGGAACGCTTCGAGGTAGCTCTCGAAGGTCGGGTAGATGTCGATGTGGTCGTGCTCGATCGAGGTGATGATCGCGACCTCGGGCGCGTAGTGGAGAAACTTCGCGGTCTTCTCGAAGAAGGCCGTGTCGTACTCGTCACCCTCGACGACGAACGGTGTGCGGCGCGTCGGACGCTCGGCGCTTCCGAGCCGGCGCGGCGCTTTGGCTGCGCGAAATCCGCGCGCGAATCCCTTCGGCAGGCCACCGATCAAGAAACCTGGCGCGAAGCCCGTGCGATCGAGCAGCCAGGCCGCGAGCGCCGTCGTGGTCGTCTTGCCGTGAGTCCCTGCGACGACGAGCGGCGACGTTCCGGCGAGCCCGAAGCGCGCGAGCGCGCCGGCGATGTGCGTCACCTCGAGGCCGCGGTCGATGGCCGCGCGCGCTTCGGGGTTGTTCGGACGACAGACGTTGCCCACCACGACGAGCTCGGGCGCGGGCTCGAGGTGCGCGGGCTCGAAGCCCGTGAGGCAGCGCACGCCCCACGCCGCGAGCTCCGGGCCGATCGGCGGATCGAACGCGGTGTCGCTCCCCGTGACCTCGTGACCGAGCTCGGCAAGGAGACCAGCGAGCGCGCCCATGCCGGTGCCGGCGACCGCGATCACGTGTATGCGCATGGAGAGATGGGGACCGTACCACGGGGGCGACACGCGTCAGGCGAGCTCGCCCTCGACGCGCCCTCCTGACGCTTTGGCCAAGAATTGGGTCCCCTGCTACGTTCCCGCCCGCGTATGAAGATCGTCGAGCGCTTGGGGCAAAAGCCCACCTTCTCTTTCGAGTTTTTCCCGCCCAAAGACGCCGAGGGTGTCGAGCGTCTGTTCGAGACGATCGCCGAGCTTCGTCCGTATGCGCCCGACTACGTCTCGGTGACGTACGGCGCCGCGGGGAGCACGCAGCGCCTGACGGTGGAGCTCGTGCGGCGCATCAAGCAGGAGGTCGGCATCGAGGCCATGGCGCACCTCACTTGCGTCGGCGCGACGCGCGATGACCTCGCGGGCGTGCTCGAAGAGCTCCGCGCCGGCGGCATCGAGAACGTGATCGCCCTACGCGGCGACCCGCCGCGCGGCGAGACGACCTTCAAGCAGACCGCGGGCGGCTTCGCGCATGCGGCCGAGCTCGTCGCGCTGACGCGTGCGCGCTTCGACTTCTGCGTGGCCGCCGCCTGTTACCCGGAGAAGCACACGGAGTCTCCGGACGCGGAAACCGATCTCCGCCACCTGAAAGCCAAGGTCGACGCAGGTGTGGATTTCCTGATCACGCAGCTCTTCTTCGACAACGCGGACTACTTCCACTTCGTCGAGCGCGCGCAGAAGAGCGGCATCACCGTGCCGATCGTCGCGGGCATCATGCCCATCACGAATCTCTCGCAGGTCAAGCGCTTCACGGCGTTGTGCGGCTCGAGCATTCCCGCTCAATTGCTCTCGAAGCTCGAAGCGTGCAGCGCCGACGCCGACGCGGTGCGCGCCCTCGGGGTCGAGCACGCGACCGCCCAGTGCCGGGACCTCCTCGCCCGCGGCGCCCCCGGCATCCATTTCTATACGCTGAACCGCTCCCTCGCGACTCGCCACATCCTCGACCGGTTGCGCGCGTAGGCGTCACGCGCGAGTCGCGCGCAAAATTGCGGCAAGAAGACGCACTGCGACAATGTGTGCTCGCGCACCACCTTGTGGGCGCGTCGTGCTTCGACTTTCGAAACTCGAATCGAGCGCGCACAACTCCTGGGTTTGAGAGTATGATGAGGTGTTGTCCAGAGCGGGAGTTTCGAGGAGCAGACGATGACGGCGAACGGCTCTGCCGGGAACCGAGATGGGTTCAAACAGTGGGTGCAGTCACTGCAACGCGCGCCCGGCGCGGAGCAGAAGAGCGAGCCCGACATCACGTCGGCGCTCGTCAACGACAGCGCGACGCACGTGCAACAGATTCCGAAGGAGCTCATCCACCGTCTGCGCGAGCGCGAGACGCAAGGGCTGCTGGGCGTGGAAGTCGAGCGCACCGCCGTCTTCAAGCCACCGCCGGAGCTTCTTGCGCGTGCCAAACGCATGCGTCCGCCGTCGAAGCCGGAATCAGCGTCCGAGGCGCCGCCCGCCGAAGTGCCGACCGCGCCCCCGCCCGAGGCCGCCGTGCCGACCGTGCGCCCGCCCCCGCCCGTGACGGAGTCGTTCGAAGACGGTTGGGCTGAGCTCGACTCCGGGCTCGCTGCGTTGAAGCCGATCGCCGCTCGCGCCGTGCCGTCGGCGCGTCCGTCGCGACCTCTCGCGCCGATGTTCCCGAGTGCAGCCCCGCGCGTCGCCTCGAGCGCGGCCCCGCATGCGACGACGAGCGCAGCGCCGCGGTCCGTGCCGAACGCGGCAGCTCTGGCCTCGGCGGCGAGCAACGCTCCACCGTCGAGCAAGCCGCGGTCGAGTGGCGCGCCGAAATCGAAGCCGAGTGCCGGCGTCGCCGTCGCGCGCACCGTCGATATCGTGAAGCCTGCCGAGGCCTGGCCGTCCCTCGCCGAGCCGGAGTCGGAGTTCGACATGCTCGACGAGCCGACGCGTCTCCGCGCGGATGGTTTCGCCGCGCTCCTCGGCCATGCGGCGCCCGCCGTTTCGGCCGCTGCTTCCGTCCAGGTTGCCGCTCCCGAGCCGGTTCGCTCCGCACCCACGCCGCCGATGCCGTTCACGGTATCGACGCCGGAGCCGAGGGATGAGCTCGAGGCCGAGCGCACCGCTCCGCGCGTCTCGGGGGTGGTCGCGCATCCCGATGCCTCCGTCGACGAGTCGCTCGGCGGCGAAGCGGGCGAGCGGGGCGCTTCCGGTCGGCGCTGGGTCGTGATCGCGGCGGTGTTCCTGTCGCTGGTCGTGATCGCGCTCGCGGCTCTCGCTCGCTGAGCTCGGGTCCGCCCGCGGGGGGAGCGGCTACGTGCGTTCGGCGCGCTGCCGGAGGTCGAGGACCTTGAGGACGGTGCCGAACAGCTCGCGCAGGGCTTCGTAGAAGGTGCCCTCTCGGTCGATGGCGGGGAGGACCGCGATGCCGAGGGTTTGCGCGCCGAACGTCAGGGGCAGCACGAGGCAGGAGCTCGAGCGAAGGTGGTCGAAGGCGGGCGGCGCGAGCTGCCAGGCGTCGTAGGACGTCATCTGCGGCTGGAGGGTTTTCGAGTCGAAGCCGAAGGCGAGCTTGAGCGTGTCGCGCGTTGCACCGGGAGCGCGCTGAGAGAGCTCGGAAACCGCACATTCTTCGATGCCGAGACTGGGCATCAGCTCGGCGAGCGCCGTCGAGATCTGGGCTTTCGGCCCGAACATGCGGTGCTGCAGCACGCGCCCGACTCGGCTCAGGCGCTGGTAGACGAGGTCCTCGCGAGCGAGCCGCACGCGCGCCACGAGATCTTCGGCAAACCGGAGCCCGTGCTCGAGCTCGCGCGTGCCGGACGAGAGGCGCCGCAAATGTGGCTCGAGCGCGCGCAGGAACGTGCCCGGCGACCCTCCGAGCTCCGCCGCGAGCGCGCTTTCGAGCGAGGGCCCGGAGGGCGGCTTCGTCGTGCTCGCCGGCTCGAGGAGCTCGTCGCCGGCTTCGTGCGGCGAGGGAAGGTCCGTCGGGACGCAGCCGCAGGAGCGGCGCAGCACGAGCTCGGTCTCGAGCGTGAGCGCGCCCTCGGCCGGCGCGCCGTCGAGCAAGCCCATGATTCGAAGCGCGCCTTGGCGGCCGAGCTCCTCCAACGGTTGGCGCACGGTGGTGAGCGATGGGCTATGGAGCCTCGCCTGCGCGATGTCGTCGAAGCCGACGACCGCCACCTGGTCGGGGACGGCGATGCGCCGTCGCGCGAGCTCCTCGATCACGCCGAACGCCATGTAGTCGTTCGAGCACGCGACTGCGTCCAGCGAATCCACGGGGATTTGTCGGGTGTCGAACAGCTCGTGCATCGCGCGAGCGCCGCTTCGCGTCGTGAAATCCCCGGTGAGCGTGAGGCGCGGATCGTAGCTCAGGCCGTGGTCGGCAAGCACCTGGATGTACGCGGAAAGGCGCTGCTGCGCTTCGGCGCTCGAGGCGCTGCCCGTGACGAAGGCGATCCGCTTGTGATCGTGATGGCGGATCAAGTGGCGCGTGAGCTGCGTGATGCCCGAGCTGTCGTCGACGCGCACGCTCGGCACGTGCTCCGCGGGGCCGATGCTGCAGCTGAGAAGGCGCCTCTGCAAAAGCCAACGTTCCGTCCCTGGTACACCGACGAAGTGGCCGAGCACGCCCGACACGCACAAGAGCGCGTCCACGCCGTTCGGCTGAACGAAGTCGAAGACCCGGGCGCGTGCACGCCGCTCGGGTTCCGGATCCTCGAGGCTTGCGCCCGCGAAGTACACGACGCTCCCCTTGCGCTCCTCCACCGCGCGCCGCACACCTCGCCAGATGCCCCACTCGTAGGCGTCGTCGAGGTAGGTCGCGAGGAACCCGATGCGGGGGCGCCCCGCGCCGAGTCCGCTGCGCGTCGCCGGCGGCATGGTTCCCACCTACGTTAGTCTTCAACGCCCCCGCATGAAATCGCTATGTCGTGGCTGGTATCGCTCGATTTCTGAACGCGTAATCAGTAAGAGGCAGGACTAGTGGTGGTGCGCGGAGCCGCTCTTTTGGGCATGACGCTGCTCGTGGCGCCGCCACTCGGCGCGGAACCCGCGGGGCGCCTGGTCTACCGGCGCAGCACGGGTGCGGAGAGCTGCCCGGACGAGGCCGCGTTGCGGCGCGCGGTGGTCGCGCGGCTCGGGGAGGACCCGTTCGACGACTCGCGGCGGCCGACGTTCGACGTGACGATCTCGGCCGCGGACGGCAAATGGCTCGGTCGCGTTGCGTTGGTGGACGCGACGGGCCTCGAGAGCGGCGTGCGGGAGATCCGCGAGGCGTCCGACTGCGTCGAGCTCGTGGATGCGCTGGCACTCGGCATCAGCCTCGCGATCAACCCGGCCCTCGCCGGAGCGGGGCCGGTCGCGGCTTTTCCCGTCCCGCCCCCACCTCCGCCTCCCGCGCCCGCGCCGCCACCCTCGAGCGAGCCGAAGCCGCCCCCAGCGCCCACTTCGGAGACGAGCGATGGAGCGCGGGAGACGCCACCACCGGTTTCGAGCGAACCGTGGCGATGGGGGCTTGGCCTCATGGGTCTCGGTTCGGTCGGCACGGCGCCTGACCTGTCCCTCGGGGCGGCAGCGCTCGTACGTGTACGTCGTGGGACGCTCTCGCTGTCGCTGGAGGGTCGGTACGACTTCCCGGCAAGCCAGGCGCTCGGTAACGGGGCGGAAACTCGCTTGATCGCGGGGCTGCTCGTTCCCTGCTTTCATTTCCCGCCCGGGCGCTTTCTCGCCTGCGCCGTCGGCGCGCTCGGCAGCATCCGTGGTGAGGCGCCGAGCCTGCCGAACCCACAGTCGGACACCGCGCTCTACGCGGCGCTCGGCTTGCGCGGGGCGTTCGAGCTCGCCGACCTCCCCTGGCTGCGGATCCAGGGTCGCTTCGACCTTTTGACGAGCCTGGTTCCCGTGCGCATGTACCGCAACGACGGCAGCGACAAGTTGTGGGAAATGCCCATGATTTCGGGAACCCTCGGCATCGGAGCGCTGGTCGAGACGCCGTGACGGAATCGCGGCGCTTCTCCCAAGTACAGGGCGAGGTGACCGCCAGCTCGTCCGTCCAGTGGGTAGCGGAGCAAGCCATTCCGGAAGCGCCCATCTGTCCCGCATTCCAGGAGATCTTCCGCGACCATCTCGGCTACGTGTGGCACGCGCTGCGCCGGCTCGGCGTCCACGATCGCGATCTCGAGGACGTGGCGCACGACGTGTTCCTGGCCGTGCTCAAGAAGCTCGACCAGTACGACACGAGGCGACCGCTCAGGCCCTGGCTGTTCGGCTTCGCGTTCCGCTTCGCGTCGGACTACCGCGACCTCGCGCGACACCGCTATGAGGTGACTCACGACGGGCACGAGCCGCCCGACCACGGCCCGAGCGCGCTCGACGACGCCATCCAGAGCGAGGCGCTGCGCGTCGCCCAGCGCGCTCTCGGTGAGCTAGAGCTCGGTCGCCGCGCCGTCTTCATCCTGCACGAGCTCGACGAGTGCACGATGCCCGAGGTCGCCGAAGCGCTCGGCATTCCCCTCAACACGGCGTACTCGCGGCTGCGCTTGGCACGCGCCGACTTGGCGACGCAGGTTCGCCGACTGCGCTCGAAAGGTGAGCCATGACCGAAAACGAGGATGCCGTGGACCAAGCGATCATCGACGCGTTGCGGTTCGACGCCGAGGCACCCGTGCCGCCGGAGCGCGGTCACCGGGTTGCGTCGCGGCTCGCCGCGGGGGCGGGAATCATGGGCCTCACGACCTCCGTCGCGGGAGCGAGCCACGCGGCGCTTTCGGGCGGCTCTGCGGTCGCGACGGGGCTGACGCTCGTCGGTCTCACGAAGACGCTGCTCGTCGGCATGGGTTTCGGCGCGGTCGCCGGCCTCGGCCTCTACGCGACGTTCCGCTCGAGCGCGCCGGCGAGCTCGGCCGTGCACGCGCCGCTCGTGGCTCCCGCTGCGCGCGCGATTGCGCCCTTGCGGCAGGAGCCGGCACCGGTAGCCCGCGCTCCGGACCCGGTGGCGACCGCGTCCACGCCCGACGAGCCGTCCGCCGCCCCGCGCCTCGCGCCGAGCACGCGGGGCCTGCGCGCGAATCCGTCGCCCGAGCTCCCGCGCGACGCCACTCCGGAGAAAGCGCGAAGCCTCGCCGAGCAACAAGCACTGCTCGACGAAGCCCGCGCCGCTCTGCGACGAGGCGACGGTAACGCCGCGCTCGCCGCGCTCCGCTCGCACATCGCGCGCTTCCCCGAAACGGTGTTCGACGAAGAGCGTCAGGCCGTCGCGATCAAGGCGCTCGCGCTCGTCGGTCAGCTCGACGCGGCCCGCCAGCGAGAAGCGGCGTTCGAGCGACGCTTCCCGGCGAGCCTGCTCACCGCATCGCTGCGGACGGCGGTCGGCACGAGCCAAGCGCCGCGTTCGGTGGCCGGAAGTGCGTCGAGCGGACAAACTGAGGGGAGCGAGCGATGAGCCGCGTCCTGCGAAGGAAGCCGTTGGCCTCGACGTTGCTGCTCCTGGCCTGCGCCGGGCAACACCTCGATGTCGGCAATGATCCGCCCGAAGGGGACACGGGTGTACCCGGCACCGGCGGTGCATCCGGTGGTAGTAGCGGCAGCGTCACGGGGGGGAGCGGCGGCACGCAGGTTACGGGTGGCGGCACCGCCGGAACATTGCCCCAGCCGACGAGCCCATCCATCGAATGGCCGTCGCAGACCGGCTGCGACACCGACCCCGCCTACCAGGATCTCGTGGGCACGTGGCAGGGACAGCTCGAGGACTTTTACCTCCAACGTCTCAAGTCGCTCACGCTCGTGATCAACGGCGCGAGCTCGCACGGCATGTGCGGCAGCCTCAAATGGGGCGACGGCGAGGCTCCGCCGCCGGCGACCGATCCCTCCGCGGCGTACCCCTCGCCGTACGTCTACGACGTGATGGGCTACGGAGGAACGCCGGGCTACTCGCCGCTCGACGGTGTCACCTACACCATCGTGCAGGGGGCGGTTCGCGATCGGACCGTGCGTCTCTCGATCGGGACGCGCGAGCTCTGGCGAAGCTGGTGTGAGCTTCAGACGAGCTACCCCATCGAGGTAGGTTATGGCTGCTTACCGTACAGCGATGTCGGCTACAGCTGGGGTCCCGACCCGGACGGAACCTGCACGGCGGGCAACCGGAGCTTCAGCAACTTCGCCTGCTTCGCGTGCCTGGCCGGCGTCTGTGCGTGCGACGAACGGAGTTGTACGGCGTCGACGTCCGACGGTATCGAGATTGCGCTGACACTTTCCTCGGACGAGCGAGTGCTCACGGGCCCAGCCGACGATCGCGCGACGGGCATGTACGTCGAGAGCGGCGCGGCCTACTACTTCGAGCACGCGCCGTAGCAGCCGCTTCGTGCGAGCTTATTTCCGGATCACGACGAGCGTCTTCGCCTCGCCGTGAAGGGTGCTCGCGGCGTGCCATCCGTCGGGGATGCTCGGCGTGATCCACTGAAAGAGCCGGGCCGCGTCGGCCGGCGACAGCTGAATCGCGCCGGGTCCGTGCTCGACGCCGAAGCGCTCGTGCCAGTACGCACCGTAGCCGAGCCGCCCTGACGAAAGCTCGAACACCCAGGGCACGTCGTAGAGCTGGTAGCTCTCGCGCGGGGCGAACGGGTCACCGCCCACGAGCGTGATGTGCTTCGCACGCACCTCGAACGTTCCGAGCCCGAAGGCGGCGGAAGGGGGTGCGGGCGCGTCGCCGCTGGCTGCTTCGGCGACGGCGCCCGCCCCGGGATCGCGTCCGATACTGACGAGCGTCGCAAAGAACGGTTTCTTCCCCTCGTACGCGACGAGCGTGCCCATCACGACGCTGAGATCGAGCCACTTCTGGCCGTCGACCGCGAAGTCGGGAAACGCGTTGCGCGCGAGGATGGTGGTGACGTCCTTGTGCCGCACCCAGCGGCCGTTCGCCGTCGCCCAGAACTTCTCGCCGTGCGCCGTGCGGAACTTTCCGGTGAGGTCGAGGCGCTGGTGCACCTCGAGATCCTTGCCTTGCTCCGCGTCCTCGCCGTCGAGCTTGAAGTCGCGCACGCCGCGCTTGACGACGAACGCGAGCGGCAGCGCCTGCTTCTCGCCGAGCTCGACGCCCTTGAAGTCCGGCGTGTCGAGCGCTTCGAGATCGGCGGCGCGCACGAACTTGCCGCTCGTGAGCAGCGCCATGCGCTCCGGCGCGCTGCCCGGCATCGCAGCCGTCCAGCTCCCGACGACGGCCATGCCCGAGCGCCGCTTGAGCTTGCCGATCTCCTTCACGGCGCCCTCACGCGAGCCGTCGCGCTCGAGGAGCGGCGTGTCGTTCGTGGTGCGCGCGTACGTGTACGGCAGCGCTTGGTCCAGCAGCGGCTGGATGGCCATCGCCGCGAGCGTCGGGTGCGTGAGGTCCACCGTGGCGCCGCCGCTCGCGCAGACGAAGCCAGCGGGCCGCACGGGGAACCAGCCGCTATCGCAGCCTTCCTTGGAGTACGGCTCGGCGGCGCGCGCCACGCGGTCGCCGGCGTGCAAGTACCCGATCTGCTTGGCGTTCCGAGCGGGTCGCTCGAGCACCGCCGTCATGTCGGCGATGGAGGCGAGCTTCGGCCCGTTCTCGGCGGGTACCGGCACCTTCGGAATCGCGACCGACTCCGTGGACTCCGGCTTCGAAAGCGCCACGCCGTCGTGGTTGGCGCAGGCGGCTGCGAGGCTCAGCGTGCCCCAAAGGGCGTTGCCGACCGCGGCGCGCGCGAAGGTTCGGGCCGATCCCATGTCCACCGCCCTGTCATGTTCGGACGGATGGGGCCAAATTTCTCGGGGGTCAAAGCACGACGAGATCGGCTTCGGGATCGAGCCTCCGGAGGTCGTCGGGGTCCGAGGTAACGATGGGTTCCTCGAAGCGGCGAGCGCAGATGACGACGTGGGCGTCGGCAATGTCCGTGGTTCGTGACGCCGCCAGAAGCACGCCGACTCGCGTTGCGTCGAGCGCATCCAGCGGCACCACCCTTGCGCTCGGCTGACGAACGAGCCGAGAGAGTCGAGCCTGGCGAGCAGGTGCGCGCATTGCCTGCGCGAGGGCCGTCGCTGGGATCGTGAGCGCGAGGCCGAGCAACTGGGTCTGCGCCACGAGAGCGATGACGCGACGATCGTTGCGATCGAGGGCGATCAGGGCCCCTGCGTCGAGTGTCAAGCCGCTCATTCCGCCCGTTTTCGCCGCCGTCGTCCCTTGCGGCGCAAGATTCTGTCGGCCCAGGCCCGCTCTTTTCGCGTCAACGGGCCGCCGGTGGCCGCCAGCGCCTCGTCCAGAAGCTGCCCCCAGCCGACCATATCGGCGAGTGAGACGGTGACGGCGTGCTGGACGAAGCCGGACACGCTGTCGAGCTTCCCGGCGGCGACCAACGACTGAATCTGCTCGAGCTGATTCGTATCGAGGGTGACCGTCACCTTCTTGGTCGCCATACCAAGTACCATACCATGCATTCTCGCAAGCTCGGCCGCGCTACACCGCAGTTGCGTGCGCTTGGCCCCCTCGTGCGCCCGCCGGCTCAGCCCGCGACGCCGCTCACGACTCGCTCCCGCCCGCCGTAGTCGCGGCGCACGGCAACGTCGCGAAATTGCGCGGCTTCGAATAGCTCGCGCGTGCGCGCCGCCTGGTCATGCCCGATCTCGAGGGCGAGCACGCCGCCCGGCTCGAGCCGAGAGCGCGCGCCGTTGACGATGGTCCGCACGAGATCGAGGCCGTCCGTGCCGCCGTCGAGCGCGAGGCGGGGCTCGAAGTCGCGGATGTCGGGCTCGAGCCCGGCGATGTCGCCCGTCGGAATGTACGGCGGGTTCGCCGTGACGAGCTCGAAGCGCTGCTCGCCGAGGGCTTCGAACAGGTTGCTCTCCGCAACACCTACCGTGAACGTCACGCCGAGACGGCGCGCGTTCTCCCAGGCGAGCTCCGTCGCAGCGCGCGAGACGTCGCTCGCCATGACGCGCCAGGTGGGGCGCGCCTTCGCGAAGGCGATCGCGACGCAGCCGGTGCCGGTACACAGGTCGAGCGCGCGGCCGAACATCGAGCGGGCTTTCGTGCGCTCGAGCGCCACCTCGACGAGCGTCTCCGTGTCGGGTCGCGGCACGAGCCCGCGCTTGTCGACCATGAAGCCGAGGCCGTAGAACTCGCGCCGACCGAGGATGTACGCCACCGGCTCGCCGCTCCGGCGCCGGCGGATGGACTCGCGGTAGCGTCCGAGCTCGGCGTTCGTGAGCTGACGCTCGGAGTCGATCACGAGGCGAATGCGATCCGTGCCGAGCGCTTCGGCGAGCAGGAGCTCGGCGTCGAGCCGCGGGCTCGTTTGCCCCCGCTTGCGAAAGTCGTCGGTAGCCCAGCGCAGGACGCGCGCGATGCTCCACGGCTCGTTCGCCGGGCTGTCGCTCGGCCGCTCGTTCTCGACGCCCACCGACATCGAGGCCCTAGCCTCCGCTCGCGCGCCGCGCTTCGATCACCACGGCCTCGACCTCGGCGCGCAACGCGGCGAGCCGCTCCGCGCTCGGCGCCTCGAAGCGCAGCACGATGAGCGGCCCCGTGTTCGACGCGCGACAGAGCGACCAGGCGCCGTCCCCGTAGGTGACGCGCACGCCGTCGAGCGGATTGACCTTACCGCGGCTCGAAAGCTTCTCCTTCACGCGCTCGACCACCTCGAACTTGAGCGCGTCGGGGCAGTCGACGCGGATTTCCGGCGTGTGGAACGACGCAGGCAGGTCCGACAAGTTCTCGAGCACGGTGCGGCCCGTGCGGCCCAGGATCTCGACCAGCCGCAGCGCGGCGTAGATGCCGTCGTCGAAGCCGAGGTAGCGATCGGCGAAGAAGAAGTGCCCGCTCATCTCGCCGGCGACGGCGGCGTGCTCCTCCTTCATCTTGGTCTTGATCAGGGAGTGGCCGGTCTTCCACATGATGGGGCGGCCGCCGTTCTTCGCGACGTCGTCGAAGAGCGATTGCGAGCACTTCACGTCGGCGATCACGGTCGCGCCGGGGGTTCGAGCCAGGATCCCGCGCGAAAAAAGCGCCAGAAGTCGGTCGCCCCACACGATCTCGCCCGTGGCGTCGACCACGCCGAGGCGGTCACCGTCGCCGTCCCAGGCCACGCCGACCGTCGCCCGCTCGGCTTTCACGCGCTCGATGAGCGTCGTCAGGTTGGCGGGTACGGTGGGGTCCGGGTGGTGGTTCGGAAAGCGCCCGTCCATGTCGCAAAAGAGGGCAATGGGCGAAAGGCCGAGCTTACCGAACGCACGCAAGCCGAGCGGCCCCGCGGCACCGTTGCCGCCGTCGGCGACGACCTTCACCGCGTGCGGCCCGGTCTCGATGCCTTCCGTCAAGCGCGCGACGTACGCGTCGTCGATGTCCGCGCTCTCGACGGCTCCACCCGCGACACGCGGCAACGCCGGTCCCGCCACGAGCTCCGCGAGCCGCTGCAGATCGGCTCCGAAGAAGCTCTGGCGACCGCGCATGATCTTCATGCCGTTGTCTTCGCCGGGGTTGTGGCTACCGGTGATCATCACGCCGCCGTCGGCGTTCAGGTCGTGCACCGAGAAGTAGAGCTTGGGAGTCGGGCCGACGCCGACATCGACGACGCGCGCGCCGCCCGCGACCAGCCCCGCCGACAGTGCAGCGAAGATGCGCGGCCCCGAGAGCCGGCAGTCGCGCGCGACCGCGATGCGGGGCGGCTCTTTTTCGCCCGGCGGCTTCAAGAGCTCGGCGAGCCCGCGCCCGATGCGCTCCACGAACGCATCGCCGAGATCGCGCTCGGCCTGACCACGGATGTCGTATTCGCGAAAAACGTGCGCGCTCATGCTCGAAGGGCGCGACAGTAGCAAAAAGGGCTACCGCGCGCAGGGACGCGGGGTCGCGCAGCCGGCCGTCCGCTCCGTGAGGCTTCCGGCGTCGTTCCGGTACCAGCGCGGCGGCGTGTAATAGAGGCGCTCCTCGCCGGCTTTGGACCAGGCGACCACCGGCGGCGCGTAGTAGCAGCCGGCTGGGGGCACGACCCAACGCCCCGCTTCCCAGCCCCAGCGCCGCCCGTCCCACTGGTAGTGACCGTCCATCCACGCGCAGCTCGGATCCTCCCGCGCCGGAGGGATCTCCTCGATCTCGGCGGGGGGCGGCGGGTACGCGACCGTCACGAACTCCTGCAGGTGAGGCGGGTGCGGGCCTGCGGGCACCAAGCGCGTGCTGGCTCCGCACGCGGCAAGCAGTGGCAGCGTCGCAACGAATCGCCGCATGAACGTGCACGCCTTCATGGCACGAAGAGCCCGCCCATGAGCTCGGTGCGAATCACCGGTCCGTAGAACATGAACTCCAGGATCGCGAGCACGATGAACGGCCCGAATGCGAGCCGCGCGCCGCCGACGCCGGGCTCCGGGTCCACGGCGAGTGGATCGTCGGCGAGCTCCCGCTCGAGTGCTTCACGCTCGGCCCCCTGGGCCTGCTCGAGCGCATCCCGCAGCATGCGCCGCTCTTCGAGAACCGCGGCGGGCTCCTCGATCTTCCGGCCCGCGGCGAGCAACGCCAGCATGACGGCCGTCGCCTGCACGGCGCCGGCCAGCAGCGCAAAGGCGGCGCCAAGCCAGCCGAACCATGCGCCCGCGAGCATCACGAGCTTCGCGTCGCCGAGTCCCATGCCCGGCCTGCCGCGCACCTTCTCGTAGAGCACGACGAACGGCAGCCACACGACCAAGAAGCCGATCGCCGCGCCGAGCAGCGCCTCCTTGAAGTGAATGTCCGGTCGCAGCGGCACGGTTGCGATACCGAGGCCCGCTCCGCCGAGCGTGAGCTCGTCCGGCAACAGCATGTGCTCGAGATCGATGAACGCTGCCGCCACCAACCCGAGACCGAGCGCGAGGTAGGCCGCGAAGACGGCGAAGGCGCGGCCGATCGACGGGTCGCCCGGGAGCTCGAGCACGATCGAGCGCATCACGGCCCACGCTAGCAAGCCCCCGATCGCTTCGACGAGCGGGTAGCGCGGCGAGATGGGCGCCTTGCAGCAGCGCGCGCGCCCGCGCAGGACGAGCCAGCTCAGGACGGGGATGTTGTCGTACGGCTTGATCGGTTGACCGCAGTGCGGACAGTGCGAGCCGGGGAACGCAATGTTTTCGCCGCGCGGCAACCGGTAGATGACGACGTTCAGGAAGCTGCCGAGCACGAGCCCGAGCGCCACCGCGAACACGATCAGAAAAACGGGCGGGAAGTCGGCGAGCGAGGGCAACGGGGCCATGCTAGAGCGACAGCGTCTCCCTGGGAACGTGCAGGCTCGCTCCGACGTTCCCGGTTCCTGCGATGGCCGAAACGACACTCCTTACGGAAGAGCTCGTTTGCGCGACCGGCGGCGAAGCGCTCGTCGAGCGGGCAGGGGGCGCGCTGCTCGCGCCGGAGGGCATGGGCTTCCGAGCCCTGTTCGCGAGCGTCTCGCGCCGGCTCGGTGAGGCGGCTCACTCGCACCCCACACCGCCTCGCGAGCTCGGCGAGGCGGCGCGGCCGCACTGGACGCTCACCGACTGGAGCCGGCTCTGGCTCGTCTTGCGCGCGCTCGAGCACGTCGTCCCGGAGGAGCGCGCCGCGTTCGTGCAGAGGACGTTCGAGGCCGGCGAGCTCGGCGAGCAGGAGAGCGTGCTCAGAACGCTGTCGCTCCTGCCCGAGCCCGCGGCCTTCGTCGAGACGGGAATCGCCGCGTGCCGCACGAACGCGAAGCGCGTCTTCGAGGCGATCGCTTGCGACAATCCTTATCCCGCGGCGTATTTCCCCGAGCTTGCCTATAACCAGATGGTGATGAAAGCCGTGTTCGTCGAGGCTCCCGTCGGCCGCATCGAGGGCCTCGCGGCGCGCCGCACGCCGGAGCTTTTGCGCATGGCGCGCGATTACGCGAGCGAGCGCCGCGCGGCGAGCCGCCCCGTGCCGGCGGACGTGGCCCTCATCCTGGGCGAGCTATCCTGAGGTCACGATGAAGCTCTTCGATCCGCACATCCACATGACGAGCCGCACCACCGACGACTACCAAGCGATGGCGGACGCGGGCATCGCTGCGATCGTCGAGCCGGCGTTCTGGGTCGGCCAGCCGCGCACACACGTCGGCACGTTCGAGGACTACTTCCTCTCCCTGCTCGGGTGGGAGCGCTTCCGCGCGAGCCAGTTCGGCATCGCCCACTTCTGCACCATGGGCTTGAACCCGAAGGAGGCGAACAACACGCGCGTCGCCGACGGCGTGCTCGAGCTTTTGCCGCTCTACCTCGAGAAGGAGGGTGTCGTCGCCGTGGGCGAGATTGGCTACGACGACGTGACCCCCGCGGAAGAGCGCGTCTTCATGCGCCAGATCGAGCTCGCGAAGGACGCCAGCCTGCCGATCCTCATCCACACCCCGCATCGCGACAAGAAGCGCGGGACCGAGCGCACGCTCGCCGTGGTGCGCGAAGCCGGCATTGCCCCGGCCATGACGCTCGTCGATCACAACAACGAGGAGACGCTGAAGAGCGTGCTCGATTCCGGCTGCTGGGCGGGTCACTCCATCTACCCCAAGACCAAGATGGACGAGCCGCGCATGGTTGCCCTCGTCAAGCAGTACGGCAGCGAGCGCATCCTCGTGAACTCGGCCGCCGACTGGGGCGTGAGCGACCCGCTCAAGGTGCCGAAGACGGCCGCCGCGCTGCGTGAAGCCGGCGTCGCCGAGTCCGCCATCGAAACCATCTGCTGGAAGAACCCGATCGCCTTCTTCGCCCAGAGTGGGCGGCTCGACGCCGCCACGCTGGAACGGCCCATCGGCGTCGATCAGACCGCGCTCTGGGAAGGCAACTCGGTGTTGCGCGGCCAGGCGCCCCGGCGCGACAACGCGTAGCGACCGGCCCTAGTTTTTCACACGCTCGCGCCCATCCCATGCACCCGACTCTCGTTCTCGATGTCGTCGGCCTCACGCCCTCGCTGCTCGGCCCCCACACGCCCGAGCTCGTGAAGTTCCGCGACGCCGGCGCCTGGCGCCCGATCCGCACCATCACACCCGCCGTCACGTGCTCGGTGCAATCGACGTTCCTCACGGGCACCTTGCCGCGCGAGCACGGCATCGTCGGCAACGGCTGGTACTTCCGCGACCTTTCGCAGGTGTGGCTCTGGCGCCAATCGAATGCGCTCGTCCACGGCGACAAACTCTGGGACACGGCGCGCCGGCGCGACCCGTCGTTCAGCGTCGCCAAGCTCTTCTGGTGGTACAACATGTACTCGAGCGCGGACATCTCGCTCACACCGCGCCCCATGTACACGGCCGACGGCCGCAAGCTCCCCGACGTGTACAGCGAGCCGCCCGAGCTTCGCAGCGAGCTCCAGCGTGAGCTCGGCCAGTTCCCGCTCTTCGAGTTTTGGGGACCGCGCGCCAACATCAACTGCTCGCGCTGGATCGCGAAGAGCGCCGAGCGCGTCATCGAAAAAAGCGCCCCGACGCTCAGCCTCGTCTACCTCCCGCACCTCGACTACGACCTCCAGCGCTTCGGCCCGAACGACGCACGCATCGCCAAAGCGCTCGGAGAAATCGACCAGGTTTGCGGCGAGCTCTTCGCCTTCGCGAAGCAGAAGGGCCTGCGCGTCATCGTGCTCTCCGAGTACGGCATCACGGAGGTGTCCGGCGCCATTCACGTGAACCGCATTCTGCGCGAAGCCGGCTTCATCCGCGTCCGCGAGGAGGTCGGCCTCGAGCAGCTCGATCCCGGGGCGAGCCACGCGTTCGCCGTTGCGGACCACCAAATCGCGCACGTTTACGTGAAGGATCCGGCGCGGATCCCCGCCGTGCGAGCCTTGCTCGAGAAGGTCCCCGGCATCGAGCACGTGCTCGGTCGCGAAGAGCAGCGCGCGTTCGGGCTCGACCACGAGCGCTCGGGCGAGCTCGTCCTGATCTCGAGCGCCGACCGCTGGTTCTCCTACTACTTCTGGCTCGACGACGCGCGCGCCCCCGACTACGCGCGCACCGTCGATATTCACCTGAAGCCCGGTTACGACCCGGTCGAGCTCTTCCTGAACCCGAAGCTCGCGGTCCCGATGTTCACGGTCGGCCGCAAGCTCGCGGCGCGCAAGCTCGGCTTCCGCAACCTGCTCGACGTGATCCCGCTCGACACATCGCTCGTGAAGGGCTCGCACGGCCGCGTGACGGAGCGTCCCGAAGACGGGCCGCTGCTCATGACGTCGGAGCCCGACGTGCTCGGCGTGCCCGAAGGAGCGAGCGTCGAGGCGACGGCGGTGCGCGACGTCATGTTGCGCAGCGTCTTCGGCGCCGCGAAGTAGCGTCGAAGGGCCCGCCCTAAAGCTCAGCTCTCCGGAGCTCCGAGGGTCGGCAGGATGCCCCCGGGCCGCCCGAAATGCGGAACGACGTCAGGATCGCCGAGCACGAAATCCGAGACGAACTCCCGCTTCTGCGTCGAGTAGTAGAGACACCCGAGCTCTTCGGGCGGCTGTCGAGCCACGAAGGCCTCGGCTTCGTCGAGTGCACGCAGCCATCGCTCCTTCAGCCGTGGCAAATCAAGCGGCTCACGCAGGCGCAGTCGCGCGAAATCCTCCGGTCGGTAATGCCCCCGTCGGCGAAGGAGGCTCAACAGCAGCGGCGGCGTATAGCCCGGGTCTTTGCCGGCCGCGGCCCAGCAGAGCGCGCCGAGAGAAAGAATGCGCTCGTCAGCGTCCATGATGTCGAGGAAATCACGCGGCTCATCACGTCCGACCAAGGCAAGAAGCTTGTTGATCGCGAGGTCAACGGGGTGAAGGACGACGCCCGCCACTTCGTCGCGGACGGGCGGCAGGAAACGCCAGGCGCTGTTACGCGCCCATTCGACTTTGGTCGCTTCCTTTTCCTTTCGGACGACCGCACGAATGTAGCCCGGCTGATTCATCGCGACCTCGACGGTGAACCCCTTGTTTTCCAGAAGAGACCTGTCGGCTGCAAACGCCGATGCGACGCGCTCCTCGGAGTCGTGGAAGTAATCGAGGTCGTTGCTGTAGCGCTTCGAATTCGGAGCGATATGGAGCGCGGAGCCCCCAGCAAGATAGCTATCCTCGGTGCGATGGACGGCGAGCAGTCCTGCCACTCGCTCTTGAAATGGGGTCAGCGGCATAGCTTCGTTCCGAGGCGCCACCCTTCGCGACCGCCGTAAGTCATGATTTGCTTTGCAACCCACGGCACGTCCGCGAGGGTGATCACGTAGGTGGGATCCGACGACCAGAAGCACGACGTGTGGAACGCGCGGAAAGCGCGTCGCGCCTCGCGCACTTTGACCATGTCGCGAGCCTGCTCAGTCGTGAGCGCCCGTCGGCTCGCCCGACCACCACGGCTGCCGATGGCGCGCAGGTACCTTCGGACAACCGCTTCCATCCGGCCAGAAACATAAGCCGCTTATGATATTTGTCAACAAAATAGGCTGAATCGTGCAGTGTCTGTTACCCTTGGCTCGATGTCCGACCAGTACCGCTCCGCCGGGCGCCTGGCTTGGGTTGCCATATTCGCTGTGGCTTCGGCTGCGGCGGCTCACGTGACGACAGTCCTTGCTTTCGGCATCGTGACGCGTGCCTTCCCGGACTTGCAGGCGCGGGCCATAGCTGGCGAGTGGTGGGCGGGCGGCGTCGCCCTGCTCATCGCCGGAGGAACGCTGTTGTCTCTCGTCATGACGCTGCTGGCAGGCGTCGCGTTCTTGAGCTGGCTCTACCGTGTGGTGAAGAACACGCGGCTCACGGTGACACTGCGGAGCATGCCGACGCCCGGGGGCGCCGTGGCCGTGTGGTTCATTCCGATCGTCAGCTTGTTTCGTCCCTACGACGTAATGCGTACCGTGTATCGGGCGAACGACGCCGAGGGTAGAGAGCTCGCGGGCGACTGGGTGCGCAAAATGCCATGGTTGATGCCAGTGTGGTGGGGCACCTGGCTGCTGCATCTCCTGATCGATCGAATCGGTGTCGGCTCAGGCGAGGATCTCGCACACACGTACAATCCGGCAAGCTTCGTCGGACTACCGTTCACTGTCGTCTCGGCGCTCGGCGCTATCGCCATCGTTCAGAGCGTGCAAGCTCGGCAAGAAGCGACGGCCGCGGCTGACGCAGCCGATGCGGCCAAGCCGGAGGCGGTCTTCGAGCCTCCGACGCGGACGCAAGAATGACGCTTTCGGCGCAAGAATAACCGTCCTCGCGCAATCCCTGCCGCGACGCCGCTGAGGTCGGCGCGGGCACCTGAAAGAGTTTTCAATTCGTTCGCGAAGGGTGACTTTCCCCTTCGACGAACGAGCGGGAATGCGCCATGTTGATGTCTTCGCGTCGGCTCCGCAGTGGAGTCGTTTGGGAGGTCTTCTCGATGCGTGCTTCCTCATGGTGTTTCGGTCTTGGTCTATCGGTGTGCCTGGCGAGCGTCGGTTGTGCGCAAGACAGCTTGGGAGATCCGACGGGGGCCACCTGTCCGCCGAACTCCACGCTCACGTACGAGAGCTTCGGTAAGGCGTTCTTCCAGGCGAATTGCCTCGAATGTCACGCGAGCAAGGAATCTCCCCACTTCAACACGCTGGAGGACATCCAGGCGGCGAAGGACGAGATCGACCGCGCTGCCGCCTCGGGCCCCAACGCCACCAACACGTACATGCCGGACGACGGCGACCTCTCCGACGACGACCGCAAGAAGCTCGGCGAGTGGCTCGCCTGCGGCCCGAAGTAACGCTGTCGGGCGGCTACGCCGCTAAATATGGCACGCCGTCCAGGCGACGTTGCCCGAAGTGCCGAGCGCGTCGCCGGCGCTGAAATAGATGACGGGCTCGTCGTGGTCGAGCACGAGCGAGACCCCGCGCCGATTGAAGCGGAAGTCCGTCGTGTCGATGCGGACGCCGTCGGTCCACGTCGCGGAGCCTTTCTCGGCCTCGCGCAGGATGATCTCGTCGTTCTCGTTGGCAACGACGGCGAGCGCGTGGCCGCCGGAGTCGAGCGCTAGCGGGCTCAGACCCATGCCGATGTTGTTGTTAGCCACGACGATGCCGTCGGCGAGCAGGAGCGGCGCAGCCCAGATGCCGTTCACGCGCCGAAAGACCCAGTATTCCGGGCGATCGGTCCAGAAAGCGGAGCCGACCGTGAGCTCGCCGTCGATGTCGCGCAGCGCCGTGATCGGTTGGCCGGCGCCGATGTAATAGATCTGCGGCAGGCGGCCCGCCTCCGCCACGTCCCCGAGCACGGTGCCGGTGCTCGACGAGTAGCCGAGCGTCCGCGCTTGCATGATGACGCCACGCGACTCGTCTTGCGGGCCCGCGATCACCTCGAAATCGCCGCCGCCCGCAGCGACGAGCGCGACGTCCCAGAAGTCTTGAACCATCGGATCATCGCTGAGCGACACGGCCTCGCCGACCCATTTGCGGTTCCGCATCACGCGCGCGCCCGACTCGGCGGCGTTCGCCCACGCCGCGGCCGCGTTGCCCTCGCCGTCGGCAGCGACGGCGACGCGCGTCGCGCCCCAGTTCGGCAGCGCGCTGCCAAGGCCTCCGAGCGGCTCGGGCTCGGTCCACGCCTTCGACTCGGCGTCGTAAACGACGGCGACCATCTCGTCGTCGATGCTGCCGACGACCAGGATGTCGTGGTCGTCGAGGAAGGTCGCGCGCATGGAAAAGGCGCGCATTTGGGCAACCACATGCGGCGCGTCCCAGGCCATGGCGGCCTCGTCCCAGCGGCGGAGCGTCGTCGCGGTGCTCGCGCCGAGGATCCCGGGATCCTGCAGCCAGATCGCGTCACCCGTCTTTCCCATCGCGAGCTGGCCGACGTGCGGGTTCGTGCCCTGGCCGGCAGCCGTGTCGAGCGGATTCGGGTAGAGCCCGCCGCGGATCATGGATACGACGCCGTTCGCCCATGTCTCGGTGGCGTTGACCTCTTCCGAGCTCAGCCACGTGACCATGAAGATGCCGAGCCCGTTCGTGACGGCGAGCGGATCCGAGCCTTCGACCGGTTGAGCGAGCGTCGTGAGCCAGCGCGGGTCGTAGCATCCGACCTTCGGCGAATAGGGCCGCCGTGCGCCCGAGCCCGCGGAGCCACCCGTTGCGTCCGAGCCGCCGTTGCCGCCGCTGTTCGTTCCGCCGGTCGTGCCCCCGGTCGACGTCTCGCCGGCATGCGCCGCGTCCGAGCCAGCGTCACCGAGTCCGGAGGCACCCGGCGTTCCGGCGTCGGTCCCCGCGCTCGCTCCGCCGTTCTCGGTGCCTCCCCGCCCGTTCGAGGCTCCGGTCGTACCGCCGCGCGCCGCGCTTGCGCCGCTGCTCCCGCCGAGCACGGTGCCGTTCTCGCCGCTCGAGCCCCCGTCGTCATCGTCGTCGTCCCCGTGGCTCGATGAGCCGCACGCGGGCGCGATGCCGAGCGCCACGACGAGGGCGAGCACCGCGGCTCGTCCGAGCGAAGTCGTGTGCCGCACCAAGCCCCTGATTGTCACTCCGGGGCGCGCGCTCCGCAAGCTCTGCTCAGGTTCCGCGGATTGCGCGCTGTCCGAGCAGCGTGAGCCCGAAACAGCCCACAGCGAGTAGAGCGAGCACGAGACCCTCGCGGCTCGAGGCGAAGACCGCATCGACTAGCGAAATCCCCGCGATCAGCGACACGACTGCGCGACCGATGCTGCGGCCGCCTTGGCGCGCGAAGCCGAGCGAGCGGTAGGACCAGACGATCGAGACGAGCGCGAGCACGAGCATCGGCACGCCGGCATGCACGCGTGCGATCGGCTGCGCGAGCGCGAGCGCGACGGGCGAGAACACGAACAGGCTCGGCCAGATGCGCCCGACCGCCGACGCGTTCTCGAAGCGGGCCACGTGCGTGAGTCCGACCACGTAGAGGAGCAGTGTCAGCGCCGCGAGTCCGACGCCGTAGTCGAGCGTCTCGGCGACGCTCGCGGCGCCAATCACGTACAGGCCTGCGCGGCAGAGCCCCATCACGAGCGGCGACCAGGCGAGCCCCTTGTGCCAGCGGTCGTAGACGATGACGCACGTCGCCGTCACCCAGCCTGCGACCGGCAAGAGCGCTCCCGACGGTGCCAGGCCGCCGAGCGCCGAAACGGCGAGCAGCGCCTCCCCTGCCGCGAGCATGCCGAGGCCGAGCCCGAGCACGGTGGCTCGCTCGGCGCGTCCCGATGGAATCGGTCGCTCCGGTCGCTCCTTCGCGTCGATCGTGGCGTCGAAGGCGTCGTTCAGGAACATGCCGCCGACGTAGAACAGCGAGCCCGCGAGCACCGCGAGCGCGAGCGGCAGCGGACGCAGGCGTTCGCCCGTGAGCGCCGCGCCGCACAGCACGTTCGAGAACACGGTCGGCAGATTCGAAACGCGCCCGAGCTCGAGCAGCGTGCGTGCCTTCACGAATCGTCTCGCGAGCTACGTCGCGCGAGCATGCCGATGGTCCACGCGAGCTCGCGCGCCACGGCTTGCGTGACCGAGCCGACGCGGTACTCCTGGGGGAGCACGTCGAAGGTGTACGTTTCGACCTCGAGGTGGGGCGCGAGCTCGGGCGCCTCGCTGATGAGCTCGATGAGCTCGTCCTGCGTGCTCGAGAACGGGCCGAGCCGCGACTCGAACACCGGCACGTGAAAGTGAACGCGCCACTCCGCGCCCTCGCCGAGGTCCTGGGCGGCCGCGAGCGCTGCCGGCAGGTCGACGAAATGAGCCAATTCTCCGCGGCCGCGGCTCTTCACGACCGTCTGGTGCAGGTACACGCCGTCGTCGAACGCCTTCAGGGCTTCGAGCGCGGCGGCGTCGGGGTTCGTCAGCTTGAGGCCGGTGCTGATTTGGATTTTGGGCACGGCGATGCCAGCGGCGAGGAGCGTCGCGAGCGAGTCCTTGGGTCGCTCGAACTCGACTGACCCATGGCATGCGTCCAGGCAGATCCCGACGTGACGGCGCAGCACGTCTTCGGTCTGGTCCGCGTCGAGCCCGATCAGGCGCCCGAGCTCGACGCGCGCCTCCCGGCTCCACAGCTCCTCCTCGAAGAAGCGCACGACCTCCGAGGTTTTCTCGAGAAAGCACGCGGGCTCGGGCTCGAGCGCGAGAGCGATCGTCTTGCCCGTTTGACGCTCCAGAAGCACGAGATCGGCCGCCGAGCGCACGATGTTCAACGCGAGCCTGCGGCCGGCGTCGGGGGCGGCAGCGCGGGCCGCGAAGGCGCCCGGAACCGTGCTGATGCTGCCGCGCATGCCCTCGGGCAGGAGCGCGGCGAGCACTTTCGCGAGGGAGTGGGTGTAGCTGACGCGGCGGTCCTCGAGCCAATCGGGGAGGTACACGCGCTCCTTCACGCGGGTGGAGTGGAAGGCGCCGTACGGAAACCCGTTGAGCGTGAACACGAAAAGCCCCTCGCGCGCCAGCAAGGAGCGAAGCTCGTCGATCGCGAAGGGCGCTTCGAGCTCGCTCGCGGCCTGCGCGGCGAGCCTGAGCCCGACGCCGAAGTCCGCCTTCGGTGAGACGCGCTGCTTGATCTCGGGAACGAAGTACGTGAGGGCGTTGCGCACGTCGGCGAGCGACTCGCCCGGATGAATGTTCGTGCAGTAGGTGAGGTGAGCCCCGCGGGGCTCCAGCACCTTCACGGCTCCCCCGCCCGTTCGACCAGCCAGCGAATCGCCGCTTCGACCCCCGCGAGGTCGATGTCCGACACCTCGCGCGCACGTCCGATGCCCTCGAGCAGGGTGATCGACAGCGCACCACCGAGGTGCTCGCGAAACTCCTCGAGCCCGGCGACGAGCGCGAGCTTGCCGCCCTGTCGCTCGTCGAGCGCCGGGTGGTAGCTCGGCAATCCGAGCGCCGCGAGCAAGCTCTCGAGCCGGAAAAGATCCGTCGGGTCGAGCAGGCCTTGCTGCTCGGCGTAGCGCGCGTCGAGCAGCATGCCGATCGCGACGGCCTCGCCGTGGCGGAGCTCGTGTCCGGTCATGAGCTCGAGCTTGTGCGCCGCCCAGTGACCGTAGTCGAGCGGGCGCGCGCTGCCGGCCTCGAACGGGTCGCCGCCGCTCGTGATGTGAGCGAGGTGCAGGCCCGCGCAGCGCCGGACCAGCGTCGCCATTTGCTCCGGATCGGCCTCGGAGAGCCCGGGCGCGTTCTCCTCCAGCCAGAGGAAGAGCGCCGGATCGCGGATCAGCGCGACTTTCACCGCTTCGGCCATGCCGGCGCGCGCGTCGCGGAGCGGCAGCGTCGCGAGCAGGTCGAAGTCGTCGATCACGGCGAAGGGCGGCGCGAACGTGCCGACGAAGTTCTTCGCCGCGAAGCCGTTGATCCCGTTCTTAACGCCCACCCCCCCGTCGCACTGCGCGAGGACGGTGCTCGGCAGGCGCACGGTACGGAGGCCCCGGTGCGCGGTCGCCGCGGCATACCCTGCCGCATCGAGCACGGCGCCGCCGCCGATGACGACGACGCAAGCGTGTCGATCGAGCCGCGCGCGTGCGAGCTCGGCATGCAGCGCGGTGATGAGCGACGGGTCGTTTTTCGCTTGCTCGCCGCCCGGCATCACGAACGGGTCGGCGCGGAGCTCGAGCGACGCTTTGTGCGCGCCGGCATAGCGTGTGATCTCGTCGTAGAGCTCGGCGCGCGCAAACGCGAGGCCGCCGTCGAGCACGACGAACACCGGGTGCCGGCGCTCGGGCTCCCGGCGCGAGATGGCCCACGCGAGCGTTTGCTCCGCGGGGTCGAGCGCCCCGCGCACGAACGCCACCGGATACTCGAACTCGACGCTGAAGCGTTCGAGGTGATGGTTCGTGGGGACGAAGTCGCTCATCCTGGTTCGCGGCGGAGCCTAGATCAAATCTTGGAACGCGCCGCAACACCCACGTCGGTGGACGGCGCCCTACTCCATGACCCCGTGCTAGGCTTCGTCAAGCCATGGCCCTGTCACCGACCCTCGAAACCTGGCTGAAGTCGTTCCTCGGCGCTCACGGCGCCGCCGCTGGTACCGTGCACGAGCGCGAGGGGGACACCCTGCTCCTCCGGGCCGCCGTCAACATCCCGCCGCCCGTCGTCCGCGTGACGGAAATGATTCCCAAGGGCAAAGGCATGGCGGGGCTCGCGTGGGAGCGCAACCGCTCCGTGGCGACCTGCAACATCAAGACGGACGAGTCCGGCGACGTGCGACCGGGCGCGAAGGCCGTCGATGCGCAGGCAGCGCTGGCGATCCCGGTGCGCGGGGCCGACGGCGAAGTGCGCGCCGTCGTCGGGATCGCGTTCATGGGCGAGCGTGATTTCCCGGAAGCGGAGCTCGCCGAGTTCGAGCGGCTCGCGGCGGCGCTGCCGGCTTCGAGCTGAGAGAGTCGGACAGCAGAGACCCGAGCGCGTCGTTCGGGTGCGGGGTTAGAAGGTGCCGCTTGCCGTGAGCGTGAAGCCGTGGCGATCCACGGTGCCGCCCGGGTAGACGGAGACGGTTTGGGGCGGAGGCGTTGTCGGCACGTTCTCGAGCACGGAGCGCTGGCCGAGGACGGCAATGTCGAACACCGAAACCGCGACGGCGCCGACGACGGCGCCTGGCTGGATGCCGTGCGCGCACGTGTCCGGGTTGCGGATGTCGCAGTGGCGAAACTGAGCGCCGATTAGCCCGGTCGCGTAGGGCACGGCGATTCGTAACCCTTCGCTAATAGCGGCTTTGACCGGCGCTTTGTGGGCGAAGTGGGTGATGGGGGCGCCGAGGTAGTAGACGGGCAGGGAGAGGGGCCAGACCTCGGTCGCGAAGTTCACGAGCGCGGTGCCGTCGAGGACGATGATTTGCCAGCCGTACCAGCGGCGAGGCG
>DATMCL010000299.1:0-15602 GCA_035558375.1 Polyangiaceae bacterium
TGGGCATGGCCGGCGTGCTCGACAGCGCGCGTTTCTCGCTGTTTTTGGCGCGCGAGACCGGCGCCAGCGTGAAAGACGTGCGCGCCACCGTGCTCGGCGGCCACGGCGACGACATGGTGCCCGTGCTCTCGCACACGACGATCGAGGGCATTCCGGTGCAGAAGCTCGTCGCCAAGGAGGCGCTCGACAAGCTCATCGACCGCACCCGCAAGGGCGGCGGCGAGATCGTCACGTTGATGGGCACGAGCGCCTACTACGCGCCCGCCATCAGCGCGATCGAGATGGCGGAGGCGTACCTCGGCGACCAGAAGCGCATTCTTCCGTGCGCAGCTCTGCTCGAGGGCGAGTACGGCTACAACGACCTCTACATGGGCGTGCCGGTCGTGATCGGCGCGGGTGGCGTCGAGCGCATCGTCCAGATCGACCTCACCGCCGAAGAGAAGGGCATGCTCGCGAAGAGCGCCGAGAGCGTGCAGAAGGTGCGCGATCTCGTGAAGTCGAAGGCTTGACGCCGGCCCCTCGGGCACGAAAGAAGACCCATGTCCCGCAAACGGGCGGGCATGGGTGCGAGGTGAACCGATGGCGACCGGTACGAAGCTTTTGAACGACGACGGCAGCGCGTCGATGGCGACGCTCTTGATGATGTCGCACCACGCGTTTCGGCGCGATCTCGGGCGGTTTCAAGCGGCGCTCGCGCGCGTGAAGGCGGGCGACGCCACGCGCGTCGAGGCCCTCCAGAACGAATGGAAGGGCTACCACATGGCCCTCCACGGCCATCACATGCAGGAGGACGGCGCCATCTTCCCGGATTTGCGCGAGAAGCACCCGGCGCTGCGCGGCGTCCTCGACCAGCTCGCGAGCGATCATCGCCGCATCGATCCGTTGCTCGAAAAGGGCGACGCGGCCTTCGCGGCCCTCCCGAAAACGACCGAAGCCGAGGCCGTGGTGGCGGAGCTCACGAGCCTGCTCGACGCGCACCTGACGCTCGAGGAAGCGAACGTCGCGCCGCAGTTGCGTGGCGTTGCGTCGTTCCCGGCCCCTCCGAACGAGGAGATGCTCGGCATGTACGCGCAAGGGTTCTCGTGGAGCATGCAGGGCATCGCACCCGAAGTGACTGCCGAGGTGTCGAAGATGCTCCCGCCGGGACTCATCGAGCGTCTGCCCGCCGCGCAGGCGGCATTTGCCGAGCGTTGCGCGAAGGTCTGGGGCTCGGCCAAGGTCGGCAGCTCGACGACGTCCGTCCCGGCTCCCCTGCCCTGAGCACCGGGTCTATCTCCGCCCGTTGATGCTCGGATCGACGCCCGGGGGGGCTTGGGCTATGAGGCCTCTCCGTTCCCGAAGGCCACCCCATGAAGATTCACGAATACCAGGGCAAGGAGATCTTCGCTCGCTACGGCATCCCGATCCCGAAGGGCTACCCGTGCCTCACCGCCGACGAGGTGGGCAAGGCTGCCGCGCGGCTGATCGACGAGACGAAGACGCCAGTCGTCGTCGTCAAAGCGCAGATCCACGCCGGCGGTCGCGGCAAGGGCGGCGGCGTGAAGGTCGTGAAGGGCGGCGCCGCGGAAGCGAAGAGCGTGGCCGAAAAGCTCCTCGGCATGCAGCTCGTGACGCACCAGACAGGGCCCGAAGGCCAGAAGGTGCGCAGGCTCTACGTCGAGCAAGGCCTCGACATCGCGCGCGAGCTCTACCTCGGTCTCGTCGTCGATCGAGAGAAGCGCCGCATCGCGATCATGGCCTCTACGGAAGGCGGCGTGGAGATCGAGAAGGTCGCCGCGGAGACGCCCGAGAAGATCCTCACCGAGCACGTCGACCCGTCCGTCGGTCTTTCCGGCTACCAGGCACGCAAGCTCGCGTTCGGTCTCGGCCTCGCCACGGGCGTGCCGGACGCCAAGGCGACGGTCGCGGAATTCGCGAGCATCGTCAGCAAGCTCGCGACCCTCTTCGACAAGGAAGATTGTTCGCTCTGCGAGGTCAACCCGCTGATCGTGACCAAGCAGGGCAAGGTCCTCGCCCTCGACTCCAAGATCAACTTCGACGACAACGCTTCGGGCCGCCACAAGGCCTGGGCCGAGCTGATGGACAAGGACGAGGAGGACCCCGTCGAGCTCGAGGCCAAGGAAGCCGGGCTCTCGTACGTGTCGCTCGACGGCGACATCGGCTGCCTCGTCAACGGCGCCGGCCTCGCGATGGCGACGATGGACATCATCAAGCATCACGGCGGCACGCCCGCGAACTTCCTCGACGTGGGCGGTGGCGCCACGAAGGATCAGGTCACCAAGGCGTTCAAGATGATCCTCTCGAGTCCGAAGGTGAAGGGCATCTTCGTGAACATCTTCGGCGGCATCATGCGCTGCGACGTGATCGCCGAAGGCGTCGTCGCGGCCACGCGCGAGCTCGGCCTGAAAGTGCCGCTCGTCGTGCGGCTGGAAGGCACGAACGTCAACGAGGGCAAAGCCATTCTCGCGGGCAGCGGGCTCAGGATCGAAGCCGCCGACGGCATGGGCGACGGAGCCAAGAAGATCGTCGCGGCCGTGCGAGCGGCCTAAGCAAGAACCCAGAAGGATTCGGAAAGCGCACCATGGCCATCCTCGTAGGCAAAGAGACCCGAGTCGTCGTTCAAGGCATCACGGGCTCGGCGGGCTCGTTCCACGCCAAGCAATGCATCGCGTACGGCACGAAGATCGTCGCCGGCTGCACCCCGCACCGGGGCGGCGAGACGTTCGAGGCGGAAGGGCCCGACGGAAAGAAGGCCAGCGTGCCGGTCTTCGACACCGTTGCGGAAGCCGTCAAGAAGACAGGCGCCGATACCTCCTGCATCTTCGTGCCGGCGCTCGGCGCGGCGGACGCCATCCTCGAAGCGGTCGACGCGGGCTGTAGCCTCGTCGTGTGCATCACGGAGGGCATCCCCGTCACGGACATGATCCGCGTGCGGCGCGCGATCGAAGGGCGCAGCGTGCGCCTCGTCGGACCGAACTGCCCGGGTGTCATCACCCCAGGGGCTTGCAAGATTGGCATCATGCCCGGTCACATCCACAAGGTCGGTCGCATCGGCGTCGTGTCGCGCTCGGGGACGCTCACCTACGAAGCGGTCGGGCAGCTCAGCGCGCTCGGGCTCGGGCAGTCCACGTGCGTCGGCATCGGCGGCGACCCGGTGGGCGGCATGGACTTCGTGGACGTGCTCAAGCTCTTCAACGAGGACGGCGACACCGAAGCCGTCATGATGATGGGCGAGATCGGCGGCAACGCCGAGGAGCGCGCGGCCGCGTACATCAAGGCTCACATGAAGAAGCCCGTCGCCGGCTTCATCGCGGGCGCCACGGCGCCCCCTGGCAAGCGTATGGGTCACGCCGGCGCCATCATCTCGGGCGGCCAAGGCACGGCCAGTGACAAGACGAAGGCGCTCGAGAGCGCTGGCGTGAAGGTTGCGCCAAGCCCTGCCGAAATGGCAGTGACTTTGAAGAGCTTGCTTTAGCCAAGTTGTCAGCTCGCCGGCGTAACTGGGTGCGGGCCGGCGGGCGAAGCCCGCCAGAAACGACCTAACGGTCTTGGCAGAACAGATCGACGGGCGACGAGCGGCAAATCACCACGCGAGAACCGGCGAGGCCGGCGCCTTGCACCTCATCCAGCGCCAGTACGCGGGACGTCAGTGGCGAAGCCAGAAGAAACCAAAATCTTCTGGCGGACGCCGCCCGCCGGCCCGGACGGCGGGCATGCTTTCCGCTCGGGCTGGCTAGGGTTGGGCGTGGGCCCTCTGCGTTCGGCGCTACGCACGCTCCGGCGCCGGGAACCCCAAAAATCTTGCGAAAAAGCATGGGCTTGGTATGAAGCGGCCGCTCGAGACCCTGCTTACGAAACGAATAAACGATGACGACACAACGCACCCTTTGCATCATCAAACCGGACGCCGTAGAGCGGCAGAAGCAGGGCGCCATCGTGCAGCGCCTGCTGGAGGAAGGGTTCCGTGTGCTCGGCATGCGTCAAACGGTGCTTTCGCGTCGCCAGGTGGAAGGCTTTTACGCTGTCCACAAGGAGCGCCCGTTCTTCAACGAGCTCTGCACGTTCATGGCGCGCGGACCGGTGGTTCTGCTCGCGCTGGAGCGCGAGGACGCCGTGCAGCACCTGCGCAACGTCATCGGCGCCACCGACCCGGCCAAGGCCGCGGCGGGCACCGTTCGCAAGCTCTACGGCTCCAACGTGGGCGAAAACGCCGTCCACGGCTCGGACTCCGAAGAGAACGGGCGCATCGAGTGCGCCTACTACTTCGCCGGGATGGATCTTCTGTGACCGCTGGTTGATCTCTGCGTACTACCCGCAGAGAGCCTGATTTTACCCATGTCTCGCGAGCGCCTCTCCTCGCCGCCACCGCGCGATCCTGCGACGGACGCGGCTCGGGGAACACTCCGTGACGCGCTCGGCGCGCTCGGCAACCTGGCGCTCCTCGCCGGCTCGGCCAAGGTCGGCTCGAAAGCGATCGCCGGCGTGCTGCCGGACGTGCTCGCGTCGGCCGGGCCGCTGCGCGACGCGCTGCACACGCTGCTCGGCTCGCTGCGCCCGTACATCCGGAACTCCGATGTCCTGAAGGAGATCCACGAGTTCGCGCTGCCGCTGCTCGACGACCTCGAGGGCGAGCTCGCGACCCGCATGGACGAGCCATTCCGCACGCCGGAGCGCCTCGGCCTCGATCGCTTCCTCGGTGGGCTCTCGCGCGAGCTCGACGCGATCCAATCGCTGATCGAGCTGCTCGAGGTTGCCGCCATCGAGTCGGCCTTCCCGTTCAAGGTGTCCGACCTGTTACGCCAGCGTCTGCCCTCGTCACCGAGCGGGCGCCGCCCGCAGCGGCGCTTCACCGCGCGCCTCTCCGTGACGGAGCCGCTGCCCGAGGTGCTGCTCAAGCCCCGGGCGTTCGCCACACTCGTGAGCGCGACGGCCGAGCTCGCGAGCGCGCCCGACGGGACGCCGGGCATCAGCATCGCCACCCAGGGCGGCGCGACCGAGGTGTACGTCTCGCGCGGCGCTGCAACGGGCGAAGAGCTCGTCGTCTGGGGCTACGGAATCATTCCGCCCTCGGACTCCGCCATCCGGGCCGCCGCGGACCTCGCCGAGGTCGATTTCGACGAAGGCGAAGGCGGCATCCTGCTCCGGCTCCGCCCCTAGCTCGGCCGTCCGAGCCGCCGAACGCGAGCCGCGGGCGGCTTTCGCGCTCTGGGCTAGTATCGACCGCCGATGCAGGACTCCGAGCTCGAGACGACCATCACCCAGGCCTTTGCCGATCGCAGCCTCCTCGCCAAAGCGGAGGTGAAGGAGGCGATCGAAGCCGTCATCGCCCGCCTCGACATCGGCACCCTGCGCGTCGTTACGCCCGAAGGGCCCGGCGCGTACCGGACCAACGCCTGGGTCAAACAAGCAATCCTGCTCTACTTCGCGATCCGCCCGATGCAGAAGCTCGAGGCCCCGCCGTTCGAGTTCTACGACAAGATCCCCTTGAAGAAGAACCTCGAGCAGGCCGGCGTGCGCGTCGTTCCGCCGGGCACCATTCGCTACGGCGCGTTCGTGGAGAAGGGCGCGATCGTGATGCCGGGCTACGTGAACATCGGCGCGTGGGTCGGCGCGGGCACCATGGTCGACACCTGGGCCACGGTGGGCTCCTGCGCACAGATCGGCCGCGACTGCCACCTTTCGGGCGGCGTGGGCATCGGCGGCGTGCTCGAGCCGCCCGGAGCGCAGCCCGTGATCGTCGAGGACGGCTGCTTCATCGGCTCGCGCGCCATCATCGTCGAGGGCGTCATCGTCGAGCGCGAGGCCGTGATTGGCGCGGGCGTCGCGCTCACCGCTTCGACCGTCATCATCGACGTGACGGGTGAAACCCCCGTGGAATCGCGCGGGCGCATCCCGCCGCGTAGCGTCGTGATCCCCGGCACGCGGCCGAAGCGCTTCCCGGCGGGCGAGTTCCAGGTGCCGTGCGCTCTCATCATCGGCCGCCGGAGCGAGAGCACCGACAAGAAAACCAGCCTGAACGCGGCGCTCCGCGACTTCGGCGTCGCCGTTTGAGGCCACCCCTTTCTGCCCATGACCGACCTCGCCGAGACGCTGCTCTGGCTCTGCCGCATCCCTTCCCTGATCGGGGAGGAGCGCGCGCTCTGTGATGCCGTCGTCGAGCGACTGAGCCACATTCCGCTCGCCGCGCCCGTGCGGCGCTACGGTGACTCCATCGTCGTGCCGCTCGTGCGCGGCACCGGCAAGCCGCACGTGGTGCTCGCCGGACACCTCGACGTCGTGCGCACCGTGCACGACTCTCCGCCACGCATCGAAGGCGACAAGCTTTACGGCGCCGGCGCCGCCGACATGAAGAGCGGCCTCGCGTTGATGTTCGACATCGCCGAGACGCTTCCGCATCCCGCCCTCGATCTCACGCTGATCTTCTACGCGCGGGAAGAGGGCCCCTATGCCGAGAACGAGCTCGGCCCCGTGCTCGCTCAGGATCCGGAGGTCACGCGCGCCGATCTCGCGATCGCGCTCGAGCCGAGCGACAACAAGCTCCAGCTCGGCTGCGGCGGCTCGCTGCACGCGACGGTCGCCTTCGTCGGGCGCACGGCGCACAGCGCGCGCCCCTGGCAAGGCGAGAACGCGATCCACAAGGCTGCGAGCTTCCTCGCGCGGCTCGGCGCGGTGGAGCCGGTGAGCGAGGTCGTCGACGGCCTCGAATGGAAGAGCGTCGTGAGCGCCACCATGGCGAGCGGCGGGCGCGCGCGGAACGTGATCCCCGATCGCTTCGAGCTCAATCTGAATCACCGCTTCGGACCCGGAACGTCGATCGCGCAGGCGCAGGCCAACATCGAGCGCCTCGTCGCGGGTGAAGCCGAGCTCACCTTCACGGACCTGTCGCCCTCGGCTCCGCCGAGCCGCGAGAACCCCCTCGTGCGCGCCCTGGCGGAGAGCGGCGTGCTCGCCATCGAGCCGAAGCAAGCGTGGACGGACGTCGCGCGCTTCCACGCCTCCGGCGTACCGGCGGCGAACTTCGGCCCCGGCACGCAGGCGCAGGCGCACCAGCGTAACGAGTGGACGCACATCCCCGGTCTCGCCGTCGGGCAGGGCATCCTCCGCCGTTTCCTCGCGAAGGTGGGGGGGCTCGCGACGCTCGCGCTCGTGCTGTCCATCGGTGCCGTCGCGAGCGGGTGCGAAAATCCGACGGGCGCTGCGCAGCGCCGCTCGGAGGTCGTCGCCGATGCGATGCCGAACACCCGCACGTCGTTCGAGCGCGCCGAGGTCCGGCGCTGGCTAGCGAGCGTCCGGCGCGCGGTGGGCTCCGCACGCGTGTTGATGCTCGACGTCCGCGAGCACCAAGTGACGGTGCAGTACGAGTCCAAGGTCCAGCCCGGCTCCGTGCTCGAGACGGTGATCGAAGACGGCCAGAGCTCCGAGCCCGCGCGCGCCGAGATTCGCGGGACGGGAGACCTCGTCGCCAATCTCTTCGCGCTCGGCGACGTTCAGCTCGACAAGATCCCGGAGGTCACGACCACCGCGGCAACTCAAGTCGACGCCCAGGACGGCCGCATCACGCGCGTCCTCGTCCGGCGCCAGCTCCCGCACACGGACGCCGTGCGCCTGCGCGTGTACGTCGAGAGCCCCCGGCTGAGCGGGTACGCCGATTTCGACCCCAGCGGAAACCTGATCGGTCCTGCCGGCTCCCACGCCGAACTGTAAGCCCGGCGTTCGCTCGTGCGTTCTCCAGACAACCTGGAGGAACGCAGATGAGCACGTACAAGAGTTGGTCGATTCTATCGGTTGGACTGTTGGCCATGGCTTGCGCCACGGCTGGAAAGCCCGACGCGCGGCACAGCGGCGACGAAGACAAGGCCGCCCCCGAGGGATCGACGAACGAGCCGAACGCGTTCCCTGGCGAAGCGACGGCGCCCGAAGCCGACGCCGAAGCCGCTCCGGGCGGAGAGGACCTCGCCCAGAACGACAGCGCTCCACGTGACTTCAAGAGCGACGAAGCGAAGCCTGCCCCTCCCCCGGCGACACCCGCGCCGAGCACTCCGAGCGCCGCGGGTGCCGGCGCCGACAAGGCCGCGCCGCGCGCCGAAGCGAGCCGCTCGGCGCCTGCGAAAAAGTCGGGGCGCGCTTTCGAGCCGGCTCCGGAGCGACCGGGCCTCGGCACGACCTGGGGCGAGACGATGTCGAGCCGCGTCTCGAACGCGCCGTTCGAGCGCGCGAGCCAAAATCCCTTCTCGCTCACGACCATCAACTACAACGACCAGCCGGGCATCACGGCCATGCTGCGCGGCGCATCGCAGGACGGCATCGCGCTCGCAGCGTTCCGCACGAACGCGGCGGCGACGGTGGGCAACTTGCTCAGCGTGCGTCTGGTCGACGCCGGTGGCGCGCCGCTCCCCACCTTCGCCAATGGCGGTCGCAATCTCGCCCAGGGCGAGGTCGGGCAGCGCTACATGATCGAGATCGTGAACCAGAGCGCGAACCGCTTCGAAGCGGTCGTGACGGTGGACGGCCTCGACGTGATCGACGGCAAGCCGGGCGCGCTCGCGAAGCGCGGCTACCTCGTGGCGCCCTTCGCGACCGTCGACATCGACGGCTTCCGCCAGAGCATGGACGAGGTCGCGGCGTTCCGCTTCGGCAGCGTCCGCGGCTCGTATGCCGGACAAAAGGGCAACGATCGCAACGTGGGCGTCATCGGTGTGGCGGTCTTCGCGGAGCGCGGGGCGACCCAGCCGTGGACCGAGCGCGAGATCGGCCGGCGTGAGACCGCGGACCCGTTTCCCGGTCGTTTCGCGGCCCCGCCCGTAGCCCGCTGAAGACTTTCCCGGTGTCGAAGCACGGCCCGGCGTTGCGACGGCGACGCCGGGCCGACCTCCATCACCAGCTCTGATGCACGTGCTCGCGAATGCGCCGGTCGTAAAGAGCGCGTAGCTTCGCGACGAGCTCCGGGGCGAGCGGCGCGAGCTCTGCGGCGCGCACGTTCTCTTCGACCTGCGAGGGGCGCTTGGCGCCGGGGATCGCGCAGGTGACGGCGTCGAAGCTCAGGATGAAAGCGAGCGCCAGCTCGGCGAGCGTGCGTCCCGGCGGGACGAGCGGACGAAGCTCCTCGACCGCGTCGAGCGCGAGGTCGTAGTCGATGCCGGAAAACGTCTCGCCACGATCGAACGCCTGGCCGTGGCGATTGAAGTTTCTGTGGTCGTCGGCCGCGAACGTCGTCGCCTTCGTCATCTTGCCGGCGAGCAAACCGGAAGAGAGCGGCAAGCGCGCCAAAATCCCCACGTTTTTGGCCTTGGCCCGCGCGAAGAACAGCTCGGCCGGGCGCTGGCGAAACACGTTGAAGATGATCTGCACGCTCGCGACGCCGGGAAACTCCACGGCCTTGAGCGCCTCCTCGACCCGTTCAACGCTCACGCCGTAGTGACGGAGCTTGCCGGCCTTCACGAGGTCGTCGAGCGCGCCGAAGACCTCCGGCCGGTAGTACACGTCGGTCGGCGGGCAGTGCAGCTGCACGAGATCGAGCGCCTCGACACCGAGGTTGTCCAGGCTCCGCTCGATCCACGCCGTCAGGTTCTTCCGGTTGTACGCGTCGGCGTTGTGCGGACTCGCCCGGCGACCGGCTTTGGTCGCGACGACGAACGGCTCCTTCCGTTCACGGCGGAGCTGGCGGATCAGCCGCTCGCTGCGCCCGTCGCCGTACACGTCTGCCGTGTCGAAGAAATTGACGCCGAGGTCGAGGGCGCGATGCAGCGCCGCGAGCGACTCCTTGTCGTCCACGCTGCCCCAGGCGTCTCCGAGCGCCCAGGCGCCCATCGAGATGGTGGAGACGACGAATCCCGTTTTTCCGAGCGTCCGAGTTTGCATGAGGGCTCGCCTTTCGGCGCGAAACGTCGCATAAAATCACGGCATCGCCAACTCTCGCCTCGCCGCCGCCTGCGCCGCATTCGACGCGCTGAACGCAGCCGATCCCCAGAAGGAGATCGTCGATGGCGTGGAACGTCCGCGCCTTCTCGTCCAGGCCGAGCGGCTCGCCCGCTGGGTCGAGCGGCTCGAGCCCGAAGCGTCCGAGGCCCTACGCCTCGCCGCGCACTGCCAGCACCTCGAGCGCTGGAAGATCCCACGCAGCGACTTTCCGGAAGGCCGCGTCGGGTACCTCACGTGGCGCACCGAGCTCGGTCGCTTCCACGCGAAGCGCGCGCAGGAAGTGCTCGCCGAGCTCGGCTACGACGAGGCGACGCTCGGCGCCGTCGGGCACATTCTCACGAAGCAGAACCTGCGCTCGAACCACGACTCGCAGACGATGGAGGACGCGCTCTGCCTCGTCTTTCTCGAGTACGAGCTCGACGAGTTCATGCAGAAGTACCCCGACGAAGACAAAGCCATCGTCATCCTCCAGAAGACGTGGAAGAAGATGAGCGCCCGGGGCCACGAAGCAGCGCTCGCGCTGCCGCTCGGCGATCGAGCCAAGGCTCTCGTCGGGCGCGCGCTCGGCGGCTGATTCAGGGTCCGCCCGAGATCGGCCAGCCGTCGTCGTCCCAGGCAATCTCGGCGACGCGCAAGACCGGGTTCGCGTGGCTCGCGTTGAGCGCGTGGTACACGTTGTAAGCGCGAGTCGCCGTGAAGATCACGGCGTTGTGACCCGGCGCCGTCCACGTCGCGTTGCCCGTGACGAGCTCGGTCCCGCCGCCCTGCAGCATCGCTTTGCCGGCTTTGTCCGCGTACGGACCAGCAAGCTTCGTCGAGCGCCCGACGCGCACGTTGTAGTCCCACGGCGTGTCGCAGCACGCGCCGAACGAGACGAACAGGTAGTAGTACCCACAGCGCCGGACGATGAACGGACCCTCGAGCGCGCCGCCGTTCTGGGGCCGATCGGCGAGCGCCGTGATGTCGGTGCCGTCGCGCGTGCCGTCGGACTTGAGCTTGACGAGCTTGATGCCGCTCCAGAAGCTCCCGAACGACATCCACGGCGTTCCGTCCTCGTCGAGGATCACGTTCGGATCGATGGCGTTGAAATCGTCTTTCGCGCTGCCGGCGTTCGAGCAGAGCACGGAGCCGTGATCCGCGAACGACCCGGCATCGAGCGTCGCGCGCGTCGCGTGCCCGATGCACGACTTGTTGCTGCCGAAGGTCGAGGCCGCGTAGTAGAGGTGATACTGCCCGCCGAAGAACGCGATGTCCGGCGCCCACAGGTTCGTCGCCCCTGGCACTTGATCGGCAATCCAGCTCGGATTCGAGGCGAACACCGCCGGCGTCCCAGCCCAAGCCACGAGGTCCGTGGACGTCTTCGCCCCAAGTCCATCGCCCGTCGCGTACAGGTAGTACTTCCCACTCTGCTCGATCAGCGCGGGATCGTGCGTCCCGAGGTTGCCCGTGACGCTCAGCACCGCCGGCGGCTTCTCTGCATCGTAGACGGCGACATCGCAGCGATCGTCACCGCTCGCCCCCGCGCTTCCCGCCGCTCCGGCTTTGCCGCCGTTCGCGGCCCCACTCGCCCCCGCTCCCGCTCCTCCCGCGCCTGCCCCTCCCGCTCTTCCCCCTGCCCCTGCGCCTGACATTGCCCCTGCCCCTGACATTGCCCCTGCCCTTGACATTGCCCCTGCCCCTGCGCCGGCCCTCATTCCCGTACCCGCTCCCCCAAGCGCACCGCTTCCGCCCGTTCCGCCACCCCCCGCTGAACCACCGAGCCCCGCTCCCGCTCCCGCCCCCGCACCGCCTCCGTTACCCGCAACCGCAGCGGCCCCTGCCCCACCGCCTCCGCCCGACACCGCAGCCGCTCCTGCCGCCGCCGACCCAGCGTTGCCGCCGGTCGCGTCATCGTCGCCTCCCGTGCCCGAATTCGAGCACCCGACGAGAACCACGAGAACGAGCGCTAGCCGCATCGCTCTCGGAGTTTCCCACGGCCCTCCAAGTCGGTCACAATTCCGCCCGGTCGAGAATTTCCGCGGGCGCCGGCGGGGCCGAAGCCCCGAGTCTAGCTATGTCGACGCTCAGCTGACGCGGGCGAGGAGGTCGGCGACGGAACCCGCCGCGCTCGCTTTCACCCGCGCGCCAAGCATGTCGCGCTCGCCGCCGACGCGCTCGATGCTCACCTTCGCTCCGCCGTAGAGCTTCTCGGCGAGCGCGGCGACCTCCGCCTGGAAAGCGGCGTAGCTCGCGTCGTTGACCGGCGCCTTGAGGCGATCCGGCAAACGCACGACGAGCTCGTCCGTTTTGAACGCGGCGCCGAGTCCGGCTTCCTGCTCGAGCAGCTTGCAGCCGACGAGCGCGCGACGCACGGCATCCGAAAGGCGCGCGTCGGGCGCGGGCGCGCTGCGCTTGCGCGAGTAGATGAGCCCCGGGCGTCCTTCACCGAGATCCCAGTAGTAGTCGAACTCGTGCCCGACGAGGACGACACCCGGTCCCTGATGAACGTGCTCGTAATCGGCAACGTCGATCGCGAGCTCGTCGAGGACCTTGTCGCGGATCCAGCGGTGAAACACCGGGACGAGCTTGTCGGACGCAGGGGTCTTGGTCGCGTAAATCTTGACGTGGATTTTGTTGGCTTCCATGGCTACGAACTCAGGGCATCACGCCGCTGATGCGCGTGTAGCACTGGTGGGCGGCGTCGACGAAGAGCTGAGCTTCTTCGATCAGCTGGTGGGCGGACTGCTTGTCGTTCGCCTTGCCGCCGTCTTCGCCGGCCTTGAAGAAGAAGTGGGCGAACTTGCCGCCCTCGTACGGGTCGAAGAAGAGCTTGGTGTCGTAGAAGTAGGTGCGGAAATCCTGCTCGATTTCCTTCGGTTCCTCGCCGAGGTTCGGGCTCTTCTGGCGCGCGAGGGCGCGGGCCGCTTGCAGCATCGCGCTGTAGGCGCGCTTGCCGGCGTCGCCCACCTTGCCTTCTTCGAGCAGGAGCTGCGCCTCGAACACTTCGCGCTCGCTCGCCGCGAGGCCGAACTGCACGGAGTTCACGACCTCTCCGGCGCACTCGCCTTCACCCATGTCACCGATGGTGTACTCGCGCGGATCGCCCCAGTCCGAGTAGAAGCTCGGATCTTCCTCGTAGGTGGGGACGGCCGTGTACCCATCGACCATTTTGCGCACCTCTTTCTTGCCGATGCGCGTGATCCACTGGAGGAACGTCTCCTCGCCTTGCTTGCCGGAGACGAAGGCGTTCGTGATGTGGTCGACGAAGTCCGGCACGCGCTTCGACGGGATGGCGCCGATTGCGAGACCGTAGGTTCCGCCGTTCTTCGCCATCTCGCCGCCCACGACGAGCTGGAAGTGCGCGACGCGGCGGTTGTTGACGTTGCGGCTGACGCCCAAGAAGCCGAGGTCGGCGACGTGGTGCTGGCCGCAAGAGTTGAAGCAGCCGCTGCACTTCACGTGCAGCGCCTTGGCCGCCGCCGGAAGCTTCTCCTCGACCACCGCCAAGCGACGGCGGAGCTCGCCGGCCAGGCCGCGGGAGCTCGAGATGCCGAGCTTGCACGTGTCCGTTCCGGGGCAGGAGGTCACGTCGGTGATCGTGTCGGCGCCGGCGGCCGCGAGACCCACCGCCACGAGCTCCGCATAGAACTTGGGCAGATCCGCCTCGGGAATCCAGCGGAACATGAGGTTCTGGGTGACCGTCGTGCGCATCGAGTCCGCGGAGTAGCGGCGAGCGATGTCGGCGAGCGCGCGGCCCTGAAGCGGCGTGAAATCACCGAGCGGCAGTGTGATGGTGGCGACCGCGTAGCCTTCCTGCCGCTGCGACTGAACGTTGGTACGAGCCCAGGCGTCGTAGCCGGCAGGCCGTGGACCGGCAGCGAGCCGCGCGCCCGGCTTGAGCGGCACGCCGTCCGTCTCGCGCAGGTTCGCGAGGAACGCCGTCCAGCGCGGATCGGGGCGGAGCTTCGCACGCTCCTCGAGCACGATGCGCCGGAACTCGTCGATGCCGAGCTTCTTAACGAGGAACTTGATGCGCGCGCGGCTGCGGTTCTCCTTCTCGCCGAGCCGGCCGAACACGCGGCACACCGCCTGCGTGAGCGGAAAGAGCTCCTCCTCCGACACGAAGTCGTCGAAGAGCGCCGCCGGGTACGGCACGGCGCCGAGGCCGCCGCCCACGTAGTACTCGAAGCCGCGCTTCGTCTCGCCGTTCACGACGCGCGTCTTCGCGATCGCGCCCATGTCGTGGAAGTTCGTGAGGCCGCAGGGGTTGTCGCCGCAACCCGAGAACGCGATCTTGAATTTCCGGCCGAAATCCATGGTGTCGTCGTGACCGAGCAGGAAGAACATGATCGCGTTGGCGTACGGCGTCACGTCGAACGACTCGGTGTGGCACACGCCCGCGATCGGGCAGGCGGTCACGTTTCTGACGGCGTTGCCGCACGCCTCACGCGTCGTGATGCCGACGGCGGCGAGACGCCGCATGAGATCCGGTGTGTCCTCGATGTGCACGAAGTGCAGCTGGATGTCCTGCCGCGTCGTGACGTGCAGGATCTGATCGGACGTCTCTTCCGCGAGCTCGCACAGGACCTCGAGCTGCTCCGGCGACATGCGCCCGAACGGGATCTTGATACGCACCATGCCCGGCGCGTCGAAGTACGTGTTCGGCCCCTTGGTGAGCGCGCCCGGCGCGAAGAGCTGCTGCGTCTTCTCGCCGTCGTGGCGCTGCCCGTTGTCGTAGCGCTGGCCGTAGCAACCGCGCCGCAAGCGCGTCTCGGCGAAGAGCTTCTCTTCGATCTTCCCCTTCTTGCGAAGCTCGATTTGGGTCTCGAAGATGTCGATCTCGCGCGCCCAATCTTCGCGGATCGTGCCTGTGAGCTTGTCTTTCCAAGTCGCTACGGTGGTCATGTCGCTCTTCCCGGGGGCCACGCTAGCCCGACCCGTAGCCCGAGATGTACCCGACATTCCCGGTCTGGCTAGTCGACAATTATTCGAAAAGCACCTAACTTCCTAATATTACGAAGCATTTTTGCTGGCGCCTTTTGACCTGCTAGCTTTGCGCGCCGCTTCCTACCCCCATGCGCTACCGCCAATCGCTCCTTCCCACGCTCAAAGAGGCCCCGGCCGACGCAACCAGCGCGAGCCACATCCTGCTCCTGCGCGCCGGCTTCGTGCGCCGCGTCGGCGCCGGCATCTACAGCTTCCTTCCGCTCGGCGTCCGCGTCCTGCGCAAGATCGAAGGCATCATCCGCGAGGAGATGAACCGCGCGGGCTCGGAGGAGGTGCTGCTGCCGGCGCTCCTGCCAGCCGAATACTTCCAGGAGAGCGGACGCTGGGACGTCTTCGGCGACACGCTCTTCCGCCTCAAGGATCGTAAGCGGGGCGACTATCACCTCGGCCCGACGCACGAAGAGATCATCACCGATCTCGCGCGGCGCGAGGTGAAGAGCTACCGCGATCTTCCGAAGAGCCTCTACCAGATCCAGACCAAGTTTCGCGACGAGCCGCGGCCGCGGGGAGGCTTGTTACGCGGACGTGAATTCTCGATGAAGGACGCCTACTCCTTCGACGTCGACGAACGAGCAGCGCTCGCGAGCTACGAGGCGATGCGACAAGCGTACGTCAACATCTTCGATCGCGTGGGCTTTCGCTACCGCATGGTCAAGGCGGACTCCGGAGCGATGGGCGGCTCGGGCAGCGCCGAGTTT
>DATMCL010000300.1:0-2782 GCA_035558375.1 Polyangiaceae bacterium
CGCCGCGCAAGGGCGCGCCGCTCACCCAGTCGAGCCGAACGCAGCCCTCGGGCAGCTCGAGCGCGTAGCTCAGCCGGCGGCCGAGCGGCAGCGAGCCGGAAGCCGCCACGCGCGGCGCCGCGTAGCCCCGGGCGGCCTGCTCGTGAGCGTGGCGCTTGCGCTCTTCCGCCACGGTTCCGAACGCGAACACGTCGAGTCGCAGCGTCTCCGCGTCGATGTCCGCTTCGGAGCCCTCGTCGGAGCGCGACAGCATCAAGACCGCAACGCCGATGCCGATGTGCGGCCGGAGCTCGAGCGAGACGCTCGCCGGCGTGGGCGAGCACACGATCAGCGAGCGATCGCGGCCTTCCGTTTGCGCGCGGCCGAGCACGGTGCCGTCCTCGCCGAGCAGCACGACATCCACCGCCGTCACCTCGTCGGACGGAGCCACCAGCACGTCGAGGCAGCGATCCGCCTCGATCGAGGCGGAAACACGCGTCGGCGTGCGCGCATCGAGCGGCACGGCGACGCGCCGTAGATCGATCCACCGCCCGCCGATGCGTTGCCGGTGCTGCTCGAGCTTCTCGTCGAGCCCCGGCCACAGCGTCATGCGCTTGGCGATCTCGCCGGGGTGGTAGCGGACGCCGTAGACCTGCGCCGCGCGCTTCGCATCGCGGACGGCGACGCGCTCGGCGCCGATCGCCACGAGCCCGTGCCCCGCAGCGATGCGCGCCATGATCAGGATGCGACGCGGGTGCGGCGGGCAGACGAGGAGGGCCGGAGCCTTGTCGGAGCTTTCGTCCGAGCCGAGCACAGCGCCGTCTTCGCCGTACGCGAAGAGATCCACGTCGTCGACGCTCGGCGTCGCGCGCGCGATCGCGATGGCGCAATCACCCTCCGGCACCTCGAGCAGGCTCGTGATGCGATCGCCGGCGACACCGCCCTCCACGGCGAGCACCTCGGCCTGGCTGCCCGGGCTCGGTGGTAGCCATGCCTTCGCATCCGGTCGCCCCTCGACCTTACCGAAGCGCGCGGGCGCGACCTGGGCTGGGGGCGGGGGCTTCGATGTGCAGCCAATGAGCGCTAGAGCCAAAAACAGCCGCGCGAGGCCAGAAAGGGTCATCGAGGCCCCTCGCCGAGCACGGCGCGCCCCACCTGCCAGACGGCCGACATCCAGACCAGCGCGAGTCCGCGCGCCTCGACCTCGATCAGCACGCGCTCTTCGCTGCCGGCGCAAAAGCTGAGCGCCGCGCCCGGCACGTCCGGATCGAGTCGGCTCTGGGCCGTGCGCTGCGAAGTCTGCGCCGCGATCGAGAGCCCGGCGATGTCGCCGTGCACGCCGACCGCGAGAACGAGGTAGCAGGCGCCGGGCTCGACGCGCAGCCAGTCGAGTGTGTCCCCTTGTATCCCGAGCGCCTCGTCGACGAGCGGAGCCTGTCCGAGCGACCGCCGCCCGGCTCGCAAGAGGCCGCTCATGCGCGCGCGCACCTCGCCGGGAAAGCGCGCGGGGAGCGAGCGGTCGAGATCCCAGCGCGCGCGCACGAGAGCGAGCTTCGCGAACGGGGACACGCCCGCGAAACGGACGTTCACCGTCGTCGGCACCGCGACGCACACGAGCGCGCCGCCATCGCTGCTCTCGCCGTGATCGGCGGCGAGCACCTCGTTGCCGTCGGTGCGACTGATCTCGAGATCGACGTCGGCGGCGCGGCGCTCGACCTCTTCGGCGAGCAGATCGAAGCGGTGACACCCCGGCGGCAGGGTGAGCAGCGTGGAGCCCGAGCCGAGCCCTCCCGCGACGAGGTCGAGTGTCGTGAGCTCGAGCGCCTGCTCGCGCGCGGCGCGCTCCTCGAGCGAGCGCAGCCGAATTGCCACCGGCGCGACCATCGGCCGCGGACCCGAGCTCGGCGTGTCCGCGAGCGGGCCCGGATCGCGCCCCGGCAGCACGGCCGTGAGCGGCGGCGGCTCGCCTTCGGACTCGAGCACCAGGAACTCGAGCACGCCGCGCGGCGAGCGCATCTCGAGCGCCAGGGCCGCGAGGGCCGGCTTCGCCTCGCCGCAGCGCGTGATCGAGAGCGCACCGGCGAGGCTCCCTTCGGGAAGATTCCGGGCCGCGGCCGCGCGAGCGCCCGGATCGAGGAGGAACTGCGTGCTGCTCGTGCCGAGCACCGCGAGCGTCGCGCAATCGGCGTTCTTCGGATCGAGCGGACCCACCGGCAAAACGAGCGGAAGCACGTCGCCACGCTCGAGCAGTCGTGGCGCGAGATGCGTCACGTGGCCGAAGGCGGACCAGGCGAGACTCAAGGATTCGACGTCACGGCCTAAGTCGGCGAGTGCCGGGGGGCTTATGGCGAGGGACAGCGTCGCGACGAGGGTCGTGGCGCGGATCCGCATGGGTGGTTTATATCAGGTCCGGCGAGCCCTAAAGACGCGATGCGCAGGGAGCAAGACGTTCGTGCGCAGGAACCCAAGACGCCATGCGCAGGCATTCAAAACGCCGTGCGCAGGAACCGCGCGGCAAAGCCGCGCCGGAACGGCCTTGGAGTCTTGGCGGAACAGATCGACGTCGCCAAAGTAGCACCAAGCCAACTCGACAAGCCGGCGAGGCCGGGACCCGACCGCGCCACGAGATGCGACTGACGCTGAGCGTTGTTTGCGTGCCTGCACCCTCTGGGCCGAGCCGGCGCCGGTTAAGTCTTTTCGAACGGCGCTTCTACGAACTTCCGCGTCGTTCCTTCCCACACGAACAGCCGATGGGCGGTGACTTCGCCCTTGTCCACGGCGGTGACCAGGTAGCAGAGCTCGT
>DATMCL010000301.1:0-7748 GCA_035558375.1 Polyangiaceae bacterium
GATCCCAGTAGAAGGCTGGTCTACCGAGCGTGATAACGACCGCGGCAATTCCGCCATTGTCCGCACTGCCCGGCCTCGCCCCTTACTCCGCCTCAAATGCCCCCACATCCAAATCTCCATCATCCCCCCGCGCTTTCCCACTCTGCTCCCGCACATACTCGTACTCCACCGGATACCCACTAGCCCCACTCGCGAGCGGCCCCGCCGCTCCACGACACGCCGCCCCCGCCACCCACGTGAAGTCCTGCGCCGCACCATCCGTAAATCCGGGCGTCGACCCCGTGACGTTCCCCTGATCGTCAATCGACCCCGTGAGGTCGTCATGCGAGTCCACCCAGCCGCTGGGAAGCCAATTGTCCGCAATCATCACCGCGCCCATTCCCGCCGAAATCGCGGCAGCATTCCCGTCCGCCGTAACGCTGAAGATGTTGTTCCGCGCGTCGACGCTCTCCTCCTCGCTCGAAAGCCGGAACAGCGTCGTATTCCCCCCGCGCGTCGAGACCACGGTGTTGTTGTAGAAGTAGAGCGTCCCCTTGCGGAACATCGACTCGTCATCGCCGTCGCCGCCGTAATGTAAAATCTGGCTGTTCCCGGCGTCGTCCGGCTCGACCAGCACGTTGCCGTATACGAACGTCTCGTGATACCTCGCATCGCTGACGAGCTCGTCGTGGTCGCTCTCGACAAGATCGAGCTCTCGACTGCCCGACTCGATCCAGTTGTACCGAATCACCGTTCCGGCTGAGCGGTCCTTCAAGTTGTTGCCGTCGCAGCCGTCGCAGGGCGGGCCGTAGTGGTTGAACTCGAAGGTGATGCCGCGCGCCTCCGTGTAGCTGTTGTGCTCGTATTGGCTGCCGACGTTGCCGTTGTCGTAAACGTGGTTGCCGGAGACGAGCACTTCCGAGCTGCCACTCGAAGCGAAGATGCCGTTACCGCAGCCGTGCACGGTGTTGTTGCGCAAGGTGAGGTGCGAGCCGTCCTCGATGTAGAGGCACGCGGCGTTCTCCGAGTACTCGGTGCTCGCGCCGCCGGCGTCTTCGAACGAGATGCCGGGGCGCGCGCTCGTGATGTCGAGGCACTCGATGGTGACGTAGGCGGCTGGGCCGCCGGGCGCGTCGGCGCCGCCGAGCTTCACGATGCCGCGATCCTCGTTCCAATACTGGAGCTCGGAGCGCGTCGTCGCATCGTCGCCGCTGATCACGGGGAGCACGCCGTTCTCCGGAACGCCGAGCACGACGACGGGCTTCAGCGCGGTGCCCGTCGTGTTCACGACCCATTTGTCGCGATACGGCTCCGCGCGATGGTGGATTCGCACGAGCGTCCCCGCCGCAAGCGTCTCCCACGCCACGTCGGAGGGTGTCTCGACGTCGAGGCCGGGGCCGACCTCGATCACGGTGTCGAAGTCCGAGTCTTTCCAGCTGGGCTCCTCGCAGCCGGTCGGAGCCGTTGCGCCCCCCGCCGCACCCGAGCCACTCGTACCGCCCTCGCCCGCCATCATGCCGCTGCCCGCCGCCGCGGCCGCGCCGCCCGTGCCGCGTCCCGCCGTCCCTCCCGTGCCGCTTCCGCTCGCCGCGCCGGTGCCACCGTCCGTGCCCGTGCCACCTCGCCCCGCTCCGCCGGTGCCGCGCCCCGCCGTCGCTCCGGTGCCCGCCGTGCCGCCCGCGCCGCCCGTGCCGCGCCCTGCCGCCGCAGCGCCCGACCCTGCCTTGCCGGCATTTCCGGACCCCGCACTTCCGCCGCTCGTTGCCCCGCTTCCGCCCGCACCGTCCTCGGAGTCCGCCCCGGAGCATGCAGGCACAGCGAGCGCGAGGGTCGCGCCCACGAACAACCAACCGCGCATCGAGCCATTCTATCATGGCTCGCCTTTGCCCCGCGGCGCGCGGCGCCACTCGCCCATGTATCGCACCTTGCTCGGGATTCTCGCGGCGTTCGCCGTTGCGCTCGCGGCCGTGGGGCTCACCTTCTCCGCCACGCTCGAACAGCGCGCCGACCTGCGCGTCGCGAACGGCACGGAGCCGAAGTCGCTCGATCCGCAGCTCATCACCGGCAACATCGAGTCGTACATCGCCGAGTCCCTGTTCGAAGGACTCGCGCGCTACGACACGCAAACCGTGAAGCCCGTGCCCGGCTCCGCCGAGTCGTGGGACATCTCGCCCGACGGCCTTCACTACACGTTTCACATCCGAAAAAGCGCGCGCTGGAGCGACGGCCATCCCGTGACCGCGGGAGACTTCGTCTACTCGTGGAAGCGCGTGCTCGATCCGACCGTCGGGGCGGAGGTCGCGTACCAGCTTTTCCCCGTCGTGATGGCCGAGGCCTACAACACGTTCGACGAGCACGCGGAGACGATCTCGAAAAAGCTCCTGCCCGCGCTCGCCGCTCTCCACGAGCGCTCGCCACGCGGCGTTGATGCGGCGGGCTGGCAACGCTTCCTGGGCGAAAACAAGGTCAATGACCCGCTGCGTCCGCTCGATGACCCTGCGCTCGACGAGCTCGTGACTCGCCGTGGCGGCGTCACGGCGGCGGAGCTCGACGCGTTTCGTGCCGGGCTCGAGCGAGGGCGCGCGTACCTTTCGTCGCACGCCGCGGAAGCGCGCGCGCATTTCGGCATCGACCGCGGCGTCGTGGCGCGCGACGACGCGACGCTCGAGGTCGAGCTCCGCGCCGAGACGCCGTATTTCTTACAGGTCATGGCGCATCACTCGAGCTTTCCCGTGCCGCGCTGGGCGCTCGAAAAGTACGGCGATCGCTGGTTCTTGCCGGCGACCTTGGTGTCGAACGGCCCGTTCCGCCTCGAGCGTTGGGTCGTCAACGATCACCTGCGCGTCGCGCGCAGCGCCACGTATTGGGGAAGAAACGAGGTGCGGCTCGGCAGCGTGGACTTCGTCCCGAGCGAGAGTCAGATGACGAATCTGAACCAGTACCTCACGGGCGCGCTCGACTGGATCCCGGATTATTTTCCGAAGCAGCTCGGCCCGGAGCTCCGCAAGCGCAAGGACTACTACGGCGTCGCCGGCCTCTCCGTTTACTACTTCCGCATCAACAACACGCGTCCCCCGCTCGACGACCGGCGCGTGCGCAAGGCGCTGAATCTCGCCATCGACCGCAGCGTCATCACGGAGCACGTGCTTTCGCTCGGCCAGTTGCCCGCGACGACCCAGGTCCCGCCGGGCCTCAGCGGGTATTCGCCCGCACGGAGCGGCATCCGCTACGACGTGGCCGAAGCGCGCCGCCTGCTCGCCGAAGCCGGATTCCCCGGAGGGAAAGGCTTTCCGCACCTCGGTCTCTTGTACAACACCAACGAGGATCACAAGCGCGTCGCCGAGGTCGTCGCCGACCAGCTGCGGCGCGGCCTGGGCATCGATATCACCGCGTACAACCAAGAGTGGCAGTCGTTCCTCGATACCGTGCGCGGGCTCAACTACGACATCGCGCGCGCCGGCTGGATCGGCGACTACGCGGATCCGAACACGTTCCTCGGCAGCTGGATGACGGGCAACCCCAACAACCAGACCGGCTACAGCTCCGAGCTCTACGATCGCCTGATCCGCTTCGCGGGGGACCTCCGGCCATTCATCGCCGATCCGGAGCCGACGCTCGCGACGCTCAAGGAGCCCGACGCGATCCGCGCGCTGCTCGTACCGGCACGCACTGGCGCACCCGCCGAGCAGCGTGAAGCGCGCGAGAAGATCCGCATGCTCGTATTCCGGGAAGCGGAGGCCATCCTCTGCAACGACGACTTCCCGGTGATTCCCGTCTACTTCTACGTCCACGCGGGTCTCATCCGCGACTACGTGCGCGGCTTTCGACCGGAGATGATGGGCCCCGATGTGACCCTCGGCCTGCGCGATCTGTGGATCGAAGGCCGGCGAGGTGCTCGCGAATGAGTGCGAGCGAAGCGCTGGCGGTCGTGGCGGGGGTGACCGCGCTCGGCGGCGTGGCGTGGCTGCCTCCGCGCGCGACGCGCGTCTGCGGCGCGCTCTTCGGGGGTCTCGTGAGTTTCGCGGTCGCGCGTGCGGCGTGGGGCCTGCCGGCGGGGGCGCTGACGGGCGTGGCGATTGCCGCGTTGCTCGGGCGCTACGGCCCGCCGACGGTGCTCCGGCGCCTCACGTTCCTCGTGCCGTCGCTGCTCTTGCTCGTGTTCGTGACGACGCTCCTCATGTACCACGCGCCCGGAAGTCCCTTCGCGGGCGAGAAGGTGGTTTCGGCGCAGGTCGAGGCCGCGCTTCGCGCTCACTTCGGGATCCCGAAGAGCGCCGTCGAGTTCTTCGGGATCTACCTGCGGCGCCTGATTGTGGAGGGCTCGCTCGGCCCGTCGGTGAAGGTTCAGGGGCGTACGGTCGAGGCGCTGCTCGGCCCCGCGTTGCCCGTCAGCATCACGCTCGGCTTGCTGGCGCTGATGCTGGCTTCGGCTGCAGGGCTCCTGCTCGGCGTGCACGCGGGCCTCCGGCCGAGCTCGTGGTCCGACTCAGCGAGCACCGTCCTTTCCGCCGTCGGTCTGTCGCTGCCGTCGTTCGTGATCGGCTCGGTGCTGATGGTGCTGTTCTCGCTTGGCCTGCGCTGGCTGCCCGTGGCGGGCTGGGGCGGCTTCCGCGAGCTCGTCTTGCCGTCGATCACGCTGGCGTTGCCCTACGCGGCGTACATCGCGCGCCTCGCGCGGAGCGGCACCATCGAGGTCATGAACGAGGACTTCATCCGAACGGCGCGCGCGAAGGGCTTGCCGGAGTCGGCCGTCGTGCTCCGGCATGCGCTGAAGGGCGCCATCTTGCCCGTCGTGTCGTTCCTCGGTCCGGCGGCGGCGGGCATCATGACGGGCTCCTTCGTGGTGGAGACGCTGTTCGGGATCCCCGGCATGGGGCAGTGGTTCGTGCGCGGCGCCATCAACCGCGACTACTCGGTCGTGCTCGGCACGGCGCTCGTCTACGCGACGCTCGTCACGGCGTTCAACCTCGCCGTCGATCTCGCCTACGCGTGGCTCGACCCGCGCATACGGAGCCGCCCGTGACCGACCAGCGCTCCCACGCTCGCGAGCCGAGCCATCGCCCGAGCGCTCGGGCCTGGCGCAGGCTCAGCCAGAACCGGCTCGCGCGCGTCGCGCTCGGCGTCGTGGTCGTGATGACGCTCGCCTGCTGCATCCTGCCGGCGCTGCTCCACCTCGACGCGGCGACGACGCACCCTGCATTCCGCCACCAGCCGCCCTCGGCCGCCCATTGGTTCGGCACCGACGGCCTCGGCCGCGACTACGCCGCGCGCGTGCTCGTCGGCGGGCAGACGTCGCTCGCCGTCGGTCTCGTGGCGACGCTCACGTGCGTGCTCATCGGCGTCCTCTACGGCGCCGTCGCGGGCTACTACGGCGGTCGCGTCGACGAGGTCATGATGCGCTTCGTCGATTTCATGTACGGCATCCCGTACATGTTCCTGGTCATCCTGATCATGCTCATGTTCTCGGAGAGCGCGCGCGGCAATCCGGTGCCCGTCTTCGTCGCGCTCGGGCTCGTGGAGTGGCTGACGATGGCGCGCGTCGTGCGCGGCCAAGTGCTCTCCTTGCGCGAGCGTGAGTTCGTGCTCGCGGCGCGGCTGCTCGGCGCCGGCGACCTGCGCGTGATCGTGCGGCACATCGTACCGAACGTGCTGGGCGTCGTGACCGTCTACGCGACCCTTACGGTGCCGACCGTGATCATCCTCGAGTCGTTCCTCTCGTTCCTCGGGCTCGGGCTCAAGCTGTCCTGGGGGCAGCTCGTCTCGGAAGCGGTCGGCGTCGTGAATCCGATCGCCTTTTTCTGGTGGCTGCTCGCGTTTCCAAGCGGATTCTTGGCCCTCACGCTGCTCAGCTTGAACGTGCTCGGCGACGGGCTGCGCGACGCCGTCGACCCGCGGGGGCGGCGCTGATGCCGTCCGCGGCGCTGCTCGAAGTGACGGAGCTGACGACCGAGTTTCGCTCCGACGAAGGCACGGTACGCGCCGTCGACGGCGTCTCCTTCACCCTCGAAAAGGGCGAGATGCTCGGTATCGTGGGCGAGTCCGGCTCCGGCAAGAGCGCGACGAGCCTCAGCATCATGGGGCTTCTGCCACCGCGCGGTCGCGTGGTGAAAGGTCGCGTGACGCTCGCCGGCACGGATCTGGTCGCGCTCGCGGAAGCCGAGCGCCGCCGCGTGCGTGGCCGCCGCATCGCCATGATCTTTCAAGATCCGATGACGGCGCTGAACCCGTACCTGCGCGTCGGCGAGCAGCTCGTCGAGGGTCCGATGCTGCACCTCGGCCTCGGCGAGCGCGACGCCGAAGAGCGCGCCGTGGCGCTCCTCGACCGGGTCCGCATTCCGGACGCTCGCGCGCGGCTCCGCAGCTACCCGCACGAGCTCAGCGGCGGCATGCGCCAGCGCGTGATGATCGCGATGGCCCTATTGTGCGATCCGGAGCTGCTCATCGCCGACGAGCCGACGACGGCGCTCGACGTGACGGTTCAGGCGCAAATTCTCGAGCTCATCCGCGAGCTCAGGCTCGAGAAAGAGCTCGCGATCCTGCTCATCACGCACGATCTGGGCGTCGTCGCGAGCACCTGCGATCGCGTGCTCGTGATGTACGCGGGCCGCGTCGTCGAGCTCGCCCCGGCACGCGAGCTCTTCGCTCGGCCGCTCCACCCGTACACGGCCGCACTGATGCGAAGCCTACCGAGCCTCGACGTCGTCCCGGCCGGGCGCCTCGAAACCATTGCCGGATTGCCGCCACGCCTCGACCAGCCGTTCACCGAATGCAGCTTCGCGCCGCGCTGCGCGACCGTTCACGACGCGTGCCGCGTGCGCGATCCGTTGCTCACGGAGCCGGAGCCCGGTCGCTTCCGCCGTTGCGTGCTGCCCGTCGAGCAGCTGACGCGAAACGTCCGATAGCAGGCGCTCTCGGAGCGCCGGACTCACATCTCTTCGACGCTGACGAGCGTGACGTCGAACGTCGTTGCGCTCGCCGCCTTGCCCGGGATGGAGAGCTGGACCTGATCGATGGGACCCTTGGCGTACGCCGTCCCAGCGCCACCTTCCCAGCACTCCGTGTTGAACATCGTGTACGGGATGCTCGCGGGGCTCGCCGCCGCGTCCGCACACCAACGGGTCGAGGCAGCGCTGCCCGCCGAGATTTGGACGCGTACGCTGAACGTGCCCGATTTGCTGAACGTGACCTTGATGCCCGTTCCCGTGGGCGTGATGGTTTTCTTCGAGCCGCCGTCCTCGTTCACGTTGAAACCGAGGTACGCGTAGGCGCTGTCCGAAGCCGAAAGGCTCCCTGCGGTTTGCAGCATGCAATTCTCGCCGCACATCGCGAAGCTCGTCGGCATCGTCTTGCTGGCCGTGCCGCCGTCGGGCACCAGCGTGTCCGCGCCCGCGCTCGCATAGCCGTGCCAGCAAGCACCGCCCGCCATGGGAGCGCGCACGAGACCGTTCGAGCCGATCGTGAACTTCGTGTCGCACGAGACTGCGGACGTCGTCCCGGCTGAGCCCGAGCCCGTTCCCGCCGTGGGCGCGGTGCCGGCGCTTCCACCGGTGGTGCCACCGCTGCCGCCTTGAGTCGCGTTCGTCCCGGCGCTGCCGCCCGACGCCTTGCCGGCGCCGCCCATCGTGCCGGATCCGCCGCCCTTACCCATGCCCATGCCCGCCGAGCCGCCGTTCGAGATGGACCCGCCGTTCGAGATGGACCCGCCATTCGAGATGGACCCGCCGTTCGAGATGGACCCGCCGTTCGAGATGGACCCGCCATTCGAGATG
>DATMCL010000302.1:0-5703 GCA_035558375.1 Polyangiaceae bacterium
ACGATCGCGCTCGACGGTGAGCTCCGTCAACGTGGTTGCGAGCTCGCGCGCCACGCGGTCGAGCGCGCGGCCGAGCTCGCCGAGCTCCGCCTGCCCCGTCGCTTGGGGCCGCACCTCGAGGTTGCCCGCCGCGATCCCGTGGGCGACGCGCGTGAGATCGGCTGCGGCGCGCGCGACGAGCCGCGCGGCCATGCTCGCCGTCGCGAGAGCCGCCACGAGCGCCAGGAGCGACGCGAGCGGCAAGCTGGGACGGGCGCCGGGAAACGCCGCGTAAATGACGACGACGAGCACCGTGACGAGCCCGAGCGCGGCCAGAAATAGCTTCGCTCGGATGCTCGTCACACCTGCGCCTCTTCGGGCGTGGCGACGAACCGGTACCCGACGCCGCGCACCGTCTCCACGTAGTCGCGCGCCGCCTCGAGCTTCTCGCGCAAGCGCTTCACGTGGGTGTCGACCGTGCGCGTCGTGATGTCCGCCTGAATGCCCCACACGTCGTCGAGCAGCGCGCTGCGGGTCTGCACGCGGTTCCGGCGGTCGTAGAGCGTGACGAGGAGCTTGAACTCGAGCGCCGTGAGCTCGATCTCCACCCCCTCGACCCAGATGCGGTGGGCGCCGCGGTCGATCTTCAGCCGGCCGAACTCGACCATCGGCTCGAGCTCTTCGTCCTCTCCACGACCCCGGCGCAGAATGGCCTGAATGCGGAGGAGCAGCTCCCGGACGCTGAACGGCTTCACGACGTAGTCGTCCGCGCCGAGCTCGAAGCCCACGACGCGGTCGATCTCTTCGCCTTTGGCCGTCAGCATGATCACGGGGGTACCGCGCGTTCCCGGATGGTCCTTGAGCTGCTTGCAGACCTCCGTCCCGGAAACGTCGGGCAGCATCAGGTCCAAGAGGACGAGGTCCGGCCGCTGCTCACGGGCGAGCTTCACGCCCTCCAGGCCGAGCCTTGTCACGGTCACCTCGTGCCCGCCCTGGCGGAGGTTGTAGTCAAGGACCCTCTGCAGGTCGGGCTCGTCTTCGACGACTAGAATGCGGGTCATCTCGAGCCTTTGGTAACGCTGGGATGTGACGGCAGTGTGACATCCCTCTGTCGCGACCGCTACGGTGTGCAGTGGCCCCTCCAAGCTCCCCATCCCCCACCCCGCCCCGCCGTCAGACGCTGTCGCTCAGCGGACCTTGTGGGGTCTCCGCAAAGCGATACCCGACCCCGCGCACGGTCTCGATGTAGTCCCGCGCCGCGCCGATCTTCTCGCGCAGCCGCTTCACGTGGGCGTCGACCGTTCGCGTCGCGATCTTCGTGTCCATGCCCCAGACGTGATCGAGCAGGGCCCCCCGCGACTGCACGCGGTTTCGCCGATCGTAGAGCGTCACGAGGAGCTTGAACTCCAGCGCCGTGAGCTCGATCTCTTGATCTTCCACCCAGACGCGGTGAGCGTCGCGATCGATGCGCAGGTTTCCGAAATCGACGACGGCGGAGTCCGGGGCCTTGCCCTCGTTCCGGCGCAGCGTGGCGCGGATCCGCAGCACGAGCTCGCGCACACTGAAAGGTTTCGTGACGTAGTCGTCCGCGCCGAGCTCGAAGCCGACGACGCGATCGATCTCCTCACCTTTGGCGGTGAGCATGATGACCGGCGTCATCCGCATCGAGACATCGTCCTTGATGGCCCGGCACACCTCCGTACCCAAGATGTCGGGCAGCATGAGGTCGAGCAGAATCAGGTCCGGCCGCTGCTCGCGCGCGAGCCTTAGGCCGTCCTGCCCGCGGGCAGCCGCCAAAACCTCGTGCCCCGCGGCGGCCAGGTTGTAATCGAGCACCTGCCGAATGTCGGCCTCGTCCTCGATGACGAGAATGCGAGCCATTGCGGTCGAAGGCGATAACCCGCAGATGTGACCCCCGAGTGACGAGTCGGTAGCAGTCGATGCGGCGGGTGCGGATGGAAGAATCTATAATGTGGGCTTCAAGAAATGTTCGGTCGGCCCGGGGGCACAAAACCGTAACCGCGCGTTTTAATTGAGATCAGGGATTGGGCACGAAGCCTGCTCTACCGGGAGCGGACGATGCCCAGGATCTCCCCGCCCGCCGCCCCGACTCGCGCGTTTCAGTGCGTCGGGCTCGCGCTCGTGCTCGCCGTGACGGCGCCCGCCCACGCTCTCGAGTCGAAGGGCGCTGCGACTCCCGCCGTCGGCCGCACCGCTTCTGCGCATCGGCTGCTCAGGGATCATGAAGGTCTCGCGAGCTGGCTCGGCGACCAGAGCCCCGTGGTTCGCGCCGCGCGCGCTCGTGCCCGTCAGGCGAGCGCCGACGTCGCGTCGAGCCACCTCTTCCCGAATCCGGTGCTCGACGCGAGTCTTTCGAACATCCCCATCACTGCCACCACGCCCCCGGGGCTCACGTTCGGCGAGACGGCCATCTACGGGGTCGGGCTCAGCCAGACCTTCGAGCTCGGCAAGCGCGGCCCCCGCCAAGACGCGGCAGCCTTACGCGAGCGAGCCGCTCGCCTCGACGTGACGAGCACCCTCACCGACCGCGTCACGACCGCACGCGACGCGCTCGGCGCCGCGGTCCACCTGGGCCTTCGGCTCGGAATCCTGCAGGAATCGCTGACCGACGCCGAGCGCGCCGCGACGCTCGAGCGCACCCGCCTCGAGCAAAAAGCGCTGAGCGGCATGGACTACGACCGGCTCTTGCTCGATCTCGCGGCGCTGCGCTCGGAGTTTGCGCGCAACCAGGCCGAGTACACCGCGGCGCGCGCCGAATGCCGCGCGGCGCTCGGCGCCGAGTGTGATCTCGAGGGCGTCACCGAAGACGATCTCGGCGACGCGCTGCCGCTCACGGGCGCGGGCAGCGAGGACCGCCTGAACGCTCGCTCCGATCTCCGGTCGCTCGATCTCCAGGCGAGCGCGGCGCGCCGCGAAGCCGACCTCGCGTCGAACCGCGCCATCCCCGACGTGACCGCGCGTGTCGGCTACGTGCACGACCGCTTCATCGTCTCGGGCGACAACATGAACACGTTGAACTTCGGGCTCGAGCTGCCGCTCCCCGTGTTCGACCGCGGCCAGCACGACGCGCGCAAAGCGAACGAACACGCCGTGGAGCTCGAGGATGAGCGCCGCGCACTGCTCGTGGACGCGCGCGCCGCGCTCGCGGGGCTCTTGAGCCGAAAAGCCGTGCTCGAAGCCAACATCGACGTGCTCATCAAAGAGACGCTGCCGCGCTCCGACGCGGTTCTGACCGCCGCCGAGCAGGCGTTTCACCAGGGCGGCGCGAGCATGACGGACTTCTTGCTCGCACGCCGCAGCCACATCGCCCTCACGCTCACGCGACTCGATCAGCGCTTCGAGCTCTTTACGGTGAAGAACGAGCTTCACCGCGTGCTCGGACTCGCCGTGCCCGCTCATCAAGGAAACCAATGACTCAAGAGGCTTCATCACGACCCGTTGCGGTGACCGAGCACGCGCGCAAGCCGCGTGCGTCGGGGGTGCTTGCTGCACTGGTCGTCGCCGGCGTCGCCATCGTGGCCGCCGCGTTGTTTCACCGGAAGCTCCCCGCCGAAGCGCAGCCGCCGCCTGGCATGCGCGTCGACAAGGAGAGCGTGACCCTCGCCAACAGCGCGCCGCAGTGGAAGGCGCTGCGCCTCGGCAAGGCGGAAGCAGCACGCGAGCATTGGAGCGACTCGTTTCCGGCGCGCTTCCGTGTGGACGAGGCCGTCGCATCGCGCGTCGGCTCGCCCCTCTCGGGCCGCGTGACGCAGGTTTCGGTCGAGCTCGGACAGAGCGTGAAGGCCGGGGCACCGCTCTTCGCCGTCGCGAGCCCCGACATCGCGGCGCTCCGCGCGGAGCAGCAGAAAGCCGCCGTGGATCTCGAGGTCGCGCGTGCCGCCTACGAGCGCGTCAAGGCGATGGTCGAGGCTCGCGCGCTGCCCGCCAAGGACGAGCTCGAGAGCGATCAGCAGGAAAAGCAAGCCGAGCTCGCGCTGAAGCTCGCCAAGATGAAGCTCTCCTCGCTCAAGGTTTCGACCCGCGGCGAGAACGAGTTCACGGTCGTCGCCCCGCGCGACGGCGTGATCATCGAGAAGAGCGTGCTGCCCGGGCAGCAGGTGACGACCGACGACAGCCTCGTGAGCGTCGCCGAGCTCGACGTCGTCTGGGTGCTCGCCGATCTGTTCGAGGCCGACGCGGCAGGCGTCGTGACCGGAACGACGGCGCGCGTGACGAGCCCTTCCTTGCCGGGCTTCTCCGTCGAAGCGCCCGTGGAGCGCGTGTCCTCCGTCGTCGATCCCGAGCGGCACACGGTCGCGGTGCGCGTGAAGCTCGAGAACAAGGACGGTCGCATGCGTCCGAACATGTTCGCGGAAGTGACCTTCCGCGCGCCGCCCGGCGCGAATTCCGTCGAAATGGCGGCCACCGCGCTCGTCTCCGACGGTGCCAAGCAATACGCGTACGTGCTCGAGGGAGCCGGCCACTTCGTGCGCCGCAACATCGTCTGCGGCCCGCAGCGCGACGGGAAAGTGGTGGTCTTGTCCGGGCTCAAGGCTGGCGAGACGGTGGTCGAACAAGGCGCCGTGCTTTTGGATAACCAGATTGATCTGAGCACATGAGGACTGACGGCTAATGCTTGAACGTCTGCTCCAATTCTCGCTCACGAACCGACTGTTCGCGTTCGTGCTTGCCGCCGTGCTCGGGGCTTGGGGGTATTACGCTTTCTCGAACCTGACGATCGAGGCGTTTCCGGATCCGACGGATACGCAGGTGCAGGTGATTACGCTGTTTCCGGGGCAGCCGACGGAAGAGGTCGAGCGCCGGGTGTCGCTGCCGCTCGAGCGCGCGCTCAACGGCACGCCCGGGCTCGCGCGCTTGCGCAGCATCTCGCTGTTCGGGCTCTCGTTCGTGACGCTCACTTTCGAGGATGGCGTCGATCCGCTGAGCGTGCGGCAGCAGACGGTCGAGCGCATGGCGGACGCGGACCTACCCGAGGGGGTGAAGCCGTCGCTCGGGCCGATGGCGACGCCGATTGGCGAGGTCTACCGCTACACGCTCACCGGCAAAGACGCCGATCCGATGACGCTTCGCACCCTCCAGGAATGGGTGGTGCGGCCGAAGCTGCTGCAGGCGTCCGGCGTGGCCGACGTGGTCTCGTACGGCGGCCTCGTGCGCGAGGTGCACGTCCAGCCCGATCCAACGCGCATGGCGGCGCTCGGCGTGGGGCTCGGCGACATCTCGGCCGCGCTCGAGAAGGCGAGCGCCAACGCGACCGGCGGCTACGTCGAGCGCGGCTCGGAAATGTTCGTGATCCGGAGCCTCGGCATCTTCAACGGGCTCGACGACGTCAAGCGCGTGCGCGTCGGCTACCACGCCGGCGTCGCCGTCACGGTGAAGGACGTGGCGCAGGTGAGCGACGGCTACCAGCCGCGCCAAGGCGTCGTCACGCGCGGTTTCGACGAGGACGCCGTCGAAGGCATCGTGCTGATGCGCCGCGGGCAGAACCCCTCCGTCGTGCTCGCAGGCCTGCGCGAGAAGCTCAAGGAGCTGAACGACCGCGTGCTGCCGCCCGGCGTGAAGGTCACCGCCTTCTACGACCGCTCGGATCTCGTGGGCACGACGCTCACGACCGTCTTCCACAACCTCGCCGAGGGCGCGGTGCTGGTCGTCCTGGTGCTGCTCGCCTTCACGCTCTCGTGGCGCGCGGCGCTGATCGTCGCGGCG
>DATMCL010000303.1:0-2306 GCA_035558375.1 Polyangiaceae bacterium
CGCACGAGCTGCCGGAGTTCGACCGCTTCGGCATTCCCGGGGGCGCGCGCCGGCTCTCGGGCGCGATCCTGAAGGCCAACAAGGACGTGATCGAGATCGCGAAGAGCTCGCCCGCGCACAAGGGCATGGGCACGACGGTCGTCGCCGCCTGCTTCTCGCCGCGCTCGGGGCTCATGCACGTCGGCCACGTCGGCGACAGCCGCTGCTACCGCATGCGCGGCGGGCACCTCGAGCTCCTCACGCAGGATCACTCGCTGCTCACGGACGTGATCGAGCAGCGGCCGGAGCTCGACGACACCGTGCTCGAGCGCATGCCGAAAAACATCGTCACGCGCGCGCTCGGCATCGATCCGAAGCTCCGCGTCTCGATGCGCTCGTACGCCGTCGTCGCGGGCGACCGTTACCTGCTCTGCAGCGACGGCCTGAGCGGCATGCTCTCCGCCCAGGCGATTGCCCCCTTGCTCGAGGAGAAGGCGGATCTCGAAGCCGTCGTCCACAACCTCGTCGCCGCCGCGAACAGCGCGGGCGGGCGCGACAACATCGGCGCCGTAGTCATCGAGTGCACGCAGGGTCCGGAAGCCCACAGCGTGCCGCCCCCACCGCCCGGCGTGCTCGAAATGGTACGCGAGGCAGAATCCCGCTCCGATCCGGAGCTGCTCATCCTCGGGATCGAGGAGCTCGAATCGCTCGACAGGGACTCCGCGAGTGACGACTTGCTCCACGCGCTCGAATCGCTGCTCGGCAAACGCTCGTGACCCTCACCCCGCACGAGCCCCCGCTCTGGACCGAAGACCTGCCCGGCACGGGCGGCGCCATCGGCCCCGATCTCGCCGACTTCGTCGTCGAAGAGCTCCCCGCGTACGAGCCGAGCGGCACGGGCGACCACCTCTACGTCCTCATCGAAAAGCGCGGCATGAACACGCGCGACGCCGCGCTCGCGATCTCGCGCGCCACCCGCACGCCCGAGCGCGACATCGGCTACGCCGGCATGAAAGATCGCCACGGCATCACCACGCAATGGCTCTCCGTGCCCGCCCGCGCGCCCGCGCCGGAAACCTGGGAGCTCCCGCCCGAGCTCAAGCTCGTGAAAGCGTCGCGCCACACCAACAAGCTCCGCACGGGGCACCTCCGCGGCAACCGCTTTCGCATCGGCCTCGTCGGCGTCGCGCCGGGCAGCGCCGCGAATGCCCGCGCCATCTTCGAGCGCATGACCGAGCGAGGCCACGCGAACTACTTCGGCCCGCAGCGCTTCGGTCGCAACGGCAGAAACGTCGCGGACGCCGTCGCCTGGCTCAGCGGAACGACGCCGCTACCCCGCGGTCGCGAGCGTTTCCTCTCGAAGCTCTACGCGAGCGCCCTCCAATCCGAGATCTTCAACCGCTACGCCACGCTACGCATCACACTTGGCGTCGGGCGCCTGCTCCTCGGCGAAGTCGTGCGCTTGAACAACGCGGGCGCGTCCTTCGTCGTCGAAAATCTCGAACGCGAAATGCCGCGCCTCGCCTCGGGCGATCTCGTCCTCACAGGCCCGATGCCCGGCCCCAAGATGCGCGCCGCGCAAGCCGACGCCGCGAAGCTCGAAGCCGACGTCCTCGCCGAGCTCGGCTTGAGCGAAACCGCGCTCAACGAGCTCGGCCGCCAAGCGCCCGGCACGCGCCGCGATCTCCTCGTGCGTCCCGGCGCGTGGGCCGTCACCGAAGAGCCCGATCGCCTGCGGCTCGGCTTCGAGCTGCCCTCGGGGAGTTACGCCACGGTGCTCGTGCGCGAGCTCACACGGGCGATCGAGCCGGGGCCGCGCTCGGACGGCTGATTTTTTAGGGGCGGGCTCGGTCCAGCACCGGCCGACGGCGAATTCGCCAGCCGTTCCACGCCGGCAATTTTTGGCCCGGCGGCCCGGCGCGTGGAACAGTTCTCAGGTGACCGGGCGGACCTTTGCGTTTCTGGCGGCAGCGCTCCCAGCCTGCGCGACCGTCCCGCCCCTCCCCAAGCCGACGGCCGAGCTCCCGCTCGCCGCGTGGGAACAACAAGCGGAGCCTGGGACGGAGCTCGGTGCGGCGCCGTCCTCCTCGCACCCCGGAGCCCCCTCACTCGCAAAGACCGTGACGGGCCCGTCGACCGCCGTGCCGCCGAGCGTCCCCCTCGAGCCCATCGCGACGAGCACCGCGAGCCCCATCCCGGGCGGCGCCGAGTGCCTCAGCGAGCTCCGCACGCGCAACATCCCCTTCCGCACCAACGCGCCCGTCCTCGGCATTGCGACGCCGGTCGTCCTCACGGGCCCCCTGCACGGCATCCGCTTCTACGCCCCC
>DATMCL010000304.1:0-5202 GCA_035558375.1 Polyangiaceae bacterium
ACAGCACCACCCGGAAGTAGCGGCTGTTCGCGCACGACAAGTCATCGCGCAAGTCGCCGAGTAGGCGCAGGCTGAGGATGGGCTTGTGGTCGGCCTCCGCGCGCTCCACCGCCGCGTCGAGATCCGTGTACCAGTAGAGCCCCGAGTAACGGGCGTAGCGCTGGCCCGCGACGCGATCGATCAGCGGATCGAGCGCTGCATCGAGGCGTCCTGCTTGCGTCGCTTGCGACAAAAGCGCGTCGAGTCCAAGTGGTCCCTCGGCGCGGAGCTCGTCCGCCAACGAGAAATCGTCGAGCGCCCGCCGTGCGAGCGCCTCGAGCTTTGCGCTCGGCTGCTGTGGCACCGCGACCGGAACCGACGCCCCCGGGTCGTGGCCACCGCCCTTGCTACAGCCGGCGAGCGACGCAGCGCTCAGGAGAAGGGCGATGAAGCAGGACTGAAATGGGCGCATCCGGACCTCCGTGTCCGAGTGATACGCATGAGACGGGGTTTTTATTTGCTGTGAGCCGCGCCGAGCGAGCGGCGAGGCCTGCGCCGACGCACGAAAGCCAGACCGAGCCCGAGTGCTGCCCAGCCGCCCGAGCTTCGCGCCCCGCCGTCGGCGACCCTGCAGTCGCAGCCGCTGCGAGTGCCGATGGGGCCCAAATCTCGGCCTCGCGTCGTGCCACCGTGGCCGGCCGTTGTGCTTCCGGCGAGCCCGCCGGAGCCGCCTCGGACGTCGTCGGGTTCTCCGCCGTTGCCCGCGTTCGTTCCGCCGGAAGAAGACTTGGTTCCTCCGTGAGCCGAGCCGGCCGAGCCGTGCGTGCCGCCGCGCGCGTTGGCGGCGCCCGATTCGCCGGGTGCGTTGGTCTCTCCGGCGTCGCCAGGTCCGCTCGAGCCCCCGACCGAGTGAGAGCCACCGCGCGCGTGCGAGCCGCCGTGCGCCCCTGTGCCGCCCGTCGATGGCGAGCCGCCCACCGCCTGCGAGCCGCCGTGCGCATGGCCCTCGCCGCCTTCGCCGCCTTCGGGCCCCGGGTTGCCAGCGACTCCGGCTTCGCCACCGGCACCCCCGCTCCCTGATGAGGGTGAGCACACACCGGCCAAGCACTGGCCGCCCGAGCAGGGCGACCCGTCTGTCGCCGTCGGGTTCGAGCAGCCCGCGCCGTTCGTGCAGAGGCCGGCGGCGTGGCACTCGTCGCTCGCGGGGCACGCGACGGGGACAGTGACGCAGGCGCCCCCGCTGCACACGTCGCCCGTGGTGCACGAGTCGTCGTCGGTGCAGGGCGCGCTGTTGTTCGCATGGACGCAGCCCGTGCTCGGGTTGCAGCTGTCGTCCGAGCAGACGTTGTCGTCGTCGCACGAAACCGCGGTGCCCGGCTGGCAAGCCCCGGCGTTGCACGTGTCAAGGGTCGTGCAAGCGTTGCCGTCGTCGCACGCCTTGCCGTCGCTGTGCGCGGCTTTACAGGGGGAGATCGTGTAGCTGTAAGCGACGGCGCCGTTCGTCCCGCCGCCGGAGAGGAAGGCGCGCACGTAGTCGACCGTGACGAGCGTCGGAGACACCGTCACGCGCAGGTGGCCCGAGTTGTTGACGATGACGGCGCCGGCGTAGTCGGTCGCATTGGTCATGAAGCCCGTGCCGTAGTCGGGGTTCGCCGCGTGCGGCAGCTCCTGGTAGACGACGCCGTTGAGCTCCTCCATCGCGAACACGTGGTCGTGGCCGTGGAAGAACGCCGTGACGCCGTTCTCGGACAGGACATCGCGCACGGGCATGCCCCAGCCCGGACGTTTCGTATCGAAGGAGTACGTCGTGCCGTCGATGTCGTAGCCGCCCCACTCGCAGTACTTCGAGCCGAGCACCCCGGCGCGGATGTAGTCCGTCGTGCCGCCGGTCGGGTGGTGTGCGAAGACGAATTTGAACGGCGCGGTGCTCGTCGAGAGCGTCTGCTTGAGCCAGTCGTATTGCGTCTTGCCGAGCGTCCAGTCCCAGCGCTCGCCGACGACCTCGTCCTGCTTCTCGCCGCCGGTTCCGCCCGCGTAGGGCTTGCGCGTCGTGTACCAGAACGGATCGATCGCCACGAACAGTGCGCTGCCCCACTGGAACGCGTAGTAGTCGCCGCGCAGGTGGTCGCCCTCGATCTGGGCGAGCGTGTCACCGTTGCCGGTGTAGAAGGAGTCCGGCACTGGGTTCGCGAAGTAGCGCTTGCGCCCGTTCGCTCCGAGCACGGGCAGCGAATTCTCGATGCTCGTTCCCATGTCGTCGAGGTTCCAGCCCTCCTCGTTCTCGTGATTGCCGAGCACGAGGAACACCGGCGCCGAGTGCGAGGCGATGCTGAAGACATTGCGCTGCGCCGTGTACTTCTGGCTCACGCTGGCCGTCGTCTCCGTGGCGTCGTCGGTGCTCACCGTGTCGCCGAGATCGAAGAGGAAATCCGGTTTGTCGTTCGCGATGTTGTGCATCGTCACGTCGTACAGGCTGCTGCTGTAGAACGGCGCGAACCCCTGGTGCGAGTCGCCCTGAATGTCGAACGTGAAGGTGCTCGCCGCGGCGCGCTGCGTGCGAAACGTGTGCTCGCTGCCGGCGGAGAACTCGCCGGGCCCGCCGCTCTGGCGGTAGCGGAGCCGGTAATAATAGAGCGTGTTCGTCGCGAGACCGTCGGCAAGGACCTCGACGAATCCACCCGGGAACGTCGCCGCGCTCGTGCTCCCGGAGTAGCTTCCCGAGCTCGTGCCGAGCTCGACGTACGCCTCGACCGCCATGTCGAAGATGGCCTTGACCGTGACGGAGTGATCCGTCGGCCTGCCGAGGAGCTCGCTCGAGGTCATCGTGAGCGCGGAGCTCGTCCGCGCCGCCGGTTCACCGTGCGGGTCCAGTGCCTCGCTCGCGCACGCCGGCAAGGCGAGCAGCAAAGCAGTCGACGCAATTGTCCTCATCCCGCACCACCGCATAGCCCACAATCAACACCAATCGCGCCCGCGCCGCCAATCATTTCGAGCCATACCGCGCAGTCATGGATTCAGCGTCGTACCGGACAAGTCGCGCCGCGTCACCCCTCGCGTTGACGCTGTGCCGCGGGCTATTTCCACAACGTTCCAGGGCAGGGGTGCTAAAAATCAACCCCCGCAGCCGTCGCCGGTCGTGACGCCGAGGTCTGCCCATTCGATGGCGCCGTCGGAGACGCCCCAGCGGTCATTCGTGTACGACTCCACGTCGATGAGCTGGTCGGCGGAGCCGCGGTTCTCCGTGCAGCAGCCGTCGCAGTCGCTATCCCCGCAGGTGTCGAGCACGGTGACCACGATGGTCTTGTCGCCCTTGCGCAAGCAAAGATCATGCAGCTCTAGCTCGCGGAAGTCGGGGAAGGCTGCAACGATGTTGTGGGAGGCGACCCAGTCTTCGGCCTTTTTGCCGTCGCACGCCGCAAACTGCCCGGCCCACATGCAGCCGTTGTACTTGACGCACTCCTCGCTTCCCGGATCGGGATACGACGTGTAGTTCGTCTTGTTGGCGCTCCGCCACACGAGGTCGGGGCCGTCACACGGGTCGTCGCTTGGCGCCCCGCCCGCCGCGCCGGAACCGCCCGGACCGGCCGGTCCTCCCGCCGTGCCGCCGCGGCCGGCCGTCGCCGTGCCGCCGCGGCCGGCCGTCGCCGTGCCGCCATTCGCGGGGGCCCCGGCACCCGTACTTCCGCCCTGGCCAGCCGAGCCGCCTGCCGTCGCCCCGGCGACCGCTGCTCCTGCAGTCCCGCCGGCACCCGCGTTCGGGTCGTCGGCTGACGACGACTCACAGGCGCCGATCCAGGCTGCACAGAGGACCGCACCCGCGAGCGAGTAGGCGCGAAGGGGCATGAGCCCTTTTAGCACCGACGGCGGCGCGCGTTTCGCCGCACCGGAGCCGGTCCGGTGCTCGCATCGCGGGGCGAAGTCTAATGCGTCGAGGGCGTGCTCGCCCCGCCGTGCAACGCCGCGGAGATGCGCGGCTGGAAGGCGTACCCGAACAGCGCGAGCGCGCCGCCGAAGAGCACCGCGAAGAGGACGCGCGCGGCATTGCGACGACGCGGGTTCGAGGGCACGAGGGGCGGCGGCGCTTCGATTTCGGCATGCTCGAGGGGCCGGACGGACGGTCCCACGGACGCCATGTGCATCATCTCGGCCATGATCTCCTCGTGGGGGAGCGAGTCACGCGATGCCGAGATCAGCGCGAGCGCTTCGACCTCGTCCGGCGCGAGCGTGGGTCGCGACGACGGGCTCACGAGCGAGCGTTCGCCATTCTCCGCGATGGGGTATTCGCCGCTGAAGCCGCGGAGGTGGTCACTCGCGGGCACGACGGGAGTCGGTCGCGAACAGAATGAGGGTGCTTCGGGGGGGAAGAAGGAAGCAACAGACCGAGCTCGTGCCTGTTGCGATGCGTCGCTCATGACCGAACCTCCGCCAAGTGAGGGCCGCAGAGTACGTGGTGCTGCCAGCGTCGTTTTATGAGATGGCGCGCACGAATGCCCCGCTCACGGTGTGGGCAGGTAGAACACCCCGCGCAAATCCTCCGTCGTCGAAATCGGTGCGGGATCGCCCTTGCCGGACTGACGCCAGGAGCTCGCGCGGAATTGGTAGTACATGCCGGGCTCGAGCGGCCCTTCGTACTTGACCGTGACGTTGGCGCTGCCCTTCACGGCAGGCAGACCGAGCGACTGCCAGACCTCGTTGCCGAGCGCGTCGAAGACGCGGAGATCGTAGCCGTCTTCGCTCGAGTCGTCCGCCCACACGAGATCCGGTGCTTCCGCGACGGCTTCGGGCGTGTCCTTGCCGGGGCCGACGATCGCGAGCGCTTCGGTGACCTTGAACGACTCACTGAGGGTCGTCGTCGTTTCCCCGGCCGTGACCTCGAGGTGGACGAAGTCGGTGCCCGAGATGTTCGTGTCGGGGTCACGGACGAGGTCGTCGTTCTCGTACGCTGCGAGCACGACGTACTTGCCGGCGGGCACGCCCGTGATCGTGAACGCGCCGGTCACGTCGGGAGCTCCGCTCGCCGGCGAGCGCAGACCGCGCGGCGCTTCACCGCGTGCGGCGTTCTCGTCGAACGTGTCCTCGACGACGAGGATCACGCTCGTCTTGGCGCCGCCGGGCGCGTTCACGAGCTGAACGCTGCCGGACACCGTGGTCGTCGCGTCGGCGATCTCGTGGAGCTCGACGCCCGTGAGTGCATCGGCCGTGACCGTCACCGCTTTGCTCTCG
>DATMCL010000305.1:0-9707 GCA_035558375.1 Polyangiaceae bacterium
GATCATCTTGATGCCCGTCCCGCCGATATCGACGCACAGCGTCGTGAGCTGGCGCTGGCGTGTGCGCGGAGCGTTCCGGCCGAGGGCGTGAGGGCGGCCGCGCTTGGTGGCGCGCGGACGGGGCGTTGGGGAGAGAGGCATGCCGAAAGCGCGACCATTTCTAGCGGAATGGGCGGCCTTTGTCTCATGAGAAGCGCGCGGCGGCGCGTTTCCAAAAGCCACCCGCTCCGGGCGCCGCGCTTGCGCGCCTGTCTCGGGCAGAAGACAATCGTAGTATCGTGCGACCTTTCGCGCGTCCGTGGGCCCGCGAGCACCTTGGTACGTCCTGGGCAGTAGCCGTCTCGGGTTTCGCGCTCGGGGCTTGCCTGCTTGGCCTGACGGCGTGTGACGGGGCCGGTCGGCGCTCGGCTGCGTCGAAAGCCGGGCGACCCGGGAGCCTCGCGGTTTCATCGGGGGGTGCCATCGCGCCGGCACCGGCACGCCCCGCCGCCGCCGCGGCGCCGCTCGCGCTACGGAGCTCGGCCGCGTCGGACTCGACGTGCGAGGCGCGCTTGCGACGACTCTCGGTGCTCCCCGCGAAGCCCTCGGCCGAAAGCTCCGAGCTCGAGCGCGCGTCGTTGCTGCTGCAGGTCAAGGCGACGCCGGTCGTCTTTCTCGAGCGCCCCGCGGCGCGGTCGAGCGACCCGGTGGTGCGCGAGTGGCGACGCCGGCTCGCGGCTGCCGAGATGCCGGGGCGGGTGCTCGCGAAGCTGCTCGGGACGTTCAAGCACTTTCCGGCATTCGTTCGCGACGTGCTGCTCACCGACGGCTACCTGTACGCCACGACGGCGCCGCTCGGCGCGACGCTCGCCGAGGGCGTGACGCTCGGCCAGCTTTTCCGCGAGCCGCGCGTGGTCATCGAGCGCGGCGCGGCGCGAATCGTCGCCGAAAGCGACGGCGAGGGAGGTTACGTGTACGGCGACGGGCCGGACAAGGGCAAGCCGGCGCGGCTGGTCTTGTTCGATCGCGTCTGGGCGGAGGGCGCGGAGCCGGGGGCGCGGGTGCACGTGGAGCTCGGCGCGCTGCAGGCTTCGCTCGGCTTCGATTCGATCGTGCTCGAGCGCGTGACGGAGCAGGGCATCGTCGCCACGGCGCGCTACGGCACGAAAAACGTGCCCACGCTGCTCGACCGCGCGGGAGCGTCCCTCGAGCTCGGCTGCGAGGTCGCGGGTGCGGATGCCACGGAGCTGGCCCGATTTCGTGAGCAGGCGTCGCGGCGGCGGCGCGCCTGGGAGCGCGTGCGCGAGATGATCCGCACGGCCATCGACGAGAACCTGCCGTTCGACGAGCCGCGCACCGAGTACGGCCAAGAGGACGGCAAGCTCCGCCAGCACTGGCGTGAGGCGTATTTCCAAGGCGCGACGCGCTACGATTTCAACGGCGACACGTATGCCGTGTTCGATCGGCAGGGGCGGCCGCTCGTCCCCCAGGTTTGCATCGATTTCGTGGTCGACACCTTGGAGCGGGCCGGCGGGGCCTGGTACGCGGCCCAGGATCAGCCGCGTGCGCGCAGCATCGGGCGGGTCGATTTCGACGCCACCGGCACCCTCAATCGCCGCAACGTCGAGGAGTTCCTGGCGCTCGCCAAGCGACGCCCGGAGTGGTTCGAGCAGAGAGCGGTGCCGCCGGAAGAGCAGGTCGCGCTCGAGCGCCGGCCGCGGTTTTTGAGCACGCTGTTCGAGCACCGGAGCGAGTACCGACCGGGTGACGTCGTCGTGATCCTCGGGCCGCGCGCCGACGAGAAGCTCCACTATCACTCGTTTTTCGTGTTCGATGCCGATCCGGTGACAGGCATGCCGAGCCTGGTCGCCGGCAATTCCGGCCGGCCGCGCGTCAGGGCCTGGACCTCGGAAATGGCTTCGGCTCCGAAACGCAGCGTCGTGGCCCGCATGCGCCCGAGCTTGTCGTTTCTCGAGCAGGCCTGGCCGGCCCCTCCGGCCGAGGGGGCCAGGCCCTTGACCGCGCAAGCCGAGCCACTAAGGTCACCCGCGACCCCATGAGCACAAGCGGGCAAAAAACCGTGCGCGTAGCCCTCCTCGGTTGCGGAACCGTGGGCGGCGGCGTGCTCAGGCTCTTGCGCGACAACGGCGAGTTCCTCTTTCCGCGCGTCGGCGCGCCGATCGAGGTCACGCACGTGCTCGTCAAGAATCTCGAGAAACCGCGCGTGCCAGAGTGCCGCCGCGAATGGCTCACGACCGATCCGGAGGTCATCTTCGGTGACGAGAGCGTCGACGTGGTCGTCGAGGTCATGGGCGGCGAGCAGCCGGCGCGCACCTACCTCGAACGGGCGACGCGGGCCGGCAAGGCGGTCGTCACGGCCAACAAGCTTCTGATCGCCAAGCACGGGCCGACGCTCGTCGCGGACGCCATTTCGAAGGGCACGGACCTCGCGTTCGAGGCGTCCGTGGGCGGCGGCATTCCCATCATCCGCACCCTGCGCGAAGCGCTCTCGAGCGACTCGGTCGCGAGCGTGCACGCGATCCTCAACGGCACGTCGAACTACATCCTCACGCGCATGCGCGAGGCGCACCTGTCGTTCGCGGCGGCCCTCGCCGAAGCGCAGGAGCTCGGCTACGCCGAGGCCGATCCGACGCTCGACGTTGACGGGCACGACGCGGCGCAGAAGCTCGTCGTGATGGCGATGCTCGCGTTCGGCGCGCAGGTCGACACCTCGAGCATGGTGGTCGAAGGCATTCGCGCTCTCGACGAGTCGGACTTCGCCTTCGCGGACCGCTTCGGGTTCACGTTGAAGCACCTCGGCATCGGCCACGATCGCGGGGACAAGGTCGAGCTCCGCGTCCACCCGGCGCTCGTGCGCAAGACGAGCGTGCTCGCGAACGTCGACGGCGTCCTGAACGGCATGTTCGTGCTGGGGCGCGCGCTCGGTCCGTGCCTGCTCGTCGGTCGTGGCGCTGGCGACATGCCGACGGCAGTGAGCGTCGTCGCCGATCTGGTCGACGTGGCGCGCGCTCGGATCCAGGGTCAACCGGGCCTGATGACGCGCGGCATCCAGCTCAAGCAGCGCGGCCTCCTTCCGCAGACCGAGGTCGTCACGCGCTACTACCTGCGCTTCGACGTGGGCGATCACCCGGGCGTCGTCGGGACCATCGCGTCCGTGCTCGGCGCCGAGGGTGTCAGCATCGAGCAGATGGTCCAAGAAGGACGCGCGGACGGCAAAGGCAGCGCGGTTCCGGTGTGCATCATCACGCACGCCTGCCTCGAGGGTGCGGTCGTGCGCGCGCTCGGCGCCATCGAAAAGCAGCCGTTCATGCGCGGACGCCCGCGACTGCTCCGCATCGAGGAAGTTTGACGCGCCTGCCTCCGGCAGTAGGCCCGGAGGCTCCGATCGGCGTGTTCGATTCGGGCCTCGGCGGGCTCACCGTCGCACGCGCGCTCCGGCGCGCGCTGCCGCTCGAGCGCATCGTCTACCTCGGCGACACGGCGCGCGTTCCGTACGGCACCCGCTCGCCCGAGACGGTGCTCCGCTACGCGCGCGCGTGCTCGCGCGTCCTCATCGAGCGCGGCGTGAAGGGCCTCGTCGTCGCGTGCAACACGGTGAGCGCCGTGGCGCTCGAGATGCTGCGCGCCGAGCTGGATCTGCCCGTGCTCGGTGTGGTCGAGCCGGGCGCGCGCTCCGCGGTCGAGGCGCTCGAGCGACGCCCGCCGCGGAACGGGGAGCCGGCGAAGATCGGCGTGCTCGGGACGCACGGGACGATCCTGTCCGGCGCTTACCCGCGCGCCATCGGGCGGCTCAGCACGCGCGTGGAGGTGCTGGCTGTCCCCGCGCCGCTGCTCGTGCCCCTCGTCGAGGAGGGCTGGCTCGAAGGGGAGGTGCCGCGCCTCGCCGTCGAGCGTTACGTCGAGCCGCTGCTCGCCGCGGGGGCTCGCGTGCTCGTGCTCGGTTGCACGCACTACCCGCTGCTCGCTCCCGTCATCGGCGAGGTCGCGCGTCGCCTCTCGGGGGAAGACGTGGCGATCGTCGACAGCGCCGTCGCGACGGCCGAGGATGTCGCGCGCTGGATCGCCGAGGAGCGCATTCTCTGCGCGCCCGGCAGCTCCGCGCTGCCCCCGCTCGAGATTTTGGTGACGGACCGGCCCGCGAGCTTCCAGGCCGTTGCGGCGCGTTTCCTCGGCGCGGACGCGCCGGGCGTAGTACAAATCGATCTCGACGCCGCGCTGAGCTCCTGATTTTCGATGATGTGACGCGGGACTGGGGGAGGGAAGGGGTTCCGGCTTCAGGCCGCACGAAAGCTGGGGTAGAAACCCTGTGGTGGACTCGGACTTGGAGGTTGCCCGGGCAAGGCTCGGCCAACGCGTCGGCGGGCGCTGGCTCCTCGAGCGCGTGCTCGGGACCGGCGGCATGGGTGCGGTCTACGCTGCGCGCTCGCCGGAAGGCCACGTCGCGGCGGTGAAGATCCTCCACCCGGAGATGGGCGCGCGGCGCGAGGTGCGCGAGCGCTTCCTGCGCGAGGGCAAGGCGGCCAACACGATCGGGCATCCGGGCGTCGTCCGCATGCTGGGGGAGGGCGACGGCGACGAGGCCTTCCTCGCGATGGAGCTGCTCGAGGGTGAAACGCTGCGCGATCGCGTGCGCCGCCACGGCCGCCTCCCGCTCGAGGAGGTGCTCTCCTTCGCGGAGCAGGTGCTCGACGTGCTCGTCGTGGCGCATGCGCGCGGTGTCGTGCACCGCGACCTCAAGCCGGACAACCTGTTCGTGACGCTGGACGGGCGCATCAAGGTGCTCGATTTCGGGCTCGCGCGCTTGCTCGACGGCGTTCCCGGGCGCCAGCAGACGCGCACCGGCGTGGCGCTCGGCACGCTCGCCTACATGGCGCCCGAGCAAGCGCTCGGCCGCCGCGGCGAGATCGACGGCCGCGTCGACGTGTTCGCGCTCGGCGCGACGATGTTCCGCGTGCTCTCGGGCCGCGGCGTGCACGAAGCGGAGAGCGAAGCGGAGCTCCTGATGGCGATGGCGTCGCGTCCGGCGCCACCGCTCACGTCGCTCGTGCCCAGCGCGCCGGCGGGCGTGGCGGCCGTCGTCGATCTCGCGCTCGCGTTCTCGCGCGATGCCCGCTACCCCGACGCGCGCACGATGCTGAACGACCTGCGGGCGCTGCGCGAAAGCGGGAGTCCGCCCTACGCGACCGCGCGCCTTGCCTCGCGCGACGAGCGCACGCGCCCCGAGCAACCCGCGTTCGTGCCGCAAAGCCAAGCGGTCGGCGGCATAACGGTGCCGACCAGCGCGAGAACTCAGCCCCTCGCCGCGTTCACCGAGCCGACGATGCCGTATCCCCCGGGCGGCATCGGCCCGTCCTCGAGCGCGCCCACGGCCATCGGCATGCCCGCCGATACCGTTCCACTCTCGGCGCACCCCCCGACCTCGGCGCGCGCCCCGGTGTCCGCGCGCACCGAGCCGATGCCGGCGGCCGTGCCCGCAGGCGGCTCGATGCCTGCGCCCGCCGTCGTCCCATCGGGCGTGACGGCGCCTCCGGTCGCACCCTGGCCGAGCGCCGCAGCGCCGGCCCCCGCGAAGAGCCGAGGTCTACTCGCCGTGCTCGTTGTGCTCGGAACCCTGAGTGTCGCCTCCGCCGGTGGCCTGGTCGCGTACTTCATGCTCGCGCCGTCTGCCTCCCCGGCAACGTCCGCGCTTCCCGCCGCGGTGCCCCCCGCCGCCGCTCGCACGGAAGCCGCCGCACCGGGCTCGACCGCCGCAGCGACTCACCAGCAGTCAACGGGATCGACTCCCGCGCCGACGGGCGTCTCGCCCGCGCACCACGCAGCCAGCTCCCCGTCCCATCCCGACTCCCCAGCGAAGTCGAGCGCGTCCGGCGCCCTCGCAGCCACGCCCGCCGCACCGATCGCCCCCGCTGCGCCCGCGGCATCAGCCGGCCTCGTTCCCCCCGCGGCCGCTCCGGCTCCGCCCGCCGCCGCTCCCGCGCTCGAGCCCGCTCCCGCTCCGTCCTCCGCCCCCGCTCCGCCACCGACCCCGGTCGCCGCCGCTCCCGCGCCTCCACCCGCCACTGCGCCCGCGCCGGCGCCTGGCACGCCCCCGACTCCCTCGAGTCGCTTCGGCAAACGCCCCCGCCGCGGCAAGTAACGCTAAAGCTCGAGCTTCGCGCCGACCTGTACCCAGCGCGGCGGATTCGGTCGTGCCCCGAACGGCCGCCGCGACACGATGAACTCGCCGCCGAGCCCGTTGCGCACGGTACTGTAGAGCGAGATCGGCCCCCAGACATGAACGCGCGCGGCTAGATCGAGCCAGAACTGCTCGTCGGTTGCCAGCGACTGCGAGAGCGGCGCGTGGCCGGCTTCTTCGCGCATCGGCGCGACGTAGTTGAGCGCGACGTTGCCGCCGCCTTCGGGGTGTTCGACGCCGATCGAGGCGTTCAGCTGATGCCGCGGAATGTAGGGGATTTCGTCGCCTTTCTGCACCGAGCCGTAGCTCGGGTCGTCGGAGACGAACGTGTTCTGGAAGATGCCGCGCGTGAACGTGTAAGCCGCATTGAACGGCAGCGTCAGCTTGCCGACGAGCGGAATTTCGTGCGCGACGTAGCTCTCGATGCCGTAGATGTGTGCGGCGCCCGCGTCGTACTGCTGATCGAGATTCGCGCCCGTGCAGCCGCTCGCGAAGCTGCACACGTCGGTCATATTCGAATAGTCGTTGAAGAAGCCGATCACCTCGGCGCGGGCGGGGCCCTCGCTGTAGCGAGCCCCGGCCTCGTAGTTCACGCTGTACTCGGGCTTCGTGCCTTCGGCGCTGCCGGGCGCGGGCGGGCTGAAGCCCCGATAGACTCCGGCGAGCACGCCGAGCCCGCGCAAGACGCCGTGGTAGGCGCCGACCCCCGGCATCAATGCGCGCACGAACCCGGACATTTGCGTGCTTTTAAGCCGATCGTCGACGGTCGAGCGAATCACCTCGACGCGGGCGCCGGGCGTCAGCGTGAGCTCGCCGAACGTCACGGCGTCGACGGCGTAAAGCGCGAGCGAATCCGACTTCACGAGCTGCGACGTCGTGACGAGCTCGGCCCGGTTCGCCGGGACGAGCTCGCCCGAGGTCATCACGAACGCGTTCTCGCTGTGCCGCCGATCGATCTGATCGTGGTGCAGACGGAACCCGAGCTCGAGACGCTGCGACACCGGAGCGTGGTCGAACGAAGCCGACAGCACGGACTGCACGCCTTCGCTGATGAAGTTGCGGTTGTTCGGGCCCACCCAGATGAGGTCGGCACCCGTACCCGTGTCCGGATTCGCCGTGGCGTCGCCGCCCTTCAGCACGGTGAGGAGCTCGTGGTTGCGTGGGTCGTTCGGGTTGCGGAGCACGGAGGCCGGATCCGCGCCTTCGAGGCGGTTGAACTTCCGCCAGATGCGTGAGTAGTCGTGGCGGTACACGTCGGTGCGAAGCTTGACGTTCCTCTGCTGGAAGCGATGCGTGAACACGAAGCTCGTTCGATGGTTCTTCATCTGGTCGAGCGCGCTCGCGGCGTAACGCTGGTACGGATCGGCTCGAAAATCGGCGTCGGTGAGGCCCAAGTAGCTCTCGTCCGAAACCTCGTCCGCGTAGGCGAGCTTTAGCCCGAGCTCGTTCCGCGTGGAGGAGCGCGGGTCCACGACGTACGAGGTCTTCACCATGAAGTCATCGCGCGTCGAGCCCGTGTCCGCGCCGCTCGGTAGCTCCTTGAAACCGCCGTTCCAGAGCCGCACGCCCTCGAGCAGGAAGCCGAGCTGACCGTCGTTGCCTCCGACGTAGGCGTGCACCTTGCCGTAGCCGTAGTCGCCGAACGCGAGATCGGCGTACGCCGTGGGACCGTCGGGCACCGGACGGCTGACGAAGTCGATCGCGCCACCGACGGTGTGCGGCCCGTACTGGATCGCCGACGGCCCTTTGACGACGCGCAGTGCCGTCATGCGCGTCATGAGCGGGAAATAGTAGGCGGCTGGCGCGGAGTACGGTGCCGGTCCGAAAAGGATCCCGTCCTCCATCAGGGTGAGCTTCTTGCTGCGATCGGGATTGGCGCCGCGGATGCCGATGTTGGGGCGGAGCCCGACGCCGTCCTCCTGACGCACGTAGACGCCGGGGACTTGTCGCGCGATGGCTTGCGCGTCGTCGTACTCGTAGCGCTCGAGCTGTCGCTCCGTGACGACGTGAGCCGAGCCAGGCGTGCGCGCCAGGCGCGTCCCCGCGATCGTGACTTCGCTCACGGGTGGAGGAGGCGGCTCGGGCGGTGATTCGGCGCGCGCGGGGCCGGCGACGCCGAGCGCCGTCAGAAATAAGGCGAGTGAAGACGTGCGTAGGGAATGAACGCGGACCATGTGCGAAGCGCCGGCCTCAGAGGACCGGACGGGTGTGGGGCGGATCGGCGCTCGGCGGTGGCAAAACGAGCCGAGCCAGGCTGAAAGCGTCGTCGACGCGCGCGAGATCGAGCGTGGGGTCGATGAAGGGCACGGCGCGCCGCCCGTTCAGCGATACGCGGGATTCCACGTGCACCGCGACAGGGCCGTGCCCGCGCGCCACGAAGTCGTCGTGAATGCGATGGGCGAGCTGGAGGATCAGATCCGGCTGGCTCGACATCTCGCTCTCCTGGAGCACGGTGAGGTAGGTTCGCGGGCTCACGAAGAAGACGCGCTGGTCGCGCTCGCGTCGCACGACGAACGTCGTGTCGCCGCCTTTGGCGCGCAGCATCACGCGCCACGAGAAGCGCATGCCCTGCTCGTCCCAGAGCACGTTGCCGCGATAAACGAGGAACCGGAGCGGCAGCGCGAGCTGGGTCGCGCAATACAAGGCACCGAGCGCGAGCGCCGTCGTGGCGAAGCGGCCAGGCGCGCCGTGGCGACGCAGGCTTTCGACCCGCGGCGGCGAGCCGAGAACCCGTGGAATCCAGCCGAAAACGGCGCCCACCGCGCCGGCCAGACGTCTCGGCCAATCCGGCGGAAAGAACACGAGCGCCGAGAGCACCATGATGAGCGGGAACATCCCGATCGGAAACAAGAGGCTCGTCAGCGCGTGGAACACGACGACGAGCGGGAACGCAAACCGCCGCGTCCGGTCCCAGAGCAGTAGCGGAACGATGCTCGTGTCGAACAAGAAGCCGCACCACGAGAACAGGAACGGCGCCCACGGCTCCGTGAACAGCGCGCCGAGCACCGGTAGATCCGTCGCCGCGCCGAGCCAGATCCCGAGCGGCTGCGCGTGGAGGAGCCAGTCGCTCTCGGCCTTGGCGAGCCCTGCGAACACGTAGACGACGCCCACTTGAAAGCGGAACAGCCAGAGCCATCCGCGGGCAACCACCGCTTTCGTCGCGGGCGCGACAGCGAGGAGGAACGCGAGCAGTCCCGCGAGGTAGTAGTGGTTCAGGTAGGTCGTGACATCGAGGAGCTGCACGTACGTGAGCCCGAGCGCGAAAGAGAGCGCGGCGGCGCGATAAAACAGCCCAACCGCCATGCAGAGCGCGAGCACGAGGAGCAGCGCGAACAGCGCGTGCAGGAGCGGTCCGGGTAGCGGCTCGACCCAGGCAAATCCCCAGTATTTGAAATGAAAGCGCGGCTCGACGAAGAAGGTGTCGATGAAGCCGTAGGCGAGGAACCGGCCCATCGAGACGGCGAGCAGGAGGCCGTAGATGATGCGGAACGCCGCCAGCCAGGCGAAGTCGACCGGCGCTAGCAGGTGCGCC
>DATMCL010000306.1:0-5659 GCA_035558375.1 Polyangiaceae bacterium
GCGCACGGCGAGGGCGGCGCAGGCCGCGCCGAGCGCGAAGGGCGTCGCCATCCAAAACGAGTAGTTGATGTCTCCATCCGAGGCGATCGCGGCACAGGCCGCGTGCAGCACCACTGCCCGGCGTCCCGCGCGCGCACCGAAGCTCGCACCCGCGAGCAGCCCCGTCGCGACCGACAGCGCAGTGCCCCAGAGCGCCGCCGCGGCCCACACGAGCCGCATGCCGCCCGCCGCGAGCAGCGGCGCGAACAGCAGAAACGCTCCCGGTGGCTTGATCTCCGCCGAGTCGACATACGGAAGTGACCCCGAGACGAGAAGGCGCGCGTTGTAAGCGATCCCGGCGACGTCGGGGTTACGGAAGGCCGGCTCGAGGACGCCGTGCCCCTCCCACAAGGTGTGGAAAGCGAGGGCGAGCACGACGGCTGCCGGCCATCCGAAGGAGCGTGAGCGCTGTTTCACGGCCGGGGGCGAGGACGGCGAGGTGGGGCTCATGCTAGCTTCAATTCGAGCGGCCTCGCTAGGGGAATCCATGGAAGGCACGACGGTCGGAACCACAATCGAGCCAGGGACGCTGGTCGAGCATCGTTACATCGTGCGGCGCTTCATTGCGGCGGGTGGGGTCGCGCAAGTCTATGCCGCCACCCATCGCGTCACGCAGCGCGAGGTCGCGCTCAAGGTTCCGCGCACCGACGTGGGCGGCGACCCGCTCGTCAACGAGCGCCTCTTGCGCGAGGGTCACGCCGTCGCGCGCGCGAAGAACCCTGGCGTCGTCGAGCTCGTCGACGCCGGCGAGTATCGCGGGGCTCCGTACCTGGTTTTCGAGCTGCTCGAGGGGCGCACACTCGGCGGTCTGCTCGCGGCGCGCAGCAAGCTCGGTTGGGAGGAGGTTGCTTTCGCTGGCCTCAGGATCGCCGAGATCGCGGGGCACTGCCATCAGAAGGGCGTCATCCACCGCGATCTCAAGCCGGACAACGTGTTCGTGCTGCCGACCGGCACCTTCAACCTCAAGCTCTTCGATTTCGGCATCGCGCAGCTTTTGCCCGGGTCGGACGGCGAGCCCAAGACGAAGCTCACCCAGGTGGGCTCGATCGTCGGCACGCCCGAATACATGGCGCCCGAAGCGCTGCAGATGGATGCGGGACAGGATCACCGCGTCGACATCTACTCGCTCGGCGTGATCTTGTTCGAGCTCCTCACCGGCTCGGTGCCGTTCGAGGGGCGCTACGCCGACGTGCTCATCCAGCTTTCGACCAAGCCGCTGCCGTCGATCGCGACGCTGCGTCCCGGGACGCCCGCGAATCTGGTGGCCGCTGTCGAGCGCTGCCTCGCGCGCGACCCCGCCGCTCGCTTTCAGAGCATGGCGGCGGTCGTGCAGGCGCTCACCGGCAGCATCGGGTCCCTGCAGAGCGTTTCGGTCGGCACCGGAGTCAGCCAGGCGGACAAGGCGGCGAGTCCCGCGGGCCCGCAGCCGGCCCCGGCCGACGCTCCCGCCGCGTTCCGGGCGGCGGCGGCAGTGGGCAAGCGCCGCTTCGCTCGCGCACCTTACACGACACTGGCGCAGCTCACCCTCCCGAACGGCGACGTGGTCGCCGGGCAAGTCGAGGAGATTTCGGAAGGGGGCGTTCAATTCATCGCCCCGCGCGGGATTCCTTCCGGCGGGCGCGGAGATTTCCGCTTTGCCGAGCCCCTAACCGGACGCGTGCTGCGAACGGGGGCAACCTCGCGCTGGACGAAGGCGGCGCGCGCGGGGCGTCACGCGACGGGTTTCGAGTTCGAGAACGTGTCGGAGGAGTCCCGGGCGTCCATCCGTAAGTACGTCGAGCTGATGGGCGGAAGCTAGGCATCCTCCCGCGGCGTACGCCGAAAGCGATGCGCCGGGCCCTGACCCAGGGGCCAAACGCTGGTATCCTTTGGACTGGTGTCGGTCTTTGGTTCTACGCGCCCGTGGCGCGCGCTTTTTGCGGGGGCCATGGTGGTGTGCGCCGTCGTCGTGGCGTGCATGCCGGACTACAACTTCGTTCCCGACAAGGAGCTAGCGAGTCACTGCACGAACGGGGAGGTCGACGACGCCTCCGGCGAGACGGGCATCGACTGCGGCGGCCCCGATTGCGATCGCTGCGGGCTCGGGGAGCCGTGCTCCACCGCGAGCGACTGCCAAGCGGGCGACTGCCTGCTCGGCTACTGCCAAGAGCCGGGCTGCATGGACGGGGTGAAGAACGGGCTCGAGACGGGCAAGGACTGCGGGAGCGGTTGCATGCCTTGTCAGGACGGCGAAGCCTGCATCGCGCCCACGGATTGTTTGAGCAAATCCTGCAAGAACGAGCACTGCGCTACACCGACCTGCGATGACGAGGTCCTGAACGGCGACGAGCCGACCCGCGACTGCGGCGGCTCGATGTGCGACGGCTGCCCCGTGGGCGCCCATTGCAACGTGGACACCGACTGCCTGAGCGGCTCCTGCGATGCCGGCACCCACAAGTGCCTCCTCAATTGCGCGCCCAACACCGACGACTGCGACGGCGACACGAGTGTGGAGTGCGAGACGAACCTGCTCACGTCCGTGCGCAACTGCGGCAAGTGCGGGAACCAGTGCGAGCTGCCGCACGCCAGCGTGATGTGCGTCGGCGGTGCCTGCCAGATCGACATGTGCGCGTCGCCCTGGGCGCGCTGCGACACCGACGAGACGAACGGTTGCGAAACGAACCTGAGCACCGATCCGAAGAACTGCGGCGGCTGCGGCATGGAATGCCCGGAGGTGCACGGCACCGCCCAATGCGTGCAGGGTAAATGCGCCGTCGACGAGTGCGAGGACGGCTACGGCGATTGCGACACGGACGCGTCGAACGGCTGCGAAGCGAGCGTCACCGACGTCCAGAACTGCCGGGAATGCGGCAAGAAATGCAGCGCGCCGGCGGGCGCCGAGCCCTACTGCACGGAAAAAGACGGCTGCGGCTACACCGACTGCATGGACGGCCGCGGTAACTGCGCGGGCGACCCGAGCGGCGAATGCGCCAACGACCTCACGAAGGACGTCGACAACTGCGGCCGTTGCGGCCACGTCTGCTCGGTTGCGAACGGCACGCCGCGCTGCGAGGCCGGCGAGTGCGTCGTGGACTCGTGCAACGACGGTTGGGACAACTGCAACAGCGGCGACCCGGACGGCGGCTACTCCGACGGCTGCGAGGTCAACACCTACGAAAGCCCCGACAACTGCGGCGCTTGCGGCAAGAGCTGTGACGTGAGCCACGGCGAAGGCACCTGCCAGTACGGCGCGTGCGCCGTCGTCTCGTGCGGCACCGGCTACAACAACTGCGACGTCATGGCGGCGGACGGTGGCGTCGGGAACGGCTGCGAAACCAACACCACGAACGACAAGAGCAACTGCGGTGGTTGCGGCAACGTCTGCACGGGCACCCACGCCGTCCTCGGCTGCGTGGACTCGGCCTGCGTGCCCACGGGGTGCGAGAACAATTGGGACGATTGCACCTCGGCCGAGGGCTGCGAGACCGACACGTCGAGCAATATCCTCCACTGCGGCAGCTGCGAGGGCACCTGCTCGAAGGCCGGCGCCACGGCGGCGACCTGTTCGGGCGGCGCCTGCGCGGCCCCGACGTGCGATTCGACGCACCTGAACTGCGACGGCAACAACGCCAACGGTTGCGAGGCAACGCTCGGCACGCCGGCTTCGTGCAACGCGTGCCCCCAGCAAGGTGGCGCTTGCACCACGGCGCTGCCCAACTGCGTGTTGAGCGGTACCACCTACCATTGTCAAGCCGACGTGACGGTCGGGCCGGCGGCGCAGAACAACGCCACGGGCGCGACGCTCAACAACATCACGCACGGGCTCGCGGCCGGCTCGAATCGGCTCGTGTTCGTCACGGTGGTCGGAAAGAGCGACAGCAGCGGGCCCTCGGGCCTCGCGCAGAGTGCGCCGGACAGCGTCAAGTACGGCGGGGTCGAGATGAACAAGTTCGGCCAGCTCGGCGGCCCGACGAACGACGCGGCCAACCTGTACTTCTACTTCCTCACGGACACCGGCGCCGGAACGACCCATCTGCCTTCCGGTTCCGGCAACCAGACGCTCGTCGTCGACGGCACGAAGCACTCGCCGCGTGCTCTTCTCTACGTCGCGAACGTCGTACAGTTCAACGGCGTGAGCCAGACGACGCCGCTCGTGGCCGGCGGCAATGCGACGACCGGAACAGGCGCGGTTTCGATTTCGGCGGCCACCAACGTGGCGATCAGCGGCTCGGTCGTCTACACGGCGGTCTCGGCGCAGTACGTGAGCGGGTGGAAGGCGCCCCTGGACACGGATTTGGTGTCCACCCTCACCATGAGCCAAAACGTCTCGAGCAACACGGTCGTTGCCTACGGAGGCGTGACTCCGCCGCGTCCGGCAGGGACCGTGACAATCGCATGGACCTGGAACTATGCTCCGGCGATGTCGGCAGAGTACTCCGTCATGGTACAGCCGGCTTCGAACTGATGACTCTTCGGCGCTTCGCTCCGCTCTTCGTCGCCTTTGCCTTCGCCACCGCCGTAGGCGCCGCCCCCGGCACGGCGCGCGCGGACGGGCCGACGCCGGCCGAGCTGAAGAAGGCGCGCTCGCAGTTCCAGCGCGGTATCGAGCTCGAGCAGGCGAGCAACTGGTCCGAAGCGCTGCAGCAGTTTCGTGAGGTCGGCGGGGTGCGCATGACGCCGCAGGTTCGTTTCCACATCGCTTACTGCGAGGAAGGCCTTGGACGACTCGTCACCGCGCTCGGCGGCTATGAGCTCGCGCAGAACGAAGCCGATCAGGTGGGCGCGGACTTCAAGGCGGAGGTCGAGACTGCCGTCACGAGCTTGCGCGCGCGCATTCCGAAGCTCTTCATCGAGCGCGGCGCAGGCGCCGACGCCGCCGCGGTGCAACTCGACGGCGTCGACCTCGGTGCGAGCTCGGTCGGCGTGGAGGTCCCGCTCGATCCAGGACCGCACGCGGTAACGGCGAACGCGCCCGGGTTCATCAATTTCAACGCGACGGTCGAGCTCAAGGAGCGCGAGGTCACGCACGTCACGCTCGAGCTTCAACCCGAGCCGACTCCGACGCCGGACGAACAGGGCCAGAAGGTCGTCGTCATCAAAGAGCAAGCTCCGGTAAATCGCACCATTCCGTATGTCGTGGGCGGCGTTGGCGTGGCCGCCTTGGTCGGAACGGGCGTGTTTTTCGCGTTGCGTCAGGCGACCGCGGCCGAGCTGAACAGGGACTGTCCAGTCCACAACGAATGCCCGGAGTCCAACAAGCCGACGTACGATCGCCTCAAGACTTACAACGTGTTGACCATCATCACCGGCGTGATCGGCGTTGCATGCGTCGGGACCGCCACCGCGCTGATCCTCACTGAGAAGAAAAAAGCACCTGCACAGGCAGGCTTACTCGTGACTCCGAGTGCTCCGAACGCGCTCGCGGGCGTGTCGCTCGACTACCGATTCTGAGAAGAGTCAGCGCTTTTGCGAGCGCCGCTGCCGCGCACTGGTAGACTCGGCGGCAGTGAATAATCGACGCACTCCTTGGGTGCGGCATGCTTGGCTCGCGATCGCGGGTGCGCTTGTCGTTTTCGGTTGCGGTGACGACTACGTGTTCGTTCCTGACCCGGTGCCGGACGCGGGCGTTCCGGACGGCGAG
>DATMCL010000307.1:0-6308 GCA_035558375.1 Polyangiaceae bacterium
GCGGCGACGGCGCCAAGAATCGCGGGAAAACGACGAGCGAACTTCGCGGCAGCGGAACGGCGAGCGGCTGCGTCCTCGGAGAAACGCAGCTCGTAGACGCAATAGGTGTAGAGGCTCGAACAGGCACGAGTGCGATGGAGACCGCGCGCGTCGACCTCGGCCAAGTGTTCGAGCAGCGCGGCGAACACCTGGTGAAGCGAACGCTCGAAGGCAGGGCCCAGAGAGGCGCTGGCGGCGATTTCTGCGCAGGTCCGTGCGTGCGCCACGGCGTCCTTCGAAGATCACGTCAAGAAGATTCGAAGGTATGTGGAAGGTACTGAAGATTCGAAGGTACAAGACGTCGTACGCCGCCTGCGCTTGCGTGGCGACGTAGAATCGATAGTGCGCGCAGATGGCGCGGCGACGATGCGAAGTCTTGGTTGCCGTCATCGTACTTCGGCCGAGGCGTGGCACCCGTTCGGCGCGGCACGATGTACCCGGTGTCTAGTTCTCAGCGCCCTTTGTCCAACGCATTCACCAATCGCTCCGACGCCCGCGCCTCCGCCCCGCGCCCCGCGAGCTTCGACATCTCTATGTAAGCCCGCAGCGCCTCCACGAGCGCCGGCACTCGTTCCTCCCCAATGAGCGAGCGCACCGTCTCCGGCGTGAGCCCGAGCAACATCGAGAGCGGCAGCCCAAACCCCGAGGCGACAGCATCTTCGACGAGCGTGAGGCCTTCCTCGTGCTGTCCACTCCGCGCGATCCCTAGCGCTCGCGCGATCGTCTCCGCGAGCTTCTGAATCATCCGCTCGATGTAGTCTTGTCGAATCGCCACGCTGAATTGACCCTAGCCCCGCCCCGGCTTACGCGCTGTCCGTTTCGGCTTCGGGCCAGAGTCGCGGAAATACGAAACGCAAGCTCCGAAGGGGTACCGAGAACCTCACCGTCGCGCGAGGACCAGCGGACGACAGCACGCCGAAATCGAGCAGGCTCGTGAGGACCCGGCGCGCGGTCCGGGGAGGCAAGCCGGTCATCGCCGTGAAGCGAGCGCGCTCGATGGCTCCGAAGATCGCGACGTAGTGCAGGGCCTCGAGCGCCTCGCCCTTGACCACCGATTTTTCGCTGCCGATCTGCCAGGGATGCGCCTCGAGCCACAGCAATAGGTCGCGGATCCGTTCCTTGAGCGCTTCGAGCCCTAAGAGCTCCCGCATGAAGCGCGCCTGATCGAGGCACACGTCGAGCAGCCAGCTCGCAAACGCGACGAGCCCTTCCTGCGAAAGCGGTCCGCGGCCGTCCAAGTCGTTGCGCCGCTCGAGGTCGGCGTTGTTCAGCCGTGCGTAGTAGCCCTCTTGGTCGCTGGCCATGCCACGGAGTGGTGACCAGATGCCGTGCGTGAGGCCGAGGGCCGTCAGAACGAGATGGGTGTGGAGGCGCGCGGTTCGGCCGTTGCCGTCGAGGAAGGGATGAACCCAGGTCAACCGGTGGTGAGAGCACGCCGCAGCCACGACGGACTGCTCGATCCCAGGAGCGGTGGCGTATGCGCCCTGCCATTCGTTGAGGAACGTGGGGATCTCCCCGGGCGGCGGAGCAAGGTGGTTGCCCGCTGTGACCTGAGTTTCACGCCACGCGCCCGGCACGACGACGGCGCCTGCATGGTCCTTCCGATCGGCCTTGGGAAGGCGCTGATAGAGCTCGGCGTGGATGTGCTTGACGTACTCCGGTGCGTAGAGCGCGCTGCGCTCCGGCGGCAACGTCGCTTCGAGCGCCGCTTCTGCTTCGATGTGCGCAACCGCGAGGCGCTGCTTGCGCGCAAGCTCGCGATCCGCATCGAAGCTCTGAGTGAGCGCGCGCTCGATGTCGACAGGGCGCGTGTGCTGGCCCTCGATGCGATTCGAGTAGTAGCTGTTCATCGAGCGGAGCAAAGGCCGAAGCGCATCACCAAGCCCTCGCGACGCAGCCTCCAGTCGATGGCCCTCCGTCACGAGAGCTGCCGCCTGCTCGAGAAGTCCTCGGCTCGCGCGCTCTTCGGGTAGGAGCGGTTGAAACCGCCGTGACGGGGCCCGCTGAGCCTGAGCCATGGACGTTGCCATGGACACTAGCATGGACATATCTGTGGACAGTTACGGGCGCGCCCTATTTTCGCCTAACTATCTTGAAAGAAAAGAGTATTTTTGTGTAGGACGTGAGCGGGGCGCCGCTGGTCTGGACAGATCCTTGGCTACTCCACGGGTAGGATCTCCATCTTCGCCCACGGCTTGTCCGCGCCCTGCACCGCGAACGGCGCCAGCGCCCTCGCCATGTCGAGCAGCTGAGCGGGCAAGAGCGGCGGAGTGCTCGCGTGCGCGCCCGCGGCGCCAATCAAGGTTCCGAGGAAGCTCGACTCGTTCGGAAGCTGAATGATGGGCGCGTCTGCCGGCAAGTTGGCTAGCCGTCGCGCCTCTGCGAGCGCTTGGCGCAAGCCGCCGATCTCGTCGACGAGCTTGCGCGAGAAGGCTTGTTCGCCCGTCCAGACGCGGCCCTGGCCGACGGCGTCGACGGCGGACTTGGGGAGCTTGCGTCCCTCGGCGACGCGGGAGAGGAACATGTCGTAGAACTGGGCGACTTTGTGCTCGAGCTCGGAGTGCTCTTCGGCGGTGAAGGGGCGGAAGATGGATTCGGCGTCGGCTTTGGGGGCGGTCTTGAAGACTTCGACGCTGACGCCGATTTTGCGGAGGAGCTCGGCGACGTCGGCTTTGCCGTAGAAGATGCCGATGCTGCCGGTGATGCTGAGGGGGTTCGCGTAGATGCGGGTGGCGGGGGCGGCGATGTAGTAGCCGCCGCTCGCCGCCGCGCTGCCCATGCTGACGATGATGGGCTTTACCTTCGCGGTGAGCTGGACCTGGCGCCAGATCACGTCGGCGGCCATGGCGGAGCCGCCGCCCGTTTCGATGCGGAGGACGATGGCGCCGATGCGAGGGTCCTCGCGGAGCTGCTTGAGCGAGTCGGCGATGGTGTAGGACCCGACGAGCTTCACGCCGAGGAGTGGGATGCTCTGGCTGCGGCCGTCGACCATGTCGCCGTCGACGTAAACCATGCCGATGCGTGAGCCGGTGCCGAAGTCGCCGGTGTCGCGCGGGGCGCGATCCTCGTCGTCGACGACGCGCAGCGGGTAGCCGACGAGCTTGCCCGCTTCGGCTTCGATCTGGTCGTCGAAGGCGAAGTCGTCGACGAGACCCGCAGCTTTCGCTTCGTTGGCGATGAACGGCCCCTTGGCGATGCGCTCGCGCAGGACTTCCGGCTTCATGCGGCGGCCGACGGCGACGCCTTGCACGAAATGGCGCTCGAACTGCTGCAGGAGGTCGATCTTGTCGGCCTTCGCGACCTCGCTCGAGTCCTCGCGCGTGAACATTTCGGGCGCGCTCTTGTGGGCGCCGATGCGCACGAAATCAGCGCGGATACCGAGCTTGTCGAGCAGGCCCTTGATGTAGAAGTAGCGCGTCTTGAGGCCCGCGAAGCGGATGCCGCCCGCGGGGTTGATGAGGATGCGGTTCGCCGCCGCGCAGGTGTAGAGCGACGCGCCGTCGGCGTCCTCGAGGTGACAGAGCACCTTCTTGCCGCGCTGGCGGAGGTACCAGATCGCGTCGCGCAGCTCCGCGACGTGAGCGAACGAGCCCGCGGGTGCGGTGCGGACCTCGAGCACGACTTCCGCGGCGTGCGGCTCGTCGTCGGCGATTGACCACAGGCGCCGCAGGAGCGCGACGTGCTCGCGCGAGCTCGGTGTGTCTTCCAGACGGATGCGCACGGCGTAGGCGGCCGGCTCCGTGCCCATCGGCTCGCGGAAGCCGCGGAACGCGACGTCGAGGAGGAGGTTCGCGCCCGGGTGCTGCGTCGCGGAGCGGCCGAGGCCGTTGCCGAAGGTCGTGCCGGCCGCAAGCTCCATGCCGCCGCCCACGTCGTTGAAGGCGAAGGCCATCTGCACGGAGGCGAGCCAGGACGGATCCTCGCCGTTGCGCGCGTCCGGGTTGCGAATCGAGAAGTCGCCGCGCAGGCGTCCGAGCTCCGGGATATCGACGCCGAGCGTGCCGCGCGGGATCCAGTACGGGTTGTACGCGTCGACGTATTTGGCTTCGACGCCGAGCTCGACGTAGCGCTTCGTGAACGGCCGGAGCGCGAAGCCGAAATCGTACGCGCGCGGGATGTGTCCGCCCGCTCCCGTCGACGGCGCGTTCAGGTCGTGTCCGACGACGCTGATGCCGAACTGGTTCACGGGGCGCACCGTGTAGCCGAGCGACCAGGAGCCCATGCCGGCGAGCTTCTCGTTCTCCGAGTAGAGGTGCTGGAACGAGGCGCCGAACGCCACCGCGTCCGAGGGCGCCCACGCCATGGCGCCGGTGAGCCACTGGTAGTTCGAGCGGGCGCCGTAGCGCGCGTTCGGATTTTCAGCGGGCGGATCGATGAGGTCGAGCCGGAGGCCGAGGCCCAGGTTCAAAAGATTGATCGGGATCGTGAGCGCGAAGGCGTGGCCTTGCCAGGGCACGACGGCGCTGTCGTGGAGGAACGTTCCCTGCCAGCGCAGCTCCCAGCTCGGGATCAGTGCGACGTTGGCGGGGTTCAGCACGATCGCGCTCGAGTCCTGGTCGGAGACGATGCTGCGGCCGAAGGCCGGGAGCGGCGTCGGGCGATCGTCGGGGACCTGGGCGCTGCCGAGCGACGCCGTCGCGAGGGCACCGAGCACGATGCTCGCGAAGCGGGTGGTGCGACGGCTCTTCACGCGAGGATCCCCCGCGCTCGGACCACGAGCTCGATCTCGCTCCTGCGGCGCTCGAGCTCTTCTGGATCCTTCACGGGGAGGAAACGCGCGCGCTCTCCGGTCCGCGGTAAGCGTAAGTACACGGTCGAAAGCTCGTCGGTTATCTCGTTCACGATGCGCTCGAATTGAACGACCGGGACGCCGTCGACCTTCTTCTGGACGGCGAAGAAGCGCCAGTCCATCGAAAGGTCGCAGAGGGCGCGGGCGCTCACGTGGAAGGTGTTGGTGTTGAAGACGCGGACAGTCGAAGGATCGAAGCTCGGCGGGATCCGGAACTCCTCGAGCACGCGGAGCTTGCGTTCGACGCGCACGGGAATGCCGCCGCGATCGTCAGCGAGCTTGTCCACGACTTCGGACGTTACGTCGGAGCCGTGCGCGAGGTGAAAGCCGACGAGCGCCGGATCGACGGTGCCGCCCAGGTTGTCGAGGTTCGCGATGAGCAGCATCTTGCCGCCGCGCGCGACGAAGCGATCGAGGAGGCCGCTCTGCTTGAGAGCCTCCGGAAGATCGCCGTGGCCCGGCGCGTGCTCGCTCGGCTGGCTCGAGGCGTCCAAGAAGAGGTCGCCGTTCGGCGTGAGGCGGAGCGAAAGGTGCTGCGCAAACGTCGCGATGCGCTCACCGTCGCGCCGAGGGCCGAGCGCCGAGCGGATGCCCGCGTCGGTCGCAGCGCTCGTCATCAGCCAGAGCGGTGGCGCGACGCCGTAGCGCTTCTCGAGCGACGCCATCTCGGCGAGCCGGAGGTCGAGGAAGGTCTTGCCCGGGAGCGCCTCGACCAGGGCCTTGACGACGCCGCCCATGCGCGTGGCCATGCCGCCCGCGAGCACGATGAGCGCGACCTCACCCGCGCGGAGCGCTGCTTCGCCCCGCTGCTCGAGCTCGCGATACGCCGGGCTCTTCGGATCCGGCAGCTCGACGACATCGCCCGCGGCAGGGGGCTCGATGCGTCCCGTGACGAGGCCGCGATCGACCTCCCCACGAGCGAGAGCGGCGCCGAGCCGCACGAGGCGCGCCTGATCGAAGCCGTACTGCTGGAGGCGCGCCGTGACCTCCAGCGGAAGCTTTGCGAGCTGTTCCGCGAGCCCGGACATAGGGCGCGGACAGTAGCAGAAAAGGGTACGCTTGGAGGGTGTCGTCGGCGTACGAGGTCGGCATCGGGCGCGCCAAGGAGCTCGTCGCGGGGGCGCGCCAGTTCGCCACGGGACAGTCACTCGCCGGGCCGACGGTGGAGCTGGCGCGCGTGCTCCTCGAAGCGAGCCACGCGGGCGCGGAGCCGAATGAGCGCGAGCGCGCCGCACGACTCTCGGCGCTGCTCACCGATCCGACGGGTCAAGCGTTCGTGTCCGCATTGACTGACCGTGCGCACCGGAGCGCGAGCGGCGCGCGGCTGGTGGCGGAAGTCGAAGCACTCGCGGCAGCGCTCGGCACGCCGCGCTCGCTGCCACCGTGGGATCGCCTGCAGCTGCGCGCTCTGCAGACGTTCGGCACCGCGGTTCCGGAGATCACGGCGCGCGCGGTCCGCCGGCGTATCTACGAGGATGCG
>DATMCL010000308.1:0-9451 GCA_035558375.1 Polyangiaceae bacterium
TGCCCCTGACACTGACCCTGCCATTCCCCCGGTTCCACCGTCACTCGTCGTCCCACCTTGCGCCCCCGCGCCTCCCGCGCCTCCCGGGGACCCCGTCGCGTCGTCATCGGATGATCCGCCGCAGGCAATGACCATGAAGCAAGCGCTCGCGACGACCAGTAGACGCACCATGTCCCCCCTCGAGAAAGCAAGACGCGTGCCCGTTTTCAAGCTTACGATCGCCGAGAAAAAGTGAGCCCAGCGCCTGACTCACTCCCTCACCATCGGCACAACTTGGCACTCCGTACCGCTGCTTCCGCTCCCTCTGTCGAAATTCTACTCCGCGCACGCGTCTCCCGGCATGTCCGCGCTCAGCCAATCCGAGATGACCTTGCGCTCCGCCTCGCTCGGCGAAGCCACCCCACTCCGCGCCGGTGGCATCGGGTCTTTCGTATCGTTCAAGCGCAAGAGCATGCGCGCCCCCAGAGTGAGCCCGCTCTCGTCCTTCGTCGTGAGCTCGCTGCGCGTGAACGCGAGCATGGGAGCTTGCGGGTAGTACATGACGATTTGGTGGCAATCGACGCAGTAGGTCCGAAGCACGGCACGCACGTCGCACGGCGCGTCCGCCCCGGTGAGCGCGTTGGGCTCCGTGGTTCCGGCCGCAGGCGGGCCCGGCTCCGCGCTGGGTGAGGGGCTTTCGACGGCCCCCGCGCAACCCACGATTTTAGCCACGCCAACGAGCACCCCGACAAGTATGGCCTTCATGCCTACGAGCTTGAGCGCGCGCGATAGCAAAGAAAATCAATACTATCTGTTCTAGATAGTAAATAAAAAGTATACTCAGCACACGGATCCATGCTTCCGCCCCTCGACTCCCTGCGCTGCTTCGTCGAGGCAGCTCGTTTTCTTAGCTTCCGCGCGGCCGCCCGCGCCGTCGCGCTCACGCCAGCGGCCGTCGGTCAGCGCATCCGCCAGCTCGAGGACATCGTCGGTAAGCCGCTGTTCACGCGAACCAGTCGCCAGGTCGTGCTCACGGAAGCCGGCCTCATGCTCTTGCCCCACGCGCGCGAAGTGCTCGGCACCGCCGAGCGTTGCGTGCGGGCGGGCCGCGGCGAGCTCGGTCCCGAGCCGCAGGAAATCGTGCTCGGCACCCGGCACGAGCTCGGCATGTCCTGGGTACTACCGCTCTTGCCTCGGCTTCGCGCCCGGCACCCGCGCGTCACCTTCCACCTCTACTTCGGCTCCGGCGTCGATCTACTCGCCCGCGTGCGAAGCCTCGACGTGCAGCTCGCCATCGGCTCGATGCGCGTCGCCGATCCGCGCATCGCGACCTTGCCGCTGCACGCGGAGCGCTACGTCTTCGTCGCGAGCCCGCGCCTGCTCCGGCGCGTCCCGTTCAAGCGCGGCGCGGACGCCAAGCACCACACGCTACTCGACGTGAGCCTCGCGCTCCCGCTCTTCAGCTACCTCGCCGAGGCGCCGGGCGGTGCCGAGCTCGGCTTCGCGCAAACCCTGGCCCTGGGCACGGGCGCCGCGGTGCGCGCGCTCTGCATCGCAGGGGAGGGGGTCGCGGTCCTGCCCGAATATTTCGTCGAGCCCGATCTCAAAGCCCGCCGTCTCCAGCGCATTCTGCCCCGGCAACGCATTCTCGAGGACTCGTTTCGCGTCTACTTCCGTGGCGACGACCCAAGGCGCGCCCTCTACGAATCCCTCGCCGAGACCCTGCGTAGCGAACCTTTGCGCTAGAGCTCACCTAGACGCGCTCAATGCCTTCGAGCTCGGCGGCTATTTCGTAGCCGGGCAGAGCTCGGTCGGCGTGTGAGCGGGCCTCTACGGCGTCACATCGATCTCCCTCACGCTACCTTTCTTATACAAAAGGCCGTCGTCTCCCACGCCGTCACTCCGGAAGTACACCGTGATGTTCGGCTTCCCCGATTCCGAGCCCTCGCGCGTCGGCGCGTTCGTTAGCTTCGCCGCGGGATCGATCCCGTCATCGCAAGGCTGGCCGCCCTTGCCGAAGTTCGAGCCGTTGTCCTCGAGCTCTTGCAAGAGCTGCCAATCGCCGCCGTTTTCTCCATCGGTTTCATCGAGGTAGAGCTCGAGCTTCACGTTACCATTCGGCAAATCGTAAACGGCAAGCTTGTAGCCGAGCCACACGTTCTTGGGCAGGCCGCCCGACCATTGCTGCTTGCTCATGATCGCCGTCGAGTCGGGGTGGCTGGTCTCCTTCTCGAAGTCGATCTTGCCATCGTAGCGCATGCGCGCGTCGATGCCGCGCGTGTCGCAGAGGTTCTGGTTCTCCGAGCCGATGGTGCCGTGGTTCGTGCGCGTGAGCGCAACCAGGCCGCCCCAATTCGTGCCGTCGTCGTCGACGCGCATGAAGTACATCGTTACCTCGACGTCCCGCCATTGGTCTTGGAGGTCCGGGTCGTGGACGTACATGCGCGGCACGTCGCCGCTGATCTTCAGGATGCCGTCACCCTCGGTCCGGTAGCTCGCGTCGCCGTGGTCCGCGTCGAACCAATCGTCGTTCGGATCCTCGCCCGTGAAGGTCCGCGGGTTCGAGTCCCACTTCGCGTACCATTCCTTGCCGCCTGAGAGAGTCGGGTACACCTCGTGGATCCCAAAGGGATCTTTGCCTCCGCCGGTCGAGCTGCCGCCCATGTCGCCACCGGCTCCGGCGTCGTTACCGCTCCCCGCGCCTCCGCGTCCACCGGTTCCCGCGCCCGACCCGCCTTTGCCTGCCGAGCCGGACCCCGCGTTGCTCGTCCCGGAGTTGCCGCCCGGTGCGCCGGCGGTGCCACGACCCGCGCTGGCGCCGCCCGCGCCGATGCCGCCCGAGGTGCTGCTCGCGCCGCTCATTCCTCCGCTGGGCGCTTTGCCGGCACCGCCGCCTGCCGCTCCTCCGGTCCCGTTGCCGCCGTTGGACCGATTGCCCGCTCCGGCAGTGGCGGCGCCCTGTCCAGCCGAGCCGCCCTTGCCTCCCGCGCCACCCGAGCCAGGCGATGAATCGTCATCGTCGCTCGAGCAGGCGGCCGGCAGGGCGAGCACCGACCCGAGGACCACCAGCGAAGACCAGGTGGAAGGACGCGCCATTGGACAGCAGGTACCCCGAGGGGGCCGCCACGGCTCGCTACGCCGGGGCCGTGGGTGCAAAGCCGGGGGGCTCGACGCGCTGCGCCGTCAGGTGCGCTCGGCCGTCACGATCCGCAGGTGGGGCGCCACCTTGGCGGCTTGCCCGAGCGTTGGTGAGCGCTGGGCGCCGAGCTCCGGAATGCTGTCGTCGCCGAGCACGCGGAAGCCCGTGCGAACGAGGAGCGCCGCCATCGCTTCGCGCGTGTAGGCCGAGCGAAACGGCTCGCCGATCAGACGCACGACGAGCCCGATCAGCTGGAGCACGCGCGCCGGCGCCGCGTACGTGATCGAGAGCCGGCTCCCGGGGGCCGAGCGACGTGCGATCACGCGCAGTGTCGCCTCGACGTTTTCTGGCGTGAGATACATGACGACGCCCTCCCACACCCACATCGTGCGCTCCGTCACGACGTGGCCCGCCTGCTCGAGCGCCGCATCGAGCGAGTCGCGAGCGAAGTCGACGGCGAGGAAGCGAACCTCGCGCGCCGTCGGTGTGAGGGCGCCGATGCGCTCGCGCTTGTCGCGCTGCGAGTCCGGATGGTCGACCTCGAAGACGATCGAGGTCGCAAGCTCCGGCATGCGCCAGGCACGGCCATCGAGTCCGGCACCCAGGATCACGACCTGGGGTGCGGCGGCCTCGCGCACGGCGTCGTCGATCGCCGCCGTGCGGAGCGCCATCAGCGCTGACTGCCGGCGGAGGTAGCCGCGGTCCACGTTGGCGCGGAGCCCCTTCGGCGGTGTGGGTGCGACGGCTCGCGCCACGCGCGCGCGCCCGCTTTCCGGCAACAGAACCGACGCCGTCGGATCGGAAAAACCCGGAAAAGGCGGGGCAAGGTGCGCCACCGAGCGCCCCATACAAACGAGCTCGGCCGTGCGACTCCCGCGTCCAGGCTTCATGGCCTTGGCGTTTAGGTCTCGAAGCGCGATCCGTCAACGGTCGAGTCACGTCCCCACGTCCCAGTTTGCGGACGATAAGTCCGTGATCGCGGACGCAAATTTCGTTCAGTGGGCCGGTTTTGCGTCAGTTCAGACGTGCAATTCGGATGGCGCACGGCTTGCACAAGTGCAGGCGCCGCCCCCGCGCAACCTCCAGTGGCGTGCACTTTCGAGAAAGCTCCATGCTGAACTCCATCAAAGCCAAGCTCCTTCTTTCGTTTGGTCTCGTCGCCGTCGCCGTCGGCATCGTCGGATTCATCGGTGCGCGCGCGCTCGGGAAGACCAATGAGCAGTTCCAGTACGCGATGGACAATCTCGGCCCGTCGCTCGACCTCGTCGGGGGCCTCAGGGCGAGCTCGCTCCGAGCGCAAGCAGCGACGACTCGGGCTGCCGCGGCGCTGCTCGCTGGCGACACCGCGCGCTTCGAAGAAGCGCACGGTGCTCGCAGCGCGGCACTTGCCGAGCTCGCGAAGGGGATCCAGAGCTACGAGGCGCTCGAGATGATGCCGGAGGAAAAGCCCCCCTGGCAGGATTTCAGGGCCAAAGAGCAGGCGTTTCTTGCGCAGAGCGACGAGGTCTGGCGCGCCCTCGACCGAAAAGACACGAAGCTCGTCTGGGCGATCGTCAACTCCGCGGAGAACCTGCGGGCACGGGACGAGCTCACGCGCGCGCTCGACGCGATGATGGCTACCGAGCGCGGGATCCTGAAGCGGATGGGGGACGACGCGGACACGCTCAAGGAGTCGGCTGATTCGGAGATGGCGTGGACCACCGCGCTCGCCATGCTCGGTGCCATGGGCCTCGGGATGCTCATCACGCTCTCCATCAGCAGGCCCATAGACAAGCTGAAGCAGGCGGCGCTGCGCATCGCCGTGGGCGACGTCGAGCAGCAGATCGACCATCACGGCAAGGACGAGATCGGCGCCCTCGCGGACGCGTTCCGCGGGCTAGTCGCCTACATCAAGGAAGTGGCTCGCGCCGCGGTCGAGCTCGGCAACGGCAACGTCGAGCACGTCATCGCGCCCAAATCGGACGCCGACGCGCTCTCGAAGAGCGTCGCGCGCACCACGGGCACCGTGAAGGCGCTGCTCGCCGACGCCAAGCTCCTGATCACCGCCGCGCAGAACGGCGAGCTCGACCGCCGCGCCGACGCGTCACGCTACGAGGGCGGCTATGCCGAGCTCGTGGGCGGCATGAACCGCGTGCTCGAGGCCGTGGCGGCGCCGATCAGCGAGGCGAACCGCGTGATCGGGCAGCTCGCGGCGCAGGATCTCACGGTGCGTGCGAAGAGCGGCTTCGCGGGCGAGTACGGCAAGCTCCTGGGCTCGCTCGGCACCGCCACCGAGAGCCTCGAGCGCGCGATGATTCAGGTGTCGACGGCAGCCGAGCAGGTCGCGACCGCGTCGACCCAGATCGCGGCGAGCAGCCAGTCGGTGGCGCAGGGTGCGTCCGAGCAGGCGAGCGCTCTCGAGGAAACGTCGAGCGCGCTCGTCGAGATGTCGGCGTCCACCAAGCAGACGGCCGAGAACGCACGCGCGGCGAACGCGCTTGCCGAAGGGGCGCGCGGCGCCTCGGCGACGGGAAGCAGCGCCATGGGCGAGATGACGGACGCCATGAACCGCATCCGCGGAGCCGCCGAGGGCACCGCTGCCATCATCCGGGACATCAACGACATCGCCTTCCAGACGAACCTCCTCGCGCTCAACGCGGCCGTCGAGGCGGCGCGCGCCGGTGAGGCGGGACGCGGCTTCGCCGTCGTGGCCGAAGAGGTGCGCAATTTGGCCCTCCGCAGCAAGGAAGCGGCCAAGAAGACCGAGACCCTGATCGGCGAGTCGATGCAGCTCACCCAGCAGGGCGAGGCGATCTCGAGCCGCGTGAACGGCACGCTGGGCGACATCGTGGGCGCCGTCGGTAAGGTGAGCGGCATCGTCGCGTCGATCGCGCACGCGAGCCAGGAGCAGGCCGAAGGCATCGAGCAGTCCACGCGCGCGATGTCGCAGATGGATCAGGCGACGCAGCAAGCGGCCGCGAACTCCGAAGAAACGTCGAGCGCAGCGGAGGAGCTCTCCTCGCAAGCCGAGGAGCTCGCCAAGCTCGTGGGTCAATTCCGCCTGACGGGCGTCAAGAAGGGCGCACCGAAAGCAGAGAAGTCGCGCGTCGCGGTTCCAGTAGGCGCCGCTCGCATCGCGCGTCCGAAGCACGCGCCGAACGGAAACGGCCACTCGCGCCCCGAGTCGCTGATCCCGTTCGGGCCGGATCTCGAGCTCGCGCAGTTCTAACCCCGTCTGACCGGCGGCGCGTGGTGGTGCCGCCGGTCAGGCGCGGGCCCGAAAGTCGACCGTGACTTTCGCGAACCCGAGCGAGCGAACCAAGCTCTCGACGGTGCGTTTGACGGATTCCTCGGCGCGGCGAACGATGCCGGCGTCCTCCGCGGCGCTCTGCAAGGTGCGCTCGGCGGCCTTTCGGGCCTCGGTTTCGAGGGATTCCTTGCGCTGGGCGAGCAGATCGGTCGTGCGGGTGTGCACGTAGGTGCGATCGTTGTCGAGCTTGGCCGAGAACACCTCGCCGGGCGGCAGGTGGATGCTCACCGACTGGCGATCGGGCGCGACGACTACGTCGCCGTCCTGAAGCTTTCCGAGGTCGACACCGGCCGTGACGTCGCCGCCCGCGACGAGCAGGATCGCGTCCTCCGCCTTGACGAGCCCGAAGAGCTTCTGCTGCTTGTCCTTCAGGTCAACGACGCGCTCGACGTGGTAGCTCACGCCCTCGAGCCGTGAGAGCTCGCGCACCTGCGTGATCACGTCGGGCAGCGGCTTCGGCTCCTCTCGCCCTTTGAGCAGGCGGGGACCGTAGACGCCGAGCAGCACACCGACGCCGAGCGTCATGATTGCGAGAAGGAACGTACCGGCTCGCCGCGACTCGGCCATGGATGGTGACGATAGCACTCGAGGCGGCTCGCTCGTTAAGCGTGTCTGTATTCCTGCAGCCGTAGTGCCTGAATGTGGCCCTTTTGTCGCTCCGATCGCGCCTAAGCGCTTCTATCGGTTCGCTGCCGACGGATCATTTCCGCGGGCGAAAACGAGCTTGAACAGAGCTTGCAGCGTGCTTTGCTACGCACGACGGAATTACCTATGCGACCCACGCGAGCACAGTTCTACGTCACGATCACGCTGGCCTTGGGTGCGCTGCGCTGCAGCAACGCTGGCGACACGTTGCCCGTCGGCACCGGAAACGCCACCAACCACGAAAGCGCCGGGCGCGCAGGGATGCCCGCGACGATGGCCGGCACCGGTGGCACCATGTCGAGCACGGGGAACACCGGCGGGACGAACGCCGTTGGAAACGGCGGTACCGGAGGAACCGGAGGCAGCGGGGCCGGCGCCGGTGGAACCCTCGGTGGAGGCTCCGGCACTGGCGGCTCCTCGGGAACGTCGAACCTGGGCTCGGGCACGGGCGGCGGTGGCCCTGCAGGAATGGGCGGTCGCGCGGGCGGCGCCGGTCGCGGCTTCGGCGGCATGGGCATGAGCGCAGGCATGGGCGGCATGAACGGCGGCACGGGCGCCGCGATGGGCGGTGGCATGAGTGGCGGCTCCGGCGGCGCCGGGGGGCTCTACCAGGGGGTGCTCGACATCATCGGAGCGAACTGCGCCACCAAGGACTGCCACGTCAACATGAAGGGCCAGCACGTCAACCTGCACAACACCGACGGCAAGCTCTACGAGCGGCTGGTTTCGACCACCATGACGATCACGGGCGCCGCGGGAGCGTGCGCTATGGACCCCATCGTCGTTCCGGGCGACCCGAACAACAGCCTCATCATGAAGATGATCGTCGAAGACGACTCCGGACGCATGGATTGCGGCAAGCGCATGCCCGACGACTGCCCGGATCCGCAGAAGAAGATCGTCTGCCTCACGGACGCCCAGATCGAAGTGATCCGCAGCTGGATCGCCGCGGGCGCGCCGCAGTAGGGAAGAAACACGCACAACGGTGCGCGCGGGCCCCGTGGGTTTGCGCAGCGCTCGCCGCTTCGTCTAACGTGCTCGTATCGTGACGTCGGGCCTCGTGGCCCGGGTCATCGGGAAAACCACGAGAGGAGCACGAGCGTGAAGCGACTTCTTGTTCTCGGCTTTTGCCTGTCGACCCTGGGGCTCGTCGGGTGCGGAAACGACGAGGAGAAGCCGCCCCCGGGCGCAGCGCACGAGGGAGCTGGCGGCGAGACTGCCAGCGGCGACTGCCCGAGCAACGGAACCGGCACGGTGATCGTCGAGGTCACGGGGCTCTCGGCCGATGTCGAGGGCTCGGTCGAGGTCACGCGTGGCGGAACGTCGCAGACGCTCACCGAGACCACGACGCTCGACGACGAAACGACGGGCACCGTCGTGGTGACCGCCAAACGCGTCACCGACTCCGATCCCATCGTGCGCACCGTCTTCGACCCGGTCGTCACGAACGGCAGCTTCTGCCTCGAGGACGGGGACAGCCATACGGTGAGCGTGAGCTACGCGGCGATCCCGAGCTCGAACCGGCTCTGGACCAGCAACCTGCTCGGCTTCGACTCCGCATCCCTCGCCGTGCCAGGCGACGTGCGCGCGGACGTCTTCGGGAGCGCTCCCATCGGTAAGGACGTTGCCTTCGACCGCAACGGCAACCTGTGGTCGCTCGGAGCGACCCTTGCCGAAAAGATGCTGGTGCGCGTCCCGGCCGAGAACCTCGCCACGTCCGGCATGAACGACTTCGATCGCGAGATCGACGTTCCCGAGATCGAGTGCTTGCCGGCCCTCAAAGCGATGGCCTTCGACCCGCGGGGCAACCTCTGGCTCGGTGCCTGTGGCGGCAACATCCTCGAGCTCCCGGCGTCGAGCCTCGCGCACTCGGGCGAGGCGGCGGCATCCACCGTCCTCTCGGGCATCGATGACAGCGCCGATCTCGCGTTCGACGCCGAGGGCAACCTCTGGGTCGCGACCGGCGCGACGATCCTTCGCTACGACGCGCACCGCCTGAGCGCATCGAGCGCGGACGCGGCGGATCTGACCCTCACGCCGCGGGACGTCATGCACAGCCGCGACCTCGGCGCCACGGGGCTCGCTTTCGATGCCCACGGAAACCTCTGGGGCTTCGATTTCGGCAGCAACACCATCTTCGAGCTCGCTGCCGCCGACCTCGAAGCGAACGGGGAGCAGACGGTGGTCTCCAAGGTGAGCTTCGTCGTCGGGGTGCTTTCCTTGCTCGATCGGGGAGCGTTCGACGACGGGGGCGGGCTCTGGATCAGCTACGCCATCGACCAGCTCGCCCGCCTGAGCCCCCAGCAGCTCACCGAGAGCGCGGGGACCGGAGATCCGGTGACACCGGATCGCATCGTCACGAGCCGGGACCTCGACAGCGAGCTCCGCATCGCGCTCTT
>DATMCL010000309.1:0-17934 GCA_035558375.1 Polyangiaceae bacterium
CCGTGATTCGCCGGGTCGGCTTCCATTCCACGGAGAGGTAGCCGCCCATCGTCGTCTCGGTGCGCGCGGGAAAGAGCGCCGAGTAGTCGGCGAAGTTCAGAAGCAACGGGTCCGTCTCGAGCGAGTAGTCGTCGACGCGACCGTCGACGCCGTAGCGCAGGAGCACGCTGTCGGAGACGGCGCTCGAGAGCTCGGCGCGTAAGCGCACCGAACGATCGCGCACGGCGCTCGTGGTCGCTTCCACGCCGCCCGTCGAATCGTAGCCGCCCGTGATGCCGACCCTCAGGTGCGTGCGAGAAAAATCGTGATCCCAGCGCAAATCGAGCCGATGGAACCGCACCTTGCCGCCGCCCTGATCGCTGGTCGCGCCCGCGTCGAAGTAGTCGTAGGCGCCGAACGCGAGGACGCTCAGCGTGTCGTGGCGGCCGAGATCGATGTCGGCGTTGCCCTGGTAATCCCAGTAGTCGAGCTTCGAGTCACTGAGCTGCGACAGCACGAGCCCCGTGTACGCGTAGCGCCCGCCGAGACGCACGCTGCCGAGCGAACAGCCCTTCCCTTCCTTCGGCTCCGCGCACTGGCCGAACGGCGCCTCGACGATGCCGCCCGCGTCGATGGTGCGGATGCTCGCCTCGCCGTTCCATTTGTGCTGAAGCGGAGTGATCTCGGCGGCGACCACCGGGCCCGCGAAGCGACCGAACTCGACCGGGCCGCCGCCCTTGTGCACATCGACGCTCTTGATCAGCGCCGGGTGCGCGACCGAAGGTCCGAAGAACGCGTGATAGAGCAGCGGCACGTCGACGCCGTCGACGAAGAAGCCGACGTTGGCGGGCGGTGCGCCACGAATGAAGAATTGGGGCAGGCCCGACACGATCGGGATGACGCCCGGCAGCGCTTCCACGGCGCGAAGCGGGTCGCCGAAGGTTCCCGGAAGCGCGTTCGCCTGCTCGCGCGTGATCGTGACGGCGCCAGGCACCGTCCTTCGCACGCGTTCGCCCTGAACGACGACCTCGAGCGAGCGCGTCGCGCGCGCGACGGGCGCCGCCTTGGTCGGAGCCGTCGTCGCACCGTCCGTCTCGGCGTCTTCTTCCGGAAGCTCCGCCTGCGGCGGCTCGAACTGCACGGTGTAGCGAATGCGCACCGCGAGCGGCTTTCCGGCGCGGCGCGCGGGCGAGAAGCGCCACTCGTCGGCGGCGCGCACGGCGGCCGACGCAAACGGCTCTTCGCCGTAGACGACGCGCGCGGCGGTGACGTTACCCGCGACGTCGATCTCGACTTCGAGCACGACCGTTGCGCTCTTCGTCGCACCTTCGGGATACGTGACCTTCGTATCGAGCCCCTCGGGGAGCTCGATGTCGTTCGCGGCGCCGGTTCGCTGCTGAGCGGACGGCTGGGGGTCGGCGCGCGCGGGTGTTGCCGAGAGGCACACCGCGAGCAAACCGAAGCACCGGAGCGAGCGCCTCCCGAGCATTGTGCTAGAGCATAGCCGCATAACATGGGCTTTCGCGCGGCGCCCCGCTTGGTGAAGACCGCCGCGCTCCTCGGCCTCGCCCTCGTCGTCTCGGCCTGCGACATCGTCCAGGGCTTCAAGAACGCCGGCGACGCGCTCTTCCCTTCGGTGAAGACCTACCTCGACGCTCCGGGCTACCGGCTGGTCGAAGGCAGCTACCGCGATCTCGTCCTCTTGACCTCGTCTGAGCTGTTCGTCCTCGCGCGAGGCACCAAGGTGAACGACGACTCTCTCTACTCCATCCGCTACGCGGTGCCGACACCCTGCACCATCCCCCATGTCGGCCACTACTGGGCGGGCGGGAACATCGACCTCGGCGTCGCCTATATCGCGTATTTTCCGGACGGCGGGAACCACGGCACCCTGCGCTTCAGCGACACGCACTGCCACGTCTCCGAGCTCGTCCTCGAGGACTCGGACCTCCCGCTCGACACGTACATCACCCCGCCCGATGCCATGGGCGAAAGCCGATTCAAGCTCGTCGTGCAGGTGGCGGGCCAGCTCCTCATGGTCGACCCCGGGCTCGATTCCTACGAGGTCGTCGCCGAAAAGGCGGATGCGGTGCTGGTCGGTGCCGGCAAGGGCGGGACGACGTTCGTGCTCGCCGAGGGGAAGATGCAGGCCTACGACAAGGACTGGAAGTACATCGACACCTTTGCCGACGGCATCTTGTCGCTCACTCCCGCGGACGGCTCGATCTACTTCCAGGACGTGAACGGCATCCAGCGCGCCACACCGGCGACCCGCGACGGCAAGCCGGCCATCGACGTGGAAGCGCTTGCCCCTAACGGCTGTCAGCTCGGGTTCGCGGCTTGGACGCAGCATTGGCTCGCTTTCTTCGACCCGTGCGACGAGAAAAAGCTCGCCATCCTGGATCAGGACACGCACGAGACGACTTACCCCGACTACACGGTCGACGATCCACGCGCGCTCGTGCTCAGCGTTCGCGCGGGTACCGTCGATCCGCCGACACCCTCGGCTGGGGTCTGGGCGTTCTTCTTGCGCAACATCGACTACTACCGGGGAACGGGAACGCTCGTCGCCCGGGGCCCCGACGGGACGGAGCTCGTGCTTGGCTCGAACGCTGCCCTCGAGCGGACGCGCATCGATCCCAAGGAGGAGTACGGCTTCACGATGGTCGACGTGAACGGCGACACCGGTGTCGACCTCGGCCGTTTCGTGCGCTGGGACTTCCAGGGCAACGTGACCCTTCTCGCGCAGAACGCCTTGCGCGAAGCCCCCGGGGTAAACTTTGCCGATCTCACCATCGACTACGACGGAACCACCGGCACGCTCGCGCAGCTCTACCAGGGCGAGCTCTTCCCGGTGCTCGACGGCGTGCCGCGCCGGCACTTCGCGTACCGCGACTTCCAGAAGCGCCAGGCGTTGTTCAGCGACTACGACGGCAAGAACGGAACGCTCTCGATCGGCGAGTCCGCCTGCACGCCCGGCACCGATTGCGGGCGCCAGTACTTCAAGCCGGTCGTGGTCGCGCGCAAGGTGCACCACCCCCACCACGCCTTCCTCGACGAGCTCGAGGAGTTCCTCCCCGGCATCGGCTTTCTCGACAACTACGACGAGGAGCACCAAACGGGGCGCTTTCAGTACTCGAACCTCGAGCTCGGCTTCACGAGCATCGTGAGCGAGGGCGTCGCCGACTTCACGTACGCCGGCAACGGCATCCTGTACTCGGTGCCGTACGGCGAAGGAGCGGGCATTTGGCTCGCGCGCGCCAAGTAGGCCGCGGCGCGCTGCTCGCGAGCGTACTCCTCGCGCTTCCCGCCTGCGACATCGTGCAGGGCTTCAAGAACGCCGGTGACGCGCTGTTCCCACCGGTGAAGACGTACCTCGATGTCCCAGGGTTTCGGCTCGTCGCGGGCAGCTACCGCGAGCTCGACATGCTGACGAGCAGCGAGCCGTTCATCTTCGCGCGCTCGGCGACGGACGGCGACGGCGCGCTCTACGTCATGCGCTACCAGAACCCCAAGCCCTGCAAGATCCCGGATGTGACCGCCTACTGGTCGGACGGGAGCGAGACGTCCTCGCGCACGTACGTCGCGTACTACGACGGCACGGGCTCGAGCACGGTGCACTTCTCGGACACGAGCTGCACCCCCTACCCGCTGGAGCTCGACGACGCCGAGCTACCCGTGGGGTTCACGCATAGCGGCCTCATCGTTCACGCCGCCACGGAGCTCTACGCGGTGAACCCCGAAGCGAGCAGCATGAAGCTCATCGCGAGCAACGTGCAGGACATCGACGCACAGCGGCGCCTCGTGCGCGCGGGCGGCGAGCTCGGGGCCTTCGATCGTGATTGGTCGCCCATCGGTTGGGTCGGGAGCGGCGTCACCCGCTTCACGGCGGCCTTCGGGGCCATCTTCTACGAGGACGACGCGGGCATCCACCGGCTCACCATCTCGAACGACGACGTTCCGAGCCTCACGACGCTCGACGTCGACACGAGCGCCTGCAACCTGACCGTCTTGCCGGCCACCTCGGAGCTCGATCTCCTCGCCTTCTTCTCGCCTTGCAACGAATTGCAGCTCGCCGTTTGGGACAACCAGACACGGCAGACCGTGCCGCTCGCGATCCCCGCCGACCCGCACTACCTGCGCATCGTGGAGACGCGACCGAGCGCGCTCGTCGGGCCACGGCCTCACCCGAACCTCGCGAAAGATCCGTTCTGGGCATTTTACCTCACGAACATCGACAAGGATTCGCGCACCGGCTCGCTCGCCGTGAAGCTCCCCGACGACAGCGAGCTCGAGCTCGGCGACGGGGCCGCGCTCGAACGCACCGAGCTCGCGCCGCCGCGCACGGGCGGTGACTACACCGGCGGCTTCGCGCTGCTCGACGCACAGAGCGGAAGCGGGCGCTTCGTGCGCTGGGACACCGAGGGCACCGTCAGCGACATCACGACGGGCGTCCTGCGGCAGCCCCCGAACCCGCTCTGGAGCCGGCTCGTCGTCGAGGTCGACGACACGCGCGTCGACCTCACGGAGGTCGTGAACGGCGAGGCCGTCGTCGTGGGCAAGAACGCCGCGCGCCAGCGCTACGCGTACACCGCGACGCACCCCGTTGCGGAGTTTGCCGGCAAGATGGCGTGGTTTCTGAACCTCGAGGGCACCGAGGGCACGCTCGCCGTCGCGGGCCCGAATCAGGATACGAAGGTGCTCGACGACCAGCGCCTCGAGCCGATCTACGGCTCGACGACCGTCGCCGAGGGGGTGCACGTCACGCGCAACGGCTTCATGAGCGATTTGCCGGGGCTCGTCTTCTTCACGCACTACGACACGCGCAGCGCCACGGGGCAGCTCGAGTACTCGAATCAAGAGCTCGGGTTTTCGGCCATCGTGAGCGAGGGTGTCGCCGACTACGTGCAGCCGGGCTCGGGCCTCCTCTACTCGGTGCCGTACGGGGACGCTGCCGGGATCTGGCTCGTGCGCGCGAAGTAGGGGACGGAGGCGGTTCTAGTGAGCCGCGACGCCTACTCGATGAACCACCGCTGGCGCTCCGGAGTCGCGGTGGCTGCCACGGCCGCCTTGCAGAAGGTATCTGCTTGACCCGACTTGATACGCGTCAAGAAGAGGTTGTTCCCGAGGTTCCGTAACCTGACGGTGCCCGGAAGATTGGCGACTGACTCCTTAACCCACACCTGGTTCGCCGACGTAGCGTTGAGGGTATTGTTGAAAAGCCCGAAGTTGTCTCCCTCGGCGTCCGTGTTCCAGCGAGCGCCGCAGTTCATGCGCTTGTCGGGGGTCAGCATGTTCTTGATGCGGACCGCATTGGCCGGGACTTGCTTGCCACCCACTACCGTGTTCGCGGGGACGTTTTCGAAGATCCATTCTTGGTTGGTCGAGCCCTTGGTCAGGAAGCGATTGTAGATCCCCTCGCCTTCCTTGAACGTGTCTTCCGTGGCCAACGTGACGTACGACCACGCCGTGTCGTTACTGATGGCGTTTCGGATGTATTGGGTGGTCCGATCGATAGTCGTCGTCGTCCCGTTGAGGCTGCCGTAGAGCTCGAGCTTGTCGATCGAGTCGATGGTCGGCCGCGTCACCCCCACGATTTCACCGTCACCCGGCAGGGACGGATCGGCGTTCGGGTTGTCCACGAGCGTGATCTCCTTGGCCCAGACCTGCCTGCGGTGATTACCTCGATCGGTGAAGCCCCGGTGGTAGAGGATGTAGTTCTTGCCGTTGTATCGGACCAAGTTCGCATGGTTGTTTCCGGTCCCGAGATCCTGGAAAATCCAGCCTTTGAAGTTCCAAGAGCCCTTAGGATCGCGGTCGAACTCGTCAGTGCTGGCCGTCGCATAGCCGATGAGATTGCTGGCGTCAGCCGCCGCAAAGACCATGTAGTAGCGAGCTCTTCCGGAGCTCGTTCTCAGGATTGAAACGTCCGGACCTTCCAAGTAGTTCACGAGCAGCTTGTAGTTGGTGTAGGGCAGAGCGAAGCTCACCTTCCCCATGAAGGCGCCGCTCACCATGTCGCCATTGAGCTGGGCCATGCTGATGTTTCCCTTGGTGGTGTCGAAGGTTCCCTTCGAAGCGTCCACGTACATCATGAAGTGGCCGGTCTGCGCGCCGCCAACGATGGCCGGGAAGACTCCCGGATCGATCGGGCTATTGGGTGCGTTGAACTGGTCTCCGTGACTTAGCTCGAGAAACGCCGGGGATGGTGTGAAGCCCACGAACGAGCCGTCGGTTCTCACGGCTGTCTTCGCGGTGCCGATATGCCATTTGCCGTCCGCTCCCTCCATGGGGATGTACATGAACATGGCGTTTTGCTGCGGCACGAATTGAAGATCGGGCGCGAACATGTGTTGCGCGTTCACGTTCGCACCGGGGAAGTCCTTCAGTGCGAGGACCGGATCAACGGTATTGTCGGAATTGACGTTGCCTTCTTCGAACCAAGCGTCGTTCCGGAAATTTTGACTGGACGTCGAATAGAGATGGATCCCGTCCATCGGCCAATCGTTGCCACAGTTGCTCTTGAACCAGTCGGGCGGCCACCACCAGTGCCCCCCGCAGTCCTGCGATGAATACAAATCGGTCGATGTGGCAAGGAAGAGCACGTCCGGTGTGCCAGGGCCACCGAGCGGGACCACCGTTGCCACGGGATCGGAGGAGTAGTGCTTTCGATCGTCGAACGAGATGATCGGGTTCGTCGTGACGCTGAAAGCCGAGCCATTTCCCGCCGGAGCCGCCAGTACGGCGGGGCCGAAAACCTGCTCGTCCCCGTCGTAGAAGGCGACGTTTTCGTCGTCCTGAAACACGGTTCCGGTCAAGTATGAATAGTCGTCGACCTCGTTGACCTTCCAGTTTTCGTTGTGAACCCCGACCAGAACCCAAGCATCCCGGTTGGGGTCGATCTTTCCGGAAGAGAACTTCAGCGTCAGGACCCAGCCGTCCTGCAAGAGCGGCTCGGGGGCAACGGTTGCCGTGATGGTGCCCGTATTCCACACGCTCGAGTTGACGAGGAACGACCACAAGGCCGTGCTCCACACCTTGGACGTGTCTCGGAAGTAGTACCTGAGCGTCGTGTTGGACAGGTCGTACGAATAGGGCTGATCGTTCACTACCTTGAACTCGAGCCGCATCCACTCCGATGTCGGCGTTCCATCGTTGTCCTTCAGCTGCACCCTGACCCCGGCAAAGGCGTTGCTGGCGACGGATTGCAGCAGCATGCCGCACGTGAGCGCGCAAAATAGCTTCTTCATGGTCCGAACCTCTCTCGTTTCCCGTCGAACAGAGGCTGGTCCCCTGACCACCCCGGTTCTTCACCCGGGACCGAGCCTAGCAGCCTTTGCAGGAAATCCCTAGCCCGCGAGCGGCCGGCTCGAGAACCCCTCCCCGGCGGAAAGCACCCGGGGCATTCCCGCCGCCTCCGGAAGCGGGCCTGTGCGCTCGGCGTCAGTTCCAAGCATCGGACGGTGGGCGCCGGCCTCGCCGGTAGCTCGCGTGGCGTGCTCCGGCTCGCTCGGATCGATCTGGTCTTCCAAGACCAACACGTCTTCTCGGGCGGGGGAACGCCGAAGGCGCCCCCCGCTAGCTCTGCAGCGTTACGCCGGCGGCCGCGAGCAACTCCGACATGCTCTTTAGCTTGTCGCGCACTTTGCCCTTCGGCGCGCCCCGCGCGACCTCGGCCGCGTCGATCGCGCGCCAGGCGTCGTAGCTCACGACGCGGACGTTGCGCGCCGCGAGCTCCGCCTCGATGGCCGCGGGCGCGAGCGCGGGCACGGGCAGCTTTTCGACGTCGGCGACGAGCGCGTCGATCGTCTCCTTCGCGCAGGCTTTGTTGGTGCCGATGAGGCCGCTCGGGCCGCGCTTGATCCAGCCCGTGACGTACAGGCCGGGCGCCTGCGTCTGGTCGCTACCGAGCACGCGCCCCGCCTGGTTCGGCACGACGGCGCGCTTCGGATCGAACGGGGTGCCCGGCAGGGGCATGCCCTGGTAGCCAATCGAGCGCACGACGAGCCCCGTCGAGAGCTCGTGGATGCGCCCCGTACCGCGTGCCGAAATGCGCCCGTTGCTCTCCACGAGCTCGTTGTCCTCGAAGCGGATGGCCGTCACGCGCCCGGCGTCACCCACGAGCTCCACCGGCGACGCAAGGAAGCGCAGCCGGATCCGGCGCTCGGCCTTACCGCTCGGCTCGCGTGGGAGCGTCGCGAGATACTCCGCGTTCTTGCGCATCGCCGCTTCCGCCCCCTCGGGAACGGCGAAGCTCACGTCGCCCTCGACCGTCACCTCGACGCCGTCGAGCGCCACGATGTCCGCGAGCTCCCCCTGGTCGAAAGCAGCTTCCGCCGGACCGCGCCGTCCGAGCAGTACCACCTCGCGGATGCGGCTTTCCCGCAGTGCCGCGAGCGCCGAATCGGCAATATCGGTGGGTGCTAGCTCTTCCGGTTTCCGGATGAGCACGCGGGCAACGTCGAGTGCTACGTTGCCGAGCCCCACGATCACGGCGCGCTCATGACCGAGGTCATAGCGATCGCCCGTGTGGTCGGGGTGGCTATTGTACCAGGCGACGAAGTTGGTCGCGGCGTGGCTGCCTGCGAGCTCTTCGCCGGGCACACCGAGGTGTCGGTCGGTCGCGGCGCCGTAAGCGAGCACCACGCCGTGGTACGCGCGCCGGAGCTCCTCCATGGCGATGTCGCGGCCGATCTCGACGTTGCCGAAGAAACGGTATCCCGATTGTTTCGCGGTGCGGTCGAACGCCGCAGCGACGCGCTTGATCGTCTGGTGGTCCGGCGCGACGCCGTAGCGCACGAGGCCGAACGGCGCCGGCAGCCGCTCGAACATGTCGACCGCAAAGCCCGCCTTGAGGAGGAAGTCCGCCGCGTAGAAGCCGGCCGGGCCGGAACCCACGATGGCTACCCGACGGCCACTGCCGGGGCTCCCTGACATCTCCTCCAAGTTACAGCCACAGCACCCAGGACGCCAGCCCTGGGGTTGATACGGCCCCCTTGGGTGGTGCCGGGGCTGCCTTGACCCCCCTCGGGAGCAGGCCTAAAGTTTCAAGAAGTTTTGAAAGCTCAAACTGATCCAACGGCATCGGCAGGCCGTGCCGGCTCCGACGAGCACGCCGGAGGCGTCAGCCAAGCCGAGCTCGAGGTGGCCGATTCCGTCGGTCGCCTCATGGAGTTTTGGGGCTTCAAGCGGCCGATGGGTCGCATCTGGACCTTGCTCTACCTCGCTCCGGAGGCGCTCGGCGCCGCCGAGATCGGCGAGGCGCTCCGCATGAGCGCGGGCGCCGTCAGCATGGCCATGAGCGAGCTCGTCAAATGGGGCGCCGTCAAAAAGTCGTGGCGCCCCGGCGAGCGGCGCGATTTCTACGAAGCCGAGACGAGCATCGGGCGACTGGTGCAGCGCGTGCTTCGCGAGCGCGAGCTCGCGATGGTGCACGGCTTCGGTGAAGCGCTCGAAGCCGCGCAGCGCTCGCTCCCCGGCGATCGCGGCACCAAACCTGCGGAGCTCGCCTTCAAGCGCGAGCGCCTGGCAGAGCTCCGGCGCCTCGCGCGCCTCGGCGAGACGCTCCTCACCGCGCTCGTGGCCGGCAAGACCGTCGATCCGACCCCTCTGCTCAAGATGTACGGAGGCGGGTCATGAGCGCTGAATCGCCCCCTTCCACGTCGCTCGGGTCGGGCCAGATGTTCGACGGCATCGCCGCGCGTTACGACTTCGTGAACCGCGTCATCTCGCTCGGGATCGACCAGAGCTGGCGGCGCCGCACGGTGCAAGCGCTCGCGCTCGGCCCCGGCGCGTGCGTGCTCGATCTCGCGACGGGTACCGGCGATCTCGCGCTGCTCGTCGCGAGCGCCGAGCCGACGGCGCGCGTCGTCGGACTCGATCCCTCGGAGAAGATGCTCGAGATCGCGCGCCAGAAGGTCGAGAAGGCGGGCTTGCTCGCGCGCATCGATCTCGTGCAGGGTGACGCGGAAACGCTGCCCTTCGCGGACGCGAGCTTCGACGGCGTGTGCATCGCGTTCGGGATCCGCAACGTGCCGGACCGCGATCGCGCACTGCGCGAGATGGCGCGCGTCGTGCGACCGGGCGGACACGTCGCCATCCTCGAGCTCTCCGAGCCGCGCGGCGGCATCCTCGCGCCGCTCGCGCGCTTCCACGTGCACACGGTCGTCCCGTACGTGGGCGCGCTGCTCTCCGGAGCGCCCGAGTATCGCTACCTCCAGCGCTCGATCGCGGCCTTTCCGCCGGCGGACGAGTTCGCGACGCGCATGCAGCAGGCGGGTTTCGGCGTGGAGCCGCCGCAGGCACTCACGTTCGGCGTCTGTCACCTGTACGTCGGCACGCGACCGGGGGCCTCGTGAGCGCATCTGTCGAGCGTTCGGCTTTCTCGGCGCGGGTGCCTTCGCTCGAGCGCTTTCGCGTGGCGCTCGAGGAGAACGCCGCCGAGGCGATCCGCCAGGGTGGCACGACGTTGCTCGCGCTGCCGGCTCCGGTCGCGCCCGTCGAGACGCTCCTCTCCGGCTCCGACCGCGACGCCCTCGCGTGGGCGGCACCGTCGGGCTTCGAGCTGTCGCTGCTCGGCGCGGCGGAGCTCGTCGAAGCGAGCGGGCCGACGCGCTTTCGCGAGGTCGCCGAGCGCGGCCAAGCCATCCTTGGACGCGTCCGCACGCTCGGGTTGCTCGGGGCGACCGCGTTCGCACCGCGCTTGTTCGGCGGCTTCTCGTTCGCGGCGCGAGCGCCGAGCTCGGCGCTCTGGCGGCCTTTCGGCGAGGCGCGCTTCGTGCTCCCCGAGCTCGCGTACGCCGTCGACGGCGGCGAGGCGCGCCTCATCGTCACGGTCGCGGCCGAAGGCCTCGCGCGGGGCGCGGCGCGCGATGCGCTGCTCGACGCCGCGCTCCGGAGCTTTCAAGCGCTCGAGCGCGGGCTCGAGGTAGCTCCGGCTACGCCGTCGGCGGAAGCGCCGCGGAGTGAGCGCCCAGCCGACGAATGGGCCGCGCTCGTCGAGGCCATTCGCGCGGAGATCCAGCAGGGCTCGCTCGAGAAGGTCGTGCTCGCGCGCCGCGTCGCGGTCGAGCTCGGCCGCGTACCCGATCCCGCGCTCGTGCTGGCGCGGCTCCGGCAGCAAGCGCCCGAATGCACGCGGTTCCTCGTGCGGGCGTCGGGCACGACGTTCCTCGGCGCGACGCCGGAATGGCTCGCCAAGAAGCGCGGCGCGACGCTCGAGACGGAGGCCGTCGCGGGCTCGATGAGCGCCCTCGACCGCGAAGGCGCCGCGCGCCTGCTCGAGAGCGGCAAGGATCGCGCGGAGCACGCCTTCGTGGTGCGCGCGATCGTGCGGGCGCTCTCCCCCCTCTCGTCCCACGTCGAGCACGGCGAGCGGCCCGAGCTCTACGAGCTCCGGCATCTCTTGCATTTGCGCTCGCGCATTCGCGCGACGCTGCGCGGCTCGCCTCACCTGCTTCACGTCGTCGAGCAGCTGCACCCGACCCCCGCGGTCGGCGGCGTTCCGACGGCGCGAGCGCTCGAGTGGATCAGCAGCCACGAGCCGGATGAGCGCGGCTGGTACGCCGGTCCCATCGGCTGGTTCGATGCCGCGGGCGACGGCGAGTTTGCCGTGGCACTCCGCTCGGGCGTGCTCGAGGGCAAGCGCGCGCACCTCTACGTGGGCGCTGGAATCGTCGATCGCTCGTCCCCGGCGGCCGAGTTCACGGAAACGCGCTGGAAGCTCGCCGCTCTGCTCGGCGCACTCGGCGTCAGGGAGTAACCCATGAGCGCGGCGCTCGTCGGAGAGTGGTCACGCCTGCTCGCGACGAGCCTCGCGCAAGCCGGGCTCGGCGACGCGGTGATCTGCCCCGGCTCCCGCTCGACGCCGTTCGCGTGGGCCCTCGCCGAAACGCCGGGCATTCGCTGCCATTCGTTGATCGACGAGCGCGCGGCAGGCTTCTTCGCGCTCGGGCTCGCCCGCGTCACGGGGCGGCCGGCGCTCGTGCTTTCGACGTCGGGGAGCGCCGCCGCGAATTTCTTTCCGGCGGTCGTCGAAGCGTCGCTCGCGCGGGTGCCGCTCCTCGTGCTCACGGCCGATCGGCCGCTCGAGGTGCAAGGCGGCGAGGCAGCGCAGACCATCGATCAGGTGAAGCTCTACGGCGACCACGTGCGTCGCTTTTTCGATCTCGGCGTGCCGGACGGAAGCCCGAGCTCGCTCGGCGGCCTGATGCGCCTCGTCACCCAGGGTTTCGCGGCAGCGCTCGCGCCAGAGCCGGGGCCCGTGCACCTGAACGCTCGCGCTCGGAAGCCGCTCGAGCCGGGCGCCGCCGAAACGGAAGCCGACCGAGCCGTGGCGGCGACGGTGAGCGCGCTGCTGGCCCGCGGGGTCACACGCGTCGCGACGGCCGAGCCGGCACCGCGGGCCGAGGGCCTTCGTCGACTCACGGCTGCCATTGCGGCGGCACGACGCGGGCTCATCGTGTGCGGCCCGCTGCCCGTGACTGCCGAGCGCGCCCGTGAGGCCATCGTCGAGCTTTCCGAGCGCTTCGCGCTGCCGCTCTTCGCCGAAGCCACGAGCGGCATTCGTTTCGACGCGCCGGGCAAGTCGCCCGCGGACGCGCTCGAGCTCTTGCTGCGCTCCCCCGAGTGCCGGAAGGGACTCGCCCCGGATTGCATCGTGCGCTTCGGGGGCACGCCGACTTCAGGCGCCTTCGAGGCGCTGCTCGGCGAGCACCCGAGCGCGGCGCTGCACGTCGTCTCCGAGCAGGGCCATCCGGATCCGCTCGGGCGCGCGCGGAGCCTCACGCTGGGTCCGCTCGATGCGATTGCAGCCACCGTTGCGGCCGCCGTCGTGCCGCACGAGCCGAACGCCGACCAGCGCGCGTTCGCCGAGCGCGTGAAGCGAGCGAATGCGGAAGCGTGGGGCAGCGTTTTGCGCGTGCTCGAAAACGAGGCCCCCGGGAGCGAGCCCGCCACGGTGCGCACCGCCGTCGAGAGCGTGCCGCCAGGCGGGCTCGTGGTCGTCGGGAACAGCCTCCCGGTGCGGCTCTTGGACGCGTTCGTGCCCGCGGGGGCGCGGAGGCTCGCGGTCGCCTCGCAGCGCGGCGCCAACGGGATCGACGGGCTCGTTGCGGGCGCGGCGGGCTCGGCGCTCGCTCGGGAGAAGCCGACGCTGCTCCTGCTCGGAGACGTGAGCCTCGCGCATGACCTCGGCGGGCTCGCAGCGGCGCGCTTAGTGAAGTCGCCGTTCGTCGTGCTCGTGATCGACAACGGCGGCGGGCGCATCTTCGATCACCTGCCGGTCGCGAAGCTCTACAGCGCCGAGCCCGAGCGAGCCGAGCTCTGGCTCACGCCGCCGCGCCTCGCGTTCGAGCACGCGGGGCCGCTCTTCGGGATCCCGTACGCGGCGCCCACGACGCTGGACGAGCTCCGCGCGACGCTCGGCCGTGCGTTCGCGCACCCGGGACCCACGCTGGTTCACGCGCGCGTCACCCCCGACAGCGCCCGCAACGCGCTCGCCAAGCTCAAAGCCGAGCTCGACCAGACGGCGGCCCCCCTCCTGGCTTCCGGAACGGCGACTGCCCGATGATTCCCCCGCTCGTGCTCATTCACGGCTTCACGGGCAGCGCCGCGAGCTGGGACGGCGTTCGACGTTCGCTCGACACCGCGACTGCCTTGGTGAGCCCACTCGGTCACGGCGAGCCCGGCGCGCCCAACCCAAAGATCGAAAGCTGGGCTCAGGAGCTCGAAAGGCTCGCCGCAGCGCTCCCCGCCGAGCCCGTGCACCTCGCCGGCTACTCGCTCGGGGCGCGTCTGGCGCTCGGGCTCGCCCTCACGTTCCCGGAGCGGGTCGCGCGCCTCACGCTCGTGAGCGGCCACACCGGGCTCGCCACCGACGCCGAGCGACGCGAGCGACGCGCAGCCGACGCCCGCTGGTGCACCCTGCTCGAGGCGGAAGGAATGTACGCATTTGTCGATGCCTGGGAGGCACAGCCGCTCTTCGCCAGTCAGGCCACCCTGCCCGCCGCTGTCCGAGCCAAGCATCGAGCAGAGCGGCTGGCTCACGACCCGCGCGCCCTCGCCCGCTCGCTTCGGGTCACGGGTCTCGCCGAGATGCCGCATTACGCCCCACGGCTCGAGGCGCTCGCCGTGCCGGTCACCGTGATGGCCGGCGAGCTCGACACGAAGTTCCTGGCGCTCGGCCGGGGCGCCGCCGAGCGAGTTCGAGGCAGCCGGTTCGTGGTCGCCCCGAGTGCCGGCCATGACCTCTTGCTCGAGCGGCCCGATCTGGTAGCGCTCGTGCTCCGCGACCCCAACCAAAAACCGTAGGAATCCGCCGCAATGACCCCTGTTACCTGGAAAAAAGTCGAAGGCTACGAGGACGTCGTCTACGAGAAATCGGAAGAGGGCATCGCGAAGATCACCATCAATCGGCCCGAGGTGCGGAACGCGTTTCGGCCGCTGACGGTGACCGAGATGAGCCGCGCGTTCGCCGATGCGCGCGACGATGCCGACGTTGGCGTCGTCATCCTGTGTGGCGCGGGCAAGGACGCCTTCTGCTCGGGTGGCGACCAGAAGGTGCGCGGCCACGGCGGCTACGTCGGCTCGGACGGCGTGCCGCGACTCAACGTGCTCGATCTGCAGCGCCAGATCCGAACCCTGCCGAAGCCGGTCGTCGCGATGGTCGCGGGCTACGCCATCGGTGGCGGGCACGTCCTGCACATGATGTGCGACCTCACGATCGCGGCGGACAACGCGCGCTTCGGTCAGACGGGACCGAAGGTCGGCAGCTTCGACGGCGGCTACGGCGCGGCGTACATGGCGCGCATCGTCGGCCAGAAGAAGGCACGCGAGATTTGGTTCCTGTGCCGGCAGTACGATGCCAAGCAAGCGCTCGAGATGGGGCTCGTGAACAAGGTCGTCCCGTACGAGGAGCTCGAGGCCGAGACCATCGAGTGGTGCCGCGAGATGCTTGAGCGAAGCCCGATGGCGCTCCGCTGCCTCAAGGCGGCCCTGAACGCGGACTGCGACGGCCAGGCCGGGCTCCAGGAGCTCGCGGGCAACGCGACGCTGCTCTTCTACCTGACGGAGGAAGGCAAAGAAGGGCGCAACGCTTTCGTTGAGAAGCGGAAGCCTAACTTCCGGAAATTCAAGCGACTTCCGTGACAGCTGCCGCCGTATTCGAGGGGGTGCGCCCCGGTTCCGCGAAGGCCTGGGTGATCGCGGCGCGGCCCCCGACGCTGAGCGCAGCCATCGTGCCGGTCCTCGTCGGGACGGCCTGTGCCGTCACCGAGCGCGGGTTCCGTATCGGGCCCGCGCTCGCCGCGATGACCGGCGCGCTCCTGCTCCAGATCGCGGCGAACTTCGCGAACGACGTGTTCGACTACGAGAAGGGCGCGGACACCGCCGAGCGGCTCGGCCCGGTGCGCGCCGTGCAGGCGGGACTGCTCACACCGGACGCGGTGCGCCGCGGGCTCTACCTCGTGCTCGCGCTCGCGCTGCTCGTCGGCGTTTATCTAACGGCCGTCGCGGGCTTCACCGTGGTCGTGATCGGGCTCGCGTCGATGGCGGCGGCCGTCGCGTACACCGGGGGGCCCTATCCGCTCGGATATCACGGGCTTGGCGACGTGTTCGTGATGGGGTTCTTCGGATTCGTGGCGGTGCTCGGCACGACGTTCGTGGAGCTCGGCCGGGTGACGCCGCTCGCGATCGCCGCGTCCGTGCCGGTGGGTGCGCTCGCGACGGCGATCCTCGTCGTCAACAACCTGCGTGATATCGCGACCGATCGCGTCGCCGGCAAGCGGACGCTCGCCGTGCGCTGGGGCGAGCGTGGAGCGCTCACGGAGTACGCGCTCTTGTTGCTGGCCGCCTACGCCGTGCCCGTGGCGCTCCTCGTCACGGGTCGCGCCTCCACGCCGATCCTCCTGCCGCTCGTCACCGTGCCGCTGGCGGTACGGCTTTTCCTGCGGGTTCGAACCGAGCGCGGGCGTGCGCTCAATCCCCTGCTCGGCGGCACGGCGAAGCTGTTGCTCCTTTATGGAGTGCTGTTCTTCCCTGCCATCGTCACTGGCACCCTCCCGGGCGTATGATTCGGTCATGATCCGCGTCACGGGGCTGGTCGCGCACCATTGGGCACTCGCAACACCGGCGCGGAGCGCGGCCGGCACGTGGAAAGAGCGACGGGCGATCCTCCTCGCGCTCGAAGACGAGGGCGGCCACCTGGGGGTCGGCGAAGCGGCGCCGCTGCCCGGGTACTCGCGCGACACGCTCGAAGAGGCACAGGCTTCGTTAAGAGCACTGCTCGGCTCGGAGCTCCCCGTGCCCGCCGATGCGCCCGAGGCCGCTGCGTGCCGTACCGCCCTCGCCGACGCATCGGCACGATTGACGAGCCCTGCCGCAAGGTCGGCGCTCGAAGCCGCGCTGCTGGACCTATGGGCGCGGCGGCGCGGCGTGCCCGCGTGGCAGCTCTTGGCGTCCAGCCCCGCGGCGGAGCGCGTCGCGGTGTCGACCTGGCTCCCCGACGGCGTGGAGGCTGCCGTGAAGGCGGCGCGAGCAGCGCGGGCGCGCGGCGTGCGCTCCTTCAAGGTGAAGCTCGACGCGTGGGAGAGCCTCGACGACGGCGTCGGGGCGCTCGTCGCGCTCCGCGAGGCGCTCGGACGCGACGTGACGCTGCGCGCCGACGCGAACCGAAGCGCGACGCTAGCCGCGCTCGAGCCGCACCTCGCGACGCTCTGCGCGCTCGGGCTCGAGTGGCTCGAGGAGCCGACGGCGGAACCCTTAACGAAGTCTCTCGGCGTGCCGATCGCGCTCGATGAATCACTCGCAGCGAGCGAGCTGCCCGCGCTCGCTACGCTCCCGGACGTCGCGGCGCTCGTGCTGAAGCCGACCGCGCTGGGCGGGCTCGCCCGCTGCCTCGAGCTTGCCGCGCTTGCTGCTGCGCAGGGTCGCGCGGCCGTGGCGTCCCATACCCTCGAAGGTCCGGTCGGGTTCATGACGGCGGCAACGCTCGCGCTCGCGGTCGAGCAGCGGACGGCCCACGGCCTCGGCCCCTACGGACGGCTGCTCGGCGCTGCGCGCTGTCCGGCGCTTCGTCCGGAGCGCGACGAGCTCGTCGCTTGGACCGAGCCGGGCTTCGGGCTCAGCCCGAAGGAAGCATTGGCCGGCGCGATCGTGGACAGCACGGAGCACCCTTGACCCTGTCGATCTTCGACGCCGCTCGGGAAGCTCCCGAGCGCGTCGCTCTCGTCGCAGGCGAGCTCACGCTCACCTTTGGCGAGCTCGCCGCACGGGTCGCGCGAAGGCTCGCCGAGCTCGGCGCGGCCGGAGCCCTCGATCCAGACGGGGAACGTCCCGTGGCCGTCGTCGCCCGTCCGACGCTCGCGGTCGTCGAAACGCTGTTCGCGCTCGCCGCGGCCGGGACCCCGGCGCTGCTGCTTCACGCACGACTCACCGAGGGCGAGCGGGAGTCCTTGTCTCGCTTTGCGGGAGCGCTCGCGGAGCCCCCACCCCCCGCGCCCACGTCGCCCGAAGCTGCGTCCGCAAACGCGGCCGCACCGCGCGTGGCTCTCGTCTCCTTCGACCCCGAGCGGATCGCGGCGCTCGTGCCCACCTCGGGCAGCACGGGGGTTCCGCGCATCGTTCGACTTAGCCACCGCGCGTTCCTTGCCGCGGGGCGCCTCACGGCGGACCGTTTCGGGATCGAGAGCGATCGATGGCTCCTCGCGCTTCCGCTCGCCCACATCGGTGGGCTCGGCATGCTGTTTCGCTGCGTGATGCACCGATCGACGCTCGTGCTCTTCGAGCCGCGACGCTCGATGCTCGCGGAGCTCGACCGGCTTGCGGCAACGGTGGTGGAGCAAGGCGTGACGATCGTTTCACTCGTTCCCACGCTCCTCGCGCGACTTGTCGAGCCGCCGCTCGCCTGGCGGCCACCGCCGTCGCTGCGTTTCGTGCTGCTCGGCGGCTCGCCCATTC
>DATMCL010000310.1:0-9890 GCA_035558375.1 Polyangiaceae bacterium
GATGAGCCGGTAGGGATGCGAGTTGTCGTAGCTATCGGGCCAGCGAACGACATACTCACGGTTCGTGCCGGACACCGAGAGGCTGATGGGACTCGGATTCGAATTCGACGTGCTGTTCTTGAGCGTCGGCGCTTTCCCGCAACCGCCACTTTGTGTCGCGCCGCCCGCGCCGCCGGCGCCGCCCATCGCGCCCGCGCCGCCCGTCGCGCCCGCGCCACCCGTCGCGCTCGCACCGCCCATCGCGCTCGCACCGCCGGCACCCGCGTTTCCCGCGTTGCCGCCCCCGGCCGCCGAAGCGCCCCCACGCCCGCCCGCGCCGGCCATGGGAGGGCTACCCGCCATTCCACCCGCCGCGCCCGCGGCTCTTCCGCCCGTTTCAGCCGAGCCCCCGCCGCCGGCCGTCCCGGATCCAGCGCTCGAGCCGCCCGCGGCGGAGCCGCTACCGGCGCCGCCAGTCGTTGCAGGAGTGCCCGCGCTCGGAGCGCCGCCCGTTGGGTGCGACCCACTCGTTCCACCCACTGCGGAGCCGGCGTGGCCGGCAATCGCTGCGCCTCCGCCCGTCATGGTGTCGGAGCCTGGCTCGTTCGCGCCACACGCGATAACCGGGCCGATACCGGCGACGAGCATTGCCGACCGAACTCTGATGGATTGCATCGCATCCCTCCTCGAAGGGTCTTCGCGCCGCTGCGATCCCTGCAGTGGCGTCGCGGTCAGGTTTCTGTCGGCCTCCGCGGCTCAGCCCGGCGTGAGCACGGTCGCCCAGCCATGCGAAGGCACGTCGAACTGATAGATGGTGCTCCCGACCTGCAAGGTCGTGGGCGAAGCGGCCGTCCCCTTGTTGTAGATCTCGGTGACGATGCTGCCGTCGGGGTTCAAGAACGCGAGGGCGTCCGTGCTGCCCTTCACGTCAACGAGGATCGCGTTCGGCTGCAGGTACTGGGAGAAGTGCCGGAACGCGTAATACGCGGGGGTGACGACGAGCTTCTTCGCCGAGCGGTCCACCGTGAGTAGAGCGTTCTGGGGCCAGTTGTCGAGGCTCTTGCCGACGGTGTCGAGCACCATGTTCCAGGCGCTGTAACCGTTCACTCCCGCGACGATCCAATCGCGGATGAGCTGCCAGCTCTCCTCACCGTAGAGGTGATCGTTCTGCGGTTTGCTGGAGCTATAGCGGCTTTGGTCCCAGTAGGGCGTCGAGAAGTTGTAGTTGCCGCACTTGTGCTCCGTCTGCCAAACGGGGGCTTTCGCGGCCAGTCCGGCGACCGCGGCCTGGAGGTTCCACTGCACGCCGAAGCCCTTGATGTACTTCATCGCGTCCGCGTCCATGGCGGCGGCCTTGGCGATGTTGGTGTCGTCGGGATCCTTCGACATCGTGCCGCAGTAGATCTCGGCTTTGATGTTGCGCTCGGCGAAGGTGGGACCGAGGTACGTCTTGATGAAGTCGATGAACTGGGCCTGCGTCCAGTGCACCCGCGCGTAGCCGGGCTCGTTCTGCGGGTGGATCGCCACGAGCGTGAGGCCCTCCTTCGCGTACTCCTCGACGAAGCGCGACATGTAGAGCGCGTGCGCGCCGAGCGTCTGCGCGTCGTTCTTCATGGCGGAGCCGCTTTGCATCCACGAGGGAACGACCCAGGGGCTCGCCCAGAGCTTGATGTCGGGGCGAACCGCGAGCGCCGCCTTGATGAACGGAATGAGCTTCTCTTTGTCACGAGCGATGGAGAAGTGATCCATCGTGTAGTCGCCCGCGGTGTCGTCGAGCGTGTACCAGCTCATCGAGTAGTCGCTCGCGCCCATCGGGAGACGCCCATAGAGGAAATTGGCGCCGTCCTTCGCGTCGAAGAGCAGCTTCATCGCCTTCGTGACGTCGTCGGCGCTGAGCACCGAGAGCGCGTCCCAGCCCATCTCGTTGAAGCAGCCGCCAAATCCGACGAAGGGCTGGTGCTTCGCGGCGGCGTCGACCGTGAGCGTCGGGGTGCCCGCGGTGACGGTCTCGAGCTTGCCGGTCGTGTTCCAGTAGTCGTTGGCGGCCGACGTCACGAACGCGGGCAGCGTGCTTGCGCCCGTGCCGGCGCCGCCCATGGTGCCGCTACCGCCCGCCATCCCGGCATTCCCGCTGCCTGCACCGCCCAGCGCACCCGCAGCACCGCCCAGGGTGCCGCTCCCCGAGCTTCCGGCAGTGCTTCCGGCGGACCCGCCGTTCGGCAGCCCGCCGCTGCCCGCGCCGGCGCTCCCGCCGGGGGACGCGCTCCCCGCGGTGCTTCCCCCCATCGAGCTCGAGCCTGCGGTGCCGCCCGGCGCGCCGCCGGCGCCCGCCATCGCCATGCCGCCGCCGGTCGTTCCTGCCGACGCGCCAGCGCCAGCTGCGCCGCTAGATGGTCCTGAGCCGGCAGCTCCTTGGTGGGAGGAAGGCTCGGACGCGCAGGCGATGAGACCCAGCGCGAGCACGCATCGGACGGTCCCGGGAATACTAGGCATGCGCTTCCCTTGGCAGTGGGGACTCGCCCTCGAATCCGTGCGACGGAAAACGGATATTCGCACCACTGCATGTCTGCCATGAATTTGCGCGCCGTTCGCCCACGACAGCTAGCTCGAAATTATCCTCTCGCGCTGACCGATTGGACCGATTCGTCCATCGCTCGGACGCTGCTGTTTGCCTATTTCGCTGCGCTTGCCGCCGCGTGCGGCACCGACGGAGCGACGCCCGGCGGGCAATCCGGTAACGGCGGAACCGGCACGGCTGCGTCGGGAGGTACTTCGTCCGGCGGAGTTTCCTCCGGAGGGAAGGGCGGCTCGGGCGGGAGCTCCGGGAGCGGCACGGGCGGAAGCTCGGCCACGGGCGGAAGCTCGGCCACGGGCGGCGGGGGTAGCGCCGGCAGTACCGGTGGCAGTGGCGGATCGTCGGGCGCACCGGGGGGTGCAGGTGGCGCGGGTCCCGCAGGGTCAGGCGGTGTGTCGCAAGGCGGACAGGGCGGAACGCAGATGCCGAAGGGTGGCGACGGCGGCATGGGTGCTACCGGCACGGCGGGCGCCGCCGGGCAGTCCATGAGCGGCGCAGGCGGAGGTGCGGGAGCCGCTCCCACCCCGGACGCGCTCGTCACATCGGCGCAGGGCGCCTACTGGGCCACGGGGACCTTCATGGATTCCACCGCCAGCGCCACCGTGACGATCGACACCAGCAAAACCAACCAGACGTGGGACGGCTTCGGCGGCGCCTTCAACGAGATGGGCTGGAGCTACCTCACCTCGAAAGCGATGCAGGACGAGGCCTTGCAGCTGCTCTTCGGGGCGGACGGTTGCCACTTTGCCTGGGGTCGCATCCCCATCGGCGCGAGCGATTACGCGATGGATCGCTACACGCTCGATGAGACCGCCAACGATACGTCACTCACCAATTTTTCCATCGAGCGCGACAAGCAGAAGCTCATCCCGTACATCAAGGCCGCGCAGCTCGTGAACCCGAGCTTGCGCTTCTGGGCGAGCCCGTGGACGCCGCCCACCTGGATGAAGTCGAGTCCCTATCAGACGCCCGGCAATCCCGTGAATTCGTTCGACGGTGGCACGATGAAGAGCGATGACGCGATCTTGAAGGCGCACGCTCAATACTTCGTGAAATTCATCGCGGCGTACGCCGAGCAGGGCATCAAGATCGACATCGTCGCTCCGCAGAACGAGCCGAACTACTCGCAGAACTACCCTTCGGCGATCTGGTCGGGCAGCACGTTCGCGACGTTCGTGGGCAAGTACCTCGGGCCCGCGCTCGCCAGCGCGAACCCCACGGCGCAAATCATGATGGGCACGATGTCGAACAGCAACAGCAACGCCGACGTCGCGGTCGCGAACACCGCGTTGGGGGACGCGACGGCCAAGGGCTTCTTCAAGGTGATGGGCGTGCAGTGGGGCATGTCCGACGCGAACCAGATCAACAACCTGAAGAGCAAGGGCCCGGGCATTCCGATTTGGCTCTCGGAGCACAAGTGCGGCGGGCAACCGGGCGCCAACGTTGCCACGGCCCCGAACGACCTCAGCTACGCCAAGGAAAGCTGGGGCTACATCCGGGATGCGATGAAGAACGGCCTCACGGCGTACAATTCGTGGAACATGGTGCTCGACAAGGGCGGCAAGGGCATCGACAACACGCGCGTGTGGGCGCAAAACGCGCTGCTCGTTGCCGACGGTGGCATGATCACGAAGACGCCGGCGTACTACGTGTTCCGGCACTTCTCGCAGTTCGTCGTTCCGGGCGCCAAGCGCATCGACGCAACGGGCGGCGACGCCGTCGCGTTTCAGAACCCCGACGGCAGCGTGGTCGGCGTCATGTACAACAGCGGCGGCGCGAACAACGCCTACGTCGTCGCCATCGGCTCGAAGAAGGTTCAGTTCGCGATGCCCGGGGCCGGCTGGGCGACGATCAAGATCAGCCCCTGAGCGAGTCGACGGATGAGCTAGCTCGGCTCTACTCGGCTTCCGCCGCGGGCGGCGCTGCCGCGGCGGGCGCTGTCGCGGCGGGCGCTGTCGCGGCGGGCGGTTCCCGTCCCGGCTCGGAATTCTGCGGCAGCGCGGCCAAGGCCGTCTCGTACTCGGTCGCGACGTCGCCTGCGACACTCGCTACGTCGGCCGGCAACTTCCGACTGACGCTGCAGAGTCTGAGCTCGACTGCTTTGGCGGATGCCACGGCCTTCAAGGTGGCAACGTCGGTGCGCACGCCGACGCTCTCGATGACGCCCATTCCGCTCGGCTTGACGTCGTGAATGAGCGGCAGGGGGAGCGGCTTGTCGTCGAGCAAGAGTACGGCTTCGTGGCACGCTTCCAATGTGGGTTTGGGCACCTGCTGCCACGCGCGAAAGCCTACCCACGGCGACTGGCTGCGGACGAGGCCGAGCCAGGTCAGATGCAAGTCGCCGAGCGTGAATGACGCCGAGATGACGTCCCCGCGGCGTACGAACTTCGCCTGCGGCTCCTCCGCCGGCGGCTCGAGGACGAGATCCGTGATGAGCTCGGGGGCGCGCTGGTAGCGCCGCGCGTATTCGGCGGCCATGGCCTTGGGGTCGTTCCAGGCCACCACTTTGTTCGCGCCTTCGTCGAGCGTCGCCCTGGCCGCGTCGGCTCCGACCGCCACCGAGCTCGCGATCGCGGCTTCGGCCACGCTCGTGATCGGAATGGTAGCCGCGCCCGACGCGACGGCCCCGAGCGTGATTTCGAGGTCGCGGTTCGCGAGATAGAAGCGCACGTGACCGAAGTAGGTCGTCTTGTTCCACGCCGCTTTGAAGCGGAGCGCTCGCGTGCCGTAGGCGAGCCCGTTCCACACGGCGCAATTCACCGACCGGAGGTAGGTCGTGCCGCCCTCGACCGACAGGAAGACCCACCCGGAGGCGTCGAGCGAATAGTTGGACTTCTGCTCGTCTTCTTCGTCCGCGAAGCTCACGGAGCAAGCGCTCGTCACCTCGCTGTCGCCCTTGAACACTTGGATGCGACCGACGACCGCGCCCTGACCTTGCGGCACCGTCCCAGGTCGGAAGTTGTTGGCGGAAGCGCCGCACCCCGCCGTGAGCGTCAGAAGAAGCACCGCCGGAAAAGGAAGTGGGTCGAACAGCCCGGGCATGGCGAAGGCCCACGTGTAAGCGCCGTCAACCGGTTCGAGCGAGCGAAAAGCGTGCTGGGCCCGTCGAGCCAGCAAGCCAGTTCAATTTCGGGCGACGACGACGGCCCGCCCTGCGAAGCCGCTAACCCGGGCCGCCGTAAAACACGACGCGCGCGCCGATCAGCGCCTGGTGCGCGTGCAGCGACTCGCTCGCGAAGAGGATGTATTCCGCCGTTGGCGCCACGGCGAAGTGCTTGGCGCGCAAGAGCTCGTAAGCAATCCCGGCGCCGCCGACCGAAGCGAGCCCGGACTCGCCGCGCGGTTGCGTGGGCCCGCGGTCCGTGTCGCCCTTGAGCGTGAGGCTGCCGGCGCCGACGTTTCCGAACAGCGCGAAGTCGCGCAGGGTGCCGCCGTAGGAATAGAACGGATACGTCTCCACGCGGATCAGGAAGGCGCCGCCCGAGTAGTTGCCGCTCGGCCCGTTGCCGCTGAAGTAGCCGCCGCCCACTCCGAAGGTGAACCAATCGGTGAGCGCGCCGCCGAGCCATGCTTCGAAGCCGAACCCTGCTGCGAAGCCGCTCGATGCCTTCCAGTCGGGTTGGTCGATCTTGTCGATCTCGTTCGGGTAGCCGCTCGTGCTGCCGAGCGCCAAGCCCGGTGAGAAGCCAATGACGAGATCGGAGCGCCGCTCGGCCTTCTTGCCGTAGTCGCCGCTCCAATCGTCGGTGGTGCCCTCGGCGAGCGCGGGCGCGCCGAAAGCGAGCGTGGCGAGGAACGTGGCAGCGAACAGCGACGAGCGCATGCTCGGGGTTTGTTCGGACAGCGCGGCCCGGTCGTCAAGGCTTGTTCTGCGCTCGACGCCGGCCGCGCTATCATCGGGCTTCGATAGCCACGGATGGCGCTCTCGAATCTTTTCGGCCTCGGCCGACAGGCACTCCTCGCCGCTGCCCAGGCGCTGCCCGACGGCACGCCGGGCTCCGTGGTCGAGCACGCCTTCGCGGACGGCAGCGCGCGGGCGAGGGAAGGGCTGCTCGCCGCCGTCGAACGCGCGGCTTTCGCGCTGGGCCTCGAGACGAAGCGTCGTGAGCAGGGCGAACGGGTGACGCTGACCGACGAGCACGCCGCGGCAGTGCCCGGCGTATGGCCATTCGGGGCGGCGGCGTGGCTCGCGTGCTTCGACGCGGCGCGGGTGTCGCTGGGCGACCAAGCCCGGAAGGGCGGCATCGAGCGCATCGGCCCGGACGAGCTCGGCGCCGTCTACGAAGGCATGCTCGCGCTGAGCGTCGAGCTTGCGCGCGTGCCGAGCGCGGTGCTTTCGTTGCCGAGATCGGCCGGTGGAGCGCAAGTCGATCGGCTCGTGCCGTCCGATCGGGTGTCGAGCGGCGAGCGACGCCGCTCGACACCCGTGAAGCCCGGGCGCGTCGCCCTCGTGCAAAGCGTGGATCGGCGTCGCTCCGGGTCGCACTACACGCCTCGACCGCTCACGGAGCGTGTGGTCGAGGCGACGCTCGCCCCGCTCTTGGGCGACGCGCCCACGCCCGAGGCCGTGCTCGCGCTGCGCGTCTGCGATCCGTCGCTCGGAACGGGCGCCTTCGTGCTCGCGACGTGCCGGTACCTCGCGCGGCGGCTGGCTCGCGCCGAAGGCCTGGGCGCGGCGGGCTACCACGAAGCCTTGCGCCGCGTCGCCGAAAGCTGCCTCTTCGGGGTCGACCGCGACCGTCTCGCCATCGAGACGGCGTGTCACGCGCTGGCGCTCGTGGTCGGCAGCGCGGAGGAGCCGCTCGCGTTCTTCGGCGCTCGGTTGAAGGTCGGTGACGCGCTGGTCGGGCCTCCCACGAGCACGCCGATCCCCGACGAGCTCGCGTCGCTGGCGCTCGACTGGCAGGAAGCGTTTGCGGACGTGCTCGCTCAGGGCGGCTTCGACGCGTTCGTCGGCAATCCGCCCTGGGTCTCGTATGCCGGGCGCGCCTCACAGCCGCTCGCACCCGAAGTCCGGCGCGTCTACGACGGCTACGAGGCGTTTCGCGGCTACAAGAACCTGCAGGGGCTGTTCGTGGAGCGCGCCGTCCGCCTGCTCAAGCCCGGCGGACGGCTCGGTTTCGTGCTGCCGAGCTCGATGTCCGAGCTCGGCGGCTATGCGCCGACGCGCGCGGCTCATGATCGCTACGCGCGCGTCGATCCCGAGCTGTCCGATCTCGGCGCGGAGGCGTTCGAGGGCGTCTTTCAGCCCTGCATGGTGCTCGCGTCGACGCGCCGTGCCGAGCCGCTCGCGCGCGTCACTCCCGCCGTATGGCCGATCGAGCGCCCCGATCTCGACGCGGGCGCGCACGCTCTGATCGACAAGCTCACGCGCGATCCGCTTCCGCGGCACCTGTTCGGCGAGCGCGGCTTGCAGTCGACGGGGAAGGATACGCTCCACCTCGCGCGCACGGCCGATCATCGCCATTCGGTGCCCGTGCGCTCGGGCGGCGATATCGAAGCGTTTGCGCTCCGCGCGCCGTCGGCTCACGCCGATCCGAAGTGGTTCGGCGCGCGCCTGCGGCCTCCCGCCGAGTGGCACACGGTGCGCTGGGTCGTGCGGCAAACGGCGCGCGTGCCCGTTGCGGCGCTCTCCGACGGGATCGCGTTCAGAAACTCGCTGCTCGCGGGGTTCGAGGACGGCGAATACCCCGCGTCATTTTTGGTCGCGTACCTGAACTCGACGCCGATTCGTTGGCTCCACTACGTGCGCCACCGCGACGCGCGTCAGGGCATGCCGCAGCTCAAGATCGCGCACCTTCGCACGACGCCCGTGCCGCCCTCGCGCGCGCTCGTCGCCGAGCTCGCTTCGCTCGGTGCGCGTTTGTCGGAGAGCGGCTCCGGTGTGCGCGAGCGCGAGCAGCTCGAGCTCGACGCGCTGGTTGAAGCAGCATTCGAGCTTTCCATGGAAGATCGAAAGCGACTCGCGGACTTCCGTGGCGCCGTTGCGGATGCGCGGCCCCGGGCGTAATCTCGTTCTTTCGCCGATGCTTGTCTCGATCGCACGCGTGGGGCTTCGGCGGCATGCCGTGTCCCGAGCCGTGGTGCTCGTCGGTGCGGTCGTCATCGGGCTCGTGGTGCGCCCCGGTTCCTCCGTCGGGGAGGGGCACGCCCAGGCGGCCGTGTCCCCGCCGGCTCCCGCGGCACGGCCGGGCGGCGCGCCGAACGCCGAGCTTTCGGCGCGCGCCGGCGCCGCAACGAAGACACCAGGCCCCGTGGTCCTCGACGCCGTCGATATCCGCCCAGCGCCGAACCCGCTCGCCGGTGCCAGCCCCGCAGACCTCTTCCGCTTCGCAGCGCGTCCGCCGGAATCGCTCGGGACGGTGTGCTTCGGCCGCCCGAACCGCGGTCGCCTCGTGAACGGCGTCGAGCTCCGTTCCGAGCCGGGCATTCGCCTGATGACGGACGACGACAACAGCTACGGCACGGCCGAGACGGTGCGGACCCTGCGCGCTGCCGTCGCCGAGCTGCGTGCCGAGTACCCGGCTGCTCCCGATCTCAACGTCGGTGACCTCAGCCGCGCGCGTGGCGGTTACCTGCGCCCGCACCGCAGCCATCAGCTCGGCGTCGACGCCGATCTCGGCTACTTCTACAGCGGCGAGGGCAAGTGGTACACGAAGGCGCGCGCCGAGAACCTCGATCGCGAGCTCACGTGGGCCTTCCTCAAGGCGCTGATCGCCCAGGGCGGCATCGAGTACGTCTTCATGGATCGCTCCGTGCAGTCGCTGTTGCAGAATTACGCCAGGGATCGCGGTGAGGACCCCGCCTGGCTCGACACGCTGTTCGAAAGCCCCGCCCACCGTGACACCCTGATTCGGCATGCGTACGGCCACATCACGCATTTCCACGTGCGGTTCCTCGATCCCGCGGCACAGCGGGTCGGTCGTGTGCTCGAAGGACGGTTGCGGCGTCCGGGACGGCGGTGACGCTTGCGTCGCGCGGCGCTTCTCGTCGTCGGCGTCGCGTTTTTGGCGATGCTCGGTTGCAGTGAGGACTCGAGCTCCGGCACGAAGGGCTCGCCCGGAGGTTCCGCGGGAAGCGGGACGGCGAGTGGCGGCGCGGGCTCGGGTGGAACGCCGGGTGGCGCGGGGCGCATGAACGGCGGAGCGAGCGGCGCGAGCGTGGGCGGTACGAGTGGTGGCACGGCGGGAGCAAGCGCGGGCTCGAGCCAGGCGGGAAATGGCGCGGTGTCGGGCGGCGCTGGTGCGACCGGCGCGGCGGGCGGCACGGGTGGCGTCAACGCGGGCGGCGCAAACACCGGCGGTGTGAGCCCAGGTGGTGCGGCCGCGTTGGCAGG
>DATMCL010000311.1:0-26475 GCA_035558375.1 Polyangiaceae bacterium
CGCGAGCGATCACGCCCGAGGCGAACCGTCAGAAAAGGGTCGAATAGATGGCGGAGAACGGTCTCGGGGATGGTGCCGCCGTTCTTGACCTCGATTTGCACGCTGTCCGGCGTGGTCCCGTCGAGCCGTACCAGCACCCCCTGCTCGGGGCTTCCATGCTGTCCGGCGTTCGCGACCAGGTTCGAGAAGACCTGCATCAACCGGTCGCCGTCCCAATTGCCTGCGAGATCGCCGACGATCTCCGCGCGAATCTTCCAGTCGGGGTGGGCGATCTCGAGCTCGCTCAATGCGTGCGCGCAGATCTCGCTGGCGTCACTGGGCCTGCGGGCGAGCTCGATGCCGCCGCCGGCGCGTGCGCGCGTGAAGTCCAAAAGCTGCTCGATCATGCGCTCCATGCGTCGCGCGCTCGAGAGAATGCGGCCGAGCGCGTCGTTGTCTTTCTCGCGACCGGCGCCCCCGCCTTCGTTGCGTGTGCGGAGCACCTGAGCCCAGGTCATGATCGCCCCCAGCGGATTCACCAGATCATGCGCGAGAACGCCCGCAAAGAGCTCGTTCGCTCGCAGCGTGTCTTCGAGACGTGAGACGGCAACGAAGCGAGCCATGACGGAGGCGAGGTGTGTTGCGATCGCACGCGCAACGTCGAGCTCGTGCGAAGCGAACACGTGCGGTTGCTCGTAATAGACCATGAACTTGCCGAGGAGCCGCCGCCGCGCAACGAGCGGAATGAAGGCCAGCGCCCTGATGCGTTCCCGCTCGAAAACCGGCGCGTACGACGCCAGCTGAGGGTCAGTCGCCGTGTCCTCGACGAGCACCGGCTCGGGTGCCGTTGCATTCGGTGGCCATGGGGAATGACCTTCGACGGCTCGCTTGTATTCGTCGGAAAGGCCGCGCGAGGCGACGAAGCGCATGGTGCCCGCATCGTCTAGTGCGAGGACCGACGCTCTTGTTGCGCCAAGCAACGGCTGCATTGCGTTCAGCGCCGCCTCGAGCACGGTTCCGACGTTGTCCGCAAGGCCGACAGCTTCGGCAAACTTGTACAGTTCCTCGGCCCTAGACCGCGCAGCGACGGCATCGCTCCTGGCGCGTCGCTCGGCGTCGAAGAGCCGGAGCCGTTCCACGGCTTGGCTCGCGTACTGTGCGGCGAGAAGCAGCAGGGCGCGCTCCTCGCCGTTCACGTCTCGGCCGCTCGGGAGCGTGAGCCCAACGACGCCAAGGACCTTTCCGTCCGTCGCGAGCGGTAGGCAACAGATCGCGTAGTCGCGATCGGGAGAGACCAATGACGCGAGGTGGGGGTAACGAAGGAGGAGCTCGGATTGCGAACCGATCCAGATTGCTTCGGCTTCGCGAATGGCGTCAGCGGCCGGAACGCCCGCCGTCGCAGCGAGAGAAAGCGTCGCGATTCCGCGCTGGGCCGCCTCGGAATATCCGATGGCGCGCTTCAGCCTTGCGCTCACCCCATCCTCATCGACGAGCCAAAGCGCGGCGCTCGTGGCTTCGGCAGCTTCGTGCATGCGGTCGACCAACGCCTCGAACACTTGCTCGCTCGTTATTGCGGATGCGATCGCCGCAGTGATGCTTGCGAGGCGTGCAGTCCGGCTGGCCTGGCTGCCAGGCGCCTCTTCCTGCGAGCGAAATGGTTGGGACGCGGCCGGGAGTCCGTTCTCGATGTCTTTCAAAGCGACCCTCTGTAGCGGTCGCCCCGCGCCGGCTCGCCGTTCGTACGAGGCCAGCGCCCGAGGCAAGGCGCAGTGTACCGGATCTCCATGCGAGGAGTCGCTGCGCTCTCATCCGCTCGCCGTCATCGAGCGACCAATAAAGCGCTCAAATCTGCTGGACGCGGCCGTCCGTGGCATTTTGACACCCGAGCCATCCGGAAGGAGCGCGAGCCGCGTCGAGCTCGCGCTTTTAGCGCAGCGCTGCTAGCCGAGCGCGCGACCCACGACGGCTTGCGCTTCGCTCACGAGCGTCTTTAGGTGCGCCTCGCTGATGAAGCTCTCGGCGTAGACCTTGTAGATGTTCTCCGTGCCGCTTGGACGCGCCGCAAACCAGCCGTTTTTCGTCTTCACGACGAGACCGCCGATGGCGGCGCCGTTGCCCGGCGCTTGCGTGAGCTTCTGCGTGATGGGCTCGCCAGCGAGCTCCGTGGCGGTCACGGCGTCGGGAGACAGCTTTTTCAGCGCGCTTTTCTGAGCGGGCGTGGCCGGCGCGTCGACGCGCGTCGTGTACGGACGGCCATAACGCTCCGCGAGCTCGTTGTAGTAGCGCCCGGGATCCGTGCCGGTCTTGGCCGTGATTTCGGCAGCGAGCAGCGCGAGCAGGATGCCGTCCTTGTCCGTCGTCCAGGGGCGGCCGTCGAAGCGCAGGAAGCTCGCGCCCGCGCTCTCTTCCCCGCCGAAGCCGAGCGAGCCGTCGAAGAGGCCCGGCATCAGCCATTTGAATCCGACGGGAACCTCGAGCACCGAGCGACCGAGCCCCGCTGCGACGCGCTCGATGAGGGCGCTCGAAACGACCGTCTTGCCGACGGCCGCGGACTTTGGCCAGCCGGTGCGCGTGCGGAACAGGTAGTCGATGGCGACCGCGAGGTAGTGATTGGGGTTCATCACGCCGGCGCCCGGCACGACGATGCCGTGGCGATCCGCGTCCGCGTCGTTCGCGAACGCGACGGCGTATTTGTCGGCGAGCTCGACGAGGCCCGCCATCGCATACGGGCTCGAGCAGTCCATGCGGATCTTGCCGTCATGATCCAGGCGCATGAACGCGAACCGCGGGTCAACTGTCGGGTTGACGATGGTGAGCGGAAGGCCGAAACGCTCGGCGATTCGCGGGTAATACTCGACGCTCGCGCCGCCGAGCGGATCGACGCCGATGGCGAGCCCGCTCTTCCGGATCGCGTCGAGATCGAGAATGGTCGGCAGCTCCTCGATGTAGAGGCCGACGAAGTCGTACGGGATCGTCGTGTCCGCGGCGAGCGCCCGCTTGTAGGGGATGCGCTTGACGTCGGCGCACCCGCCGGCGAGGAGCTCATTGGCGCGCTTCTCGATCCATTGCGTGGCGTCGGTGTCGGCCGGCCCGCCCTCGGGGGGGTTGTATTTGATGCCGCCGTCTTCGGGCGGGTTGTGCGACGGCGTGATGACGATGCCGTCGGCGAGCCCACCCGTCTTTCCGCGATTGTATTCGAGGATCGCGAGCGAGATCGCGGGCGTCGGCGTGAAGCCTTCGCCCTCGGCAATGTGCGTCTCGACACCGTTCGCCGCGAGCACCTCGAGCGCCGTTTGCTCCGCCGGAGCGGAGACAGCATGCGTATCCTTGCCGAGGAAGAGCGGCCCCGTCGTGCCCTGCTGCTTCCTGTAGTCACAGACGGCCTGCGTGACTGCGAGGATGTGCCACTCGTTGAACGCAGTGTGGAGCGGCGAGCCGCGGTGGCCGCTCGTGCCGAACGCGACGGCCTCGCCGGGCTTCGTGGGATCCGGTTTGTGGTCGCGGTAGGCGGCGAGTAACGCGTCGAGATCGACTAGAAATTCTTGCGGGGCAGGCTTACCGGCGAGCGGGTGGACCACTGGGGCTTTCGTCCGATCGCGCCGTGATGGCGCGACCGGACGAGCCTAGCCTACTCGGCCCGTGTCGTTCGAATGGAACGGCGTGGTCCGGGTTGTTTCGGTACTTCCGCGACCGTTAGGCCGCCTTCACCGTGATCTGCTTCGGGCGCGTTTCAGCCGCTTTCGCCAAGGTGACCGTGAGGACGCCGAGCTTGAGCTCTGCTGTGACCTTCTCGGCATCGACCTTGGTCGGCAGCTCGAACGAGCGCTCGTACCGGTAGGAGGCCGCTTGCGTCTGCTCCTCACTTTCCTTGGCTTCCGCCTTGCGCTCGACCTTCAGCGTGACGGTACTGCCGGTGACGCTGAGCTCGATTTCCTTCTCGCTGAACCCGGGCAGCTCGCTCCGTAGGATCCACGCCTCCTCGCGCTCTTCGAATGTCACGCGGGGGGCAAGCGCTTGAGGCCGCTCGAGCGCGTAAAATAGCCGATCGAGGTCGCGTGACAGGCGGGGAAAATCACGGAAGCCGAGGCTCGGAAAAACACCAAAATCGTTCCAACGGGTGAGCATGGTCCAGTCCTCCTTGTGCCGAACTGAGGCCGAGCACGGCTCACCGCCGACCCACCGTAGGTCGTGCGTGGACGCCGCGACGGATAGCGCTCCGTGAAACCTGTAGAAAGCGTGCTTTCTGCGAGAATTTCAGGCCATCGCTCGGACAACAGCCAAGCTAGGCACTCGATGAAGGTCGCGCAAGGGGGGCCGGTGGCGACCCGGAGCGGCTGAAGATCCGGCCGAAAAATCCGATGATCCGCTCGGCGAGCACGTAGAAGGCGGGCACGACGTAGAGGCTCAGCGCCGTCGAGACCAAAAGACCGCCAATCACCGCGACGGCCATGGGGACGCGCGTCTCCGAGCCCTCACCGAGACCGAGCGCCGCCGGCACCGCTGCCATCAGCGTAGCGATTGACGTCATGAGGATCGGCCGGAGGCGCACCGGTCCGGCCTCGCGCATGGCGCTCAGCGGATCGAGCCCGCGCTCGCGCAGGCGGTTCGCGTAGTCGACGAGAATGATCGAGTTCTTCTTCGCGATGCCCATCAGGAGCAGCACGCCGATCATCGAGAAGATGTTCACCGACTGGTGCGCGAGCAAGAGGCCGAACGCCGCGCCTGCGATCGAGAGCGGCAGGATCGTGAGCACCGTGATCGGGTGGAGCAGCGAGTTGAACTGCGCCGCGAGCACCATGAACGCCACGATAATGCCGAGCAAAAGCGCGAAAGTGAGGCTCTGCATCGACTCGCGGAAGGCGACGCTCGACCCGCCGAGGACGATGCGCGTTCCGGCGGGCATGTGCTTGCCGATGCTCTCGACGGCGGCGAGCGCCTTGTCCTGCGAGCTCGTCGGGGCGACGTTGCCGTAGATGCTGATGGCGCGCTCGCGGTCGAGGCGCGTGATCGATTGCGCCGCGGGGTGCTCTTCCTTCTTGATCAAGCTCGCCAGCGGCACGAGCTCGCCTCGCGGGGTGCGGAGCTTCAAGTGCTCGAGGCTCTCGGGGCGCGAGCGCTGGTCGGCGAGCAAGCGCACCCGTACGTCGACGCGGCGCCCGTCGGCGTTGAACTTGCCCGAGCGCGTACCGCCGACGAGCACGTTGACGGCCTGCGCCACCTCCTCGACCGAAAGACCGAGGTCGCTGATGCGCGCCCGATCGGGGACGATGCGGAGCTCGGGCATGCCGAGCTGGTAGTCGGTGTCGAGGTCAACGACGGTGCCGGTCTGCGCGAGCCTTCGTTTGGCCTCGTCGGCCGCGGCGATGAGCTTGTTCCAGTCGCTGCCGCGGACCGAGAACTCGACGGGAAAGCCGCGCTTGGCGCTGAAACCCTGTTGCGAAAGGTCCATCACCACGCCGCGCATGCCGGGGATCTGGTTGATCTGCTTGCGCAGGATCCCCATGAGCTCGCTCTGCGTGATCGTGCGCTCGCGCTTGTCCTGCATGGTGATGAACATCATGCCGGTGTTGACGCCAGGGCCGCTGTTCCCGCCGATCACGGCAAAGGACCGGAGCACGTCGGGGCGCGAATTCACGACGCCCTCGGCCTTCTTCATCAGGCCGTCCATCTCCTCGAGGCTAGAGCCGACGGCGGACTGGAGCCGCACCATCAAGCGGCTCTGATCCTGTGACGGGACGAACTCACCCGGCAGGGAGCGGAACGCCGAGACCGAGCCGCCGAGGAACACGAGCGTCCCGAGCAGCACGAGCGCCGGTCGCTTGAGCCCCCAGCCGAGCGTTCGCGCGTAGACGCGGCGCAGGCCCTCGAACGCGGCGTCCACGCCCCGCCCGAGCCAGGAGCGCCCGCCTTCGTGCGCCTGCTTCTTCAAAAACTGCGCGCAACGGGCCGGTGCGAGCGTGATGGCCTCGACGTACGAGAAGACCACCGACAAGGAGAGCGTCACGCCGAATTGGTAGAAGAATTTCCCGATGATCCCCTGCATGAAGATCACGGGCATGAAGATGGCGCAGATGGCCGCGGTCGCCGCGAGCGCGGCGAAGCGGATCTCGTGCGTGCCCTCGATCGCGGCTTCTTCCGGGCCCTTGCCCTCTTCGCGGTGACGGAAAATGTTCTCCATCACCATGATGGCGTCGTCGACCACGATGCCGACCGCGAGGGCCATCGCGAGCAGGCTGAACGTGTTGAGCGTGAAGCCCATGAAGTAGATGACTGCCAGCGTCCCGAAGAGCGACATCGGGATGGCGAGCACCACGTTCATCGTGCTCGAGAACGACCCAAGGAACATCCAGCACACGAGCGCCGTCAGGATCACCGCGAGCCCGAGCTCGTGCTCGATGTCCGCCACGGAGGCCTCCACGAACGACGACGAGTCGAACATCACGTCGGCGCGCATGCCTTCGGGCATGGCGCGACGCACGTCTTCGAGCGCGCGCCGGACGGCCTTGGCGACGGCCACCGTGTTCGCACCGCGCTGCTTCTTGATACCGAGGCCCTGGGCCGTCTGGCCGCTCGCGCGCGCCGTGCTGCGGATATCGGCGAAGCCGTCCTCCACGAGCGCAACGTCGGAGAGGTAGACGGGTGCGGTGCCGACGTTGCGCACGGTGATGCGACGCATTTCGGCGAGGTTCAGCGCCTCGCCGAGCACGCGCACGTCGATCTCGCGACCTTCCCCTTCGATGCGTCCGGCCGGTAGCTCGACGTGCTCGCGCTGGAGCGCGGCCATCACGTCCGCGACGGCAACGCCGCGCTGGTCCATCTTGTTGGCGTCGAGCCACACGCGGACGTTGCGGTCCACGTAGCCCCCCATCATCACCTCGCCGACGCCGGGCACCGTCTGCAGCTTCTGCCGCACCTGGTAGCGCGCGTAATCGGTGATGAGCTGGCGGGTGAAAGGGCCCGAGACCGCCACCCACAAGATCGGCTGATCCTCCGGGTTCGTCTTCGAGACGACCGGTGGATCGAGATCCCTCGGCAGCGTGCGCTGCGCTTGCGCGATCTTCGTCTGAACGTCCTGCAGAGCCAGGTCGACGTTCCGCGAGAGATCGAGCTCGACCGTGATCTGCGCGCTGCCTTGACGCGACGTCGCCGTGAGGGATTTGGCGCCTTCGACCTGCGCGAGCGCGTCCTCCAGCACCTGGACGACGTCGTTTTCCATGACCTCGGGCGCCGCGCCCTCCCAGGTGACGCTCACGCTGATGGTCGGGAAATCGACGTCCGGCATCTGGCTCACGCCGATGCGCTGCACGGCGACGATGCCGAACACGATCGTCGCGAGCATGATCATCCAGGCCAAAACTGGCCGTTTGACGCACACCTCCGTGATGGTCACGGCGTCACCGCGCTCGGCGCGGCAGAGGGTGCCGAAGCGGGCTTGGCGGCGCCCACTCGCACCTTGGCGCCCTCCTTCAGCGCTTCGCCACCGCGCACGACGAGCGCGTCGCCCGTCTTGAGCCCGCGGATGACCTCGACGAGACCGTCCGGCGTGCGGAGCCCGAGCTCGAGGATCCGCTCGTGCGCTACGTCGTTCTCGGCGGTGAACGCGATGAAGCCGCGCTCGCTCGGTCGGATCGCGGTCTCAGGGACCGCTAGCGCCGCCTCGTTCACGCCGACCGGCACCGTCACCTCGGTGAAAGCGCCCGGGCGCAGCGCTGGATCCTCGTCGATCTCGCCAACGACCGCCACCATCCGCGTTGCGGCGTCGGCCGAGCCCGCGATGAAGGTGAGCTTCGCGTGGTGCAGCGTGGCGCTACCGCTCACCCGGAAATCGGCGCCCATTCCGAGCGACAAGCGGCCCGCCTCCGCCTCGGTGACCTTGAAGCGCAAAAGCAGCGGATCACGCCGGATCAGCGTCGCGATCACCGACCCCGGCTGTACGTATTGCCCGGTCTGCACGCTGCGCGTCTGAATCGAGCCGCTTTGCGGGGCCCGAAGTCGCGCGTCGCGCAGGTTCAGCGCGGCGAGCGCCAGCGCAGCCTTCATCGACGACTCCTGCGCCTGGGCCGTCGCAAGCTTCGTCTGCCAGGTCGCGACCTCGGCTCCCGTCGAGAGCCTCTCGGCCGCGAGCTTCTGCGCGCGCTCGAGCTCGCGCTCCGCTTCGCTCTTGGCGGCTTGGGTGCTTGCAAGCGAAGCCTGCGCCGACGTGACGGCGAGCTGAAATCGCTGCGGCTCGATCTCGGCGAGGAGCGCCCCCGCCTTGACGGTTTCGCCCTCTTTGAAGTGGAGCCGCTCGAGCACGCCGGCGACGCGCGCGGTCACCTGCACGTTCTCGAAGGCGTCGACCGAGCCGACCGCCGTCACGGTGTAGTCGACCCGACGGGGGGCGACGGACCTCACCTCGACGGGGAAGACGACCTCCGCCGGCCTGCGCACCTGCTGCTCCTGTGTCGCACTCGTGCGGTTGCAACCGAGGCTGCTCAGCACGAGACAGGCGAGAAACGCGACCTGCCGCGCAGGCGAGGGGCGACAAGGCACTGATGTCACGAGGAAAAACCCGGCAGAGGAAGCACACTTTGGCACGCCGCCTAGGGGATGGGGCGACAGCGCCCTCACGTCCATACTTTTGAGGGTTCGGTTACTACTCACGGGCGACTTCGCTAAGGGGTCGGGACGAAACGCTTTAGTATCGAAGATCGTTGGATTTTAGTGGCCTGCCGGGTTGAGCGTAACGCCGATGGATGGCAGAGTTCCGCTGGCTCAATGGCCCACGGTGACGCCGCCAGCGACGACGATTCCACCGTGGACCTTCGACCCGAGGACGTGGCGACCGCGGGCCAGGCCCAAACGACCCACCGTCGACCAAAGACGCCGGCACCGTCCGCGGGGATCGACATCCCGATGGACGACTTCATGGAGCCGCCGCCGACGAGCCAGCCCCTCGGCAGCCAGCCCGCGAGCGACCCGTACCTCGGTCGGATCATCGCCGACCGCTACTTGGTGGAGCGTCTGCTCGGCGTCGGCTCGATGGGCCTTGTCTACCGCTGCCGTCACACGGTGCTCGACAAGACGGTCGCGCTCAAAATCATCCGCCAGGATCTCGCTCAGGACGAAGAGACGGTCGGCCGCTTCGTAACGGAAGCGCGCGCCGCGTCGTCCATTGGCAGCAAGCACATCGTGGAGGTGCTCGACTTCGGCAACCTCCCCGACGGCGCGAGCTACATCGTGATGGAGTACCTGGAAGGCCTGACGCTCGGGGAAGCCCTCGACGCGCCCGGCGGCCTTTCGGTCGGTGATGGGCTCGACATAGGCATCCAGATCACGCAGGCGCTCGCCGCGGCGCACGCCATCGGCGTCATTCATCGCGATCTGAAGCCGGACAACGTGTTCCTGCTGCAAAGCGAGAACGGCTGGTTCGCGAAGATCCTGGATTTCGGCATCGCCAAGGTGATGCACGGCGGTCAAAAGCTCACCGTGGCGGGCTCCGTCATCGGCACGCCGCACTACATGTCGCCCGAGCAGGCGACGGGCGGGCGCACCGACGAGCGCACCGACATCTACGCGCTCGGCGTCATCCTTTACGAGATGTGCTGCGGCAAGGTCCCGTTCGACGCGGAGAACCCGCTCGCCGTGATCTCGATGCAGGTGACGGACGAGCCCGCGCCGCTGCGCAAGCGGATGCCCCCCGGCCGGCAGCTCCCGCAGGGGCTCGATCTCGTCGTCCATAAGTGCCTCGCGAAGGATCCCGAAGAGCGCTTCTCGAAGATGGACGACGTCCGCGCGGCGCTCGAGCGCATCGCGGGCGGCGGCGTGCCGCTCGTCGCGCCCCCATCGAGCACGGAGACGAACACGGACTCGTACGCCGACGAGCTCCACCACGACACCGACTTCCGCGAGCTCCACGCGGGCGGCCGTCGCCGGCGCTGGATCGGCCGCGGCGCGCTGATGGTCCTCGTGGCCGGAATCGGCGGCGGCGCGTTCTTCTTCCTGCGCCCGCACATCGCCGAGCACGTGCCGAAGGCGATTCCGGCCAGCGTCGCGCAGGTTCTCGCGCCCGAGCCCGCAGCATCCGCGGCTGTGCTCACCGCTCCCGCCGCTTCAGCGGCCGCGCCGGCCGCGGAGCTCATTCACGTTGCGCTGATCCTCTTCCCGCTGAACTCGCACGCGTTCGACGGCACGAAGGATCTCGGCATGATGCCGATCACCATCGACCTCAAGCCCGGCGAGACCAAGCTCATCAACGTCGTCCGCAAGGGCTACGTCACGCGCCCGCTCAAGCTCGACGGCTCGAAGACGCGCGTCGTCGTCGGCCTCGTCTCGGAGACGCAGGCGGCGAAGCACAAAGGGCTGAACCAAGCCGAGGCGGAAGCCGAAGCGGACCGCGCGGCCGAGCACGCGGCGGCGGATGACGCGACGGAAGAAGTCACCCCCGCGCCGGAGGAAGCAGAAGCGGCGGCGCCGGCGGCGAAGGCGGGCGGGAAGCCGGGCGCGAAGGCGGCGGCGACGAAGCCGGACGCGCCGGAACCCGCTCCGAAGCCCGCGGCCCGACCGCGCGGCAAGACCCCGCTCGCGCCCAATCCGTTCGGGGATTGAGCCCCCGGGCCTGAACGGCGGGCCGAGCGTGGCCGGTGTCTTGACAGTGTGCCCCCAGGGAGGTAAACCGCCCGCTCTTTTGCGGGAGTAACTCAGCGGTAGAGTGCCACCTTGCCAAGGTGGACGTCGAGAGTTCGAATCTCTTCTCCCGCTCAAAGCCGGCCCCTTCCAGGGGGCCGGCTTTTTGCTTCGTGCGTCGGCTGGGCTCGACGGTCTCGCGTCGAGAGTGCGCGGCCTGCGGCCGCGGCCTTGCGTTACCTCGACGTCGCTCCGGTTGGCTCGCCATTCAGAGTTCGTCCGACTCCGTGAGGCCGGCTCGAATCTCTTCTCCCGCTCAAAGCCGGCCCCTTCCAGGGGGCGGGCTTTTTGCTTGGTGCGGCCCCTCCGCGTGGGGTCTCGCTGGACGAAGGCAAGACACGGCGCCCTACCGAGCCGTCGGGTCCGAACGTCGGCGCGTCTTCTTCGGTGCCGGTTCCCGAGTCTGCGCTTCGCGTGCCTGGACGACGAACGCTTTGACGTAGTCGATGCCGGCGTCGGCTTCACGCGCGCCGACGAAAATCTGCTTGGCAATGCCGCGCCGGCCGAGCCGCACCGGGACGAGGTCGAGCTTTGCCGCGTACTCCTCGACGAGCCAGCGCGGCAGCGCCGCGACCCCGCGACCGCTCGACACCATCTGCAGCATGATGTCGGTCGTCTCGATCGTCTTGTGACGTCGCGGTGCGATTCCCGCGGGCATGAGGAATAGCGCGTAGACATCGAGGCGCTCGACGTCGACGGGGTACGTGATGAGGATCTCGTTCGTGAGCTCTTCCGGTGTCACGTAAGTGGCGTCGGAAAGGCGGTGACGACGGTTCACCACGAGCACCTGCTCGTAGTCGAATACCGGCTCGAAGCGGAGCCCGGGCTTGTAAAGCGGATCTGGGGTCACGAGCAGATCGATCTCATGCGCGAACAAAGCGCCGATTCCGCCGAACTGGAACCTCTGCTTCACGTCCACGTCCACGTCCGGCCAACGCGCGAGGTACGGGTCCACGACCTTGAGGAGCCACTGATAGCAGGGGTGGCACTCCATCCCGATCCTGAGCGTCCCGCGTTCTCCGCGAGCGAACTGTCCCAAACGCTCTTCAGCGAGCGTCAACTGAGGGAGCACGCGCTTGGCGAGCCCGAGCACATAGTGCCCGGACTGCGTCGGACGAAGGCTTCGCCCCTCGCGAAACCAGATTTGCGTTCCCGCTTGCTCTTCGAGCTTGCGGATCGCGTGGCTCAACGCTGATTGCGTGAGATGCAGGTGCTTCGCAGCAGCGGTCAGCGAGCCGTGCTTGTCGACGGCTTGAATGATCGCGAGGTGGATCCGTTCGAGCATGCGAACCTATGAGCAAAGCTCATGGATAGGTGAGAAATGGCCATTGGTGTTCATGGTCACGGCTGCATACCATCACCCCGGACCTCGAGAAAACGACCATGGCCAAGACGCACAACCTCGGATTTCCTAGGATCGGGGCACACCGCGAGCTCAAATTCGCGCAGGAATCGTACTGGAAGGGGAAGTCGTCGCGCGCGGAGCTGGAGGCGCTCGGGGCCTCCCTCCGTGCGCGCCATTGGGACCAGCAAGCCGGGATCGATCTCGCGCCCGTTGGCGACTTCTCTTTCTACGACCAGGTGCTCGACATGAGCTTCACGCTCGGGAACGTGCCCGAGCGCGCCCGAAACGCGGGCGCACACGTGCTCGACGACTACTTTCGCGTGGCGCGGGGTCGCTCGGCGCCGGGGACGGAGGTCACGAGTGAAGGGGTCGCCGCGGGCGAGATGACCAAATGGTTCGATACGAATTACCACTACATCGTGCCCGAGTTCAGCCGGCAGACCGAGTTCCAGCTCGATGCTACCCGCCTCCTCGGGCAGCTCGCGGAAGCCAAGGCGCGACACGTGAAGGCCAAGCCCGTGATCATCGGGCCCGTAACGTACCTGTGGCTCGGCAAGGCGAAGGACGACTCCGACAAGCTCGCCCTGCTCTCGCGCCTCGTGCCCGTTTATGGCGAGCTCCTAGCGACGCTGCACGCGCAGGGAGCGTCGTGGGTGCAAATCGACGAGCCGATCCTGGTCACGGAGCTCGGCGCCGACTGGCAGCAGGCTTTCCGCACCGCGTACGAGACGCTCGCAGCAAGCCGGGTCCAGTTGCTGCTCGCTACGTACTTCGGTCAGCTGCTCGAAAATCTACCCCTCGCTACGGGTCTACCCGTGGCCGGCATCCACCTCGATGCAGTCAGCTCGCGCGGGGAAATCCACACACTGGCGACGACGCTCACCGCGGATCGCGTGCTCTCCCTCGGAATCGTCAACGGTCGGAACATTTGGAAAACGGATCTGAATGCCGTGCTCGATTGGCTCGAGCCGCACGCAAAAAGGCTCGGCGACCGGCTATGGCTCGCGCCGTCCTGCTCGCTCTTGCACGTGCCGGTGGATCTCGCGACCGAGCAGAAGCTCTCGACCGAGGTCTCGTCATCGCTGGCATTCGCCGCGCAAAGGCTCGAGGAGCTCCGTACACTCGCACGCGCCCTCGACGAGGGCCGGAACTCGGTCAAAGCCGAGCTCGACGCGAATCAAGCCGCCATCACCGCGAGACGCAACTCGCCACGCGTGAACAAACCCGAGGTCAAGGCAGCGGTCGCCAAACTCGACGCGAGGCTTGGCCAGCGCAGGAGTCCGTACGAGCAGCGCGCCCCGAAACAGGCGGCATTTCTGAATTTGCCGGCGTTCCCGACGACGACGATCGGCTCGTTCCCTCAAACGGCCGATATCCGAGGTGCGCGTCACCGGTTCAAAGCCGGGGAGCTCGACGAATCCGCGTACGAGCAGGCCATGCGGGCCGAAATTGCTCGAACCGTGCAGGAGCAAGAGAAGCTCGGCCTCGACGTGCTCGTGCATGGCGAAGCGGAGCGTAACGACATGGTCGAGTACTTCGGCGAGCAACTCGACGGCTACGCCTTCACCGAGCTTGGCTGGGTTCAGTCCTACGGCTCGCGCTGCGTCAAGCCTCCCATCCTCTGGGGCGACATCAGCCGGCCGAAGGCCATGACCGTGGATTGGATCGAGTATGCCGCCTCGCTCACGAAGAAGCCGATGAAGGGCATGCTGACCGGACCCGTCACCATTCTGAACTGGTCGTTCGTGCGCGACGATCAGCTTCGCTCGATGTCGTGTTTTCAGCTCGCGCTCGCGATGCGCGAAGAGGTGCTCGACCTCGAGAAGGCCGGCGTGCGCATCATCCAGATCGACGAAGCGGCGCTCAGGGAAGGGCTCCCGCTGCGCAAGTCTCAGTGGAACGGCTACCTCGACTGGGCCGTGGAGTCGTTCCGCATCACCGCGAACGGCGTCGGGGACCAAACGCAGATCCACACGCACATGTGCTACTCGGAATTCAACGACATTATCGCTGCGATCGCGCAGATGGACGCCGACGTGATCACGATCGAAACTTCACGCTCGGACATGGAGCTGCTCGATGCGTTCGATCAGTTCAACTACCCGAACGAAATCGGCCCCGGCGTTTACGACATCCACTCGCCCAATATCCCAACGCAAGAGCAAATCGTGAAGCTCATGCACCAAGCGGCCGAGCGTATCCCGCGTGAACGGCTCTGGGTGAACCCCGACTGCGGTCTCAAGACCCGGCAATGGGGCGAGGTGATTCCCGCGCTCGTCAACATGGTCGCGGCCGCGAAGACCCTGAGGGGCGAGACGTCGAGTTGAGGCAAGAGTACGCGATGGGGAGAGCAGCCTCTACGCTATGCTCCCACCACCGCACCATGGTAGGGGTCGAGCCATGGCGGACACGATTTTTGGCAAAATTGTGCGCGGCGAGGTTCCTTGTCACAAAGTCTACGAGGACGAGCTCGTGCTCGCGTTCCTCGACGTGAATCCGCTCTCGCGCGGTCATGTGCTCGTGATTCCGAAGGAGCCCGCGGTGACGCTCGACGAGCTTTCCGACGACTCGGCGGCGGCGCTCGGTCGCGTCATGCCGCGCCTCTGCCGGGCGTTGAAGCGCGTCACCGGTATCGAGAACTACAACGTGCTGCAGAACAACGGTTCGGGCGCGCACCAGGCCGTGTTCCACGTGCATTTCCACATCATTCCGAAGCCCAACTCCGACGAGGGCCTCGGCATTCGCTGGAACCCGAACAAGCTCGACGGCGCGACGGGCGCCGCGCTCGCCAAAGAGCTTGCCTCGGTCGTCGCCTCCTGACGCTTGCTCGAAGCTAGCTCATGGTCGGCCCGGGCGAGCTCTTTCCACCCAAACCGCGAGGGCTGAAAGGGCGGCGCTCGGAGCTTCTGACGCTGGAGCAGACCATCCTGCGCGCTGCACCGACGCGGCTTGCGCTGGTCGGCGCCGGCGGTTGCGGCAAGTCCATGTTGGCCTCGGCTCTTGGCCATCGGCTTTCGGGATTCTTCCGCGGCAGCGTTCACTGGTTTCGCGTCGGCACCTGGGATTTTCGGACACTTTCCGAGATGTTCGCTTTGCGGTTCGGGACGCGCCGCGGTGACGGTCGAGTCACGGCATTGCGGCGTCACTTTCGGAGCAGCGGGCCGATGCTCATCGTTCTCGACAACCACGAGAACGATCGCGCGACCGCTCGATTGCTCGAGACGTTTTCGGACGCCCCGCTCACGTTCGTGATCACGGCGCGGCGCTGCTTGCTCGCCGGCGTTCTGATCTTTCCGGTGACGGCTCCGCTCGTCATGCTCGGCAAGAGTGCGTTCCCGCGCGTGGCGAAGCTCACACGCCTGTTGCGCTTCAATCCGCTCGCGCTCGACATTGCTGATGGAATCGTAGAATCAGGTGCGGAGACCGTCGCGACGCTAGCGAGCACGCTTCGCAAGAGAGGCGTCGACCGCGTGGTCCCCATCGAGCATGAGGACGACGTGCCCGAGGTCGCGCTGCTCGTCGAATGGGCCTGGAAGCGACTTTCGCCCGAGACTCGTCGCATGCTGGCGCTGCTCGCCCACGTGGAAGGGGACCACGTCGACGCCTCGTCACTGGCCCGGCTGGCCCGCGTCAAGCGGAAGCCCGAGCAGGCGCTCGCACCGCTTCTTCTGTACCGTCTCATCCAAGAACCCGCGGCGGGGCGGTTTACGTTGCATGCGGTCGTAAGGCACGCAGTGAAGCGCCGGACGACGATTTCTCACGCTGCCGTCTTCGAGCACTACGTTTCGTTGTTGGAGCAGCACCCCGAGCGCCTCCTGGTCGAACAAAGTCATCTGTTCGCGGCCATGGATCACGCCAGTCGCACGCACGACTTGCAGGCCATGCTGCGAGTCGAGGAGCTGATTCGCACGCTCGACGCCGAACCCGAGGAGCGGGCCGGCGTCAGCGAGCGCTAGCCGCCCCCTCAGCGATTCGCTTTTTGGCGAGCCTCGCCTTTCAGCTCCTTGGCTCTGCCTTCGGCCTGCATCTGCTCATTGTCGATGACGGCGCCGACCCGATTCTTTGCTGCGCCGACCACTTCTTCGAGCTTGCCCTTGTTTCGTTCCGCGGCCTTTGCGGCCTCAACCTTCGCTGCGCCCTTGAGCTCCTTGGCGCGCCCTTCCGCTTCCATGCGTTCGTTGCCGAGCACCTTTCCGGCCACGCCTTTTAGCTTGCCGCCCAACTTCTCGGCCGCGCCTTCACTCTTCTTACTCGTGTTGCTCATGGGAACTCACTTTCCTCAGCGGAGGTCCGCTGCTGAGGTCGGAGAGCAATGAGCGTGCCTTGCCGGAGGCCCGATCGCCGCCGCTATAGACGACGCGCTCGCGGCAGATCGTCCCAACTCACGTGGCGCGCGATGCGAAATGTCCCACTAGTCGTTGGGGCAGGCACGACTCATCGAGCCGTTCGCCCTTGCACGAAACGTCGTGAATCTTGCTGCCTTCGACGCACCCTCGTCCAACGAGCGCGGACGGAGATCAGCGTGGCACGCGCCCTGCAACTTCACGCCAAGCGGCATCGCCGCCGAAAGGAACCAAAACCATGCTTCACTGGGCTGCCGTTTTCTTCATCATTGCGCTCATTGCCGCCATCTTCGGATTCGGCGGGCTTGCCGCGAGCGCCGTCGGGATCGCGAAGATCCTCTTCGTCGTCTTCCTGATCCTTGCCGTCGTTTCACTGCTGCTCGGCCGTCGCGTCCCGTCCTGACGCCGCCGCAATGACGCGTGCCGAGCGCCGCCGCGGCAGCGCTCAGCTCGGTCGCCCCTGCGCCGCGCGATAGCGGCGCAGGAGGGCGTTCGTCGACGAATCGTGCGTGAGATTCGGCGCCGACTGGCTCTCGATCTCTGCGGCGATCTTCTTCGCGAGCACCTTGCCGAGCTCGACACCCCACTGGTCGAAAGAGTTGACGCCCCAGATCGTGCCCTGGACGAACACCTTGTGCTCGTAGAGCGCGATCAGGCGCCCGAGCGCGCGTGGGCTCATCCGCTCGAGCAAGAGCGTGCTCGAAGGCCGATTTCCCGGGAAAGTCTTGTGGGTGACGAGCGCCTCCGAAACGCCTTCGGCGCGCACCTCGTCCGGCGTTTTTCCGAACGCGAGCGCCTCCGACTGGGCGAACAGGTTCGCCATCAGAAGGTCGTGGTGCTTGCCGATCGGGTTCTCGCTCTTCAAAAACCCGATGAAGTCGCAGGGGATGAGCTTCGTCCCCTGGTGGATGAGCTGATAGAACGCGTGCTGACCGTTCGTTCCCGGCTCGCCCCAGATGACGGGGCCCGTCTGGTAATCGACGACCCGACCCGCGAGGTCCACGCGCTTGCCGTTGCTCTCCATGTCGAGCTGCTGGAGGTAGGCGGGGAACCGGGCGAGGTACTGGTCGTACGGGAGGACGGCGTGCGTCTCCGCGCCGAAGAAGTTGTTGTAGAAAAGTCCGAGCAGGCCCAGGATCACGGGCAGGTTCTGCTCGAACGGCGCGCTCCGGAAGTGCTCGTCGAGGTCGCGGAAACCGGCTAAAAACTCGCGGAAACCCTCGCCGCCGATCGCGAGCATCAGGGAGAGCCCGATCGCGGAGTCGACGGAGTAGCGGCCGCCGACCCAATCCCAGAAGCCGAACATGTTCGCGGTGTCGATGCCGAACCTCGCGACCTCGGCGCCGTTGGTCGACACGGCGACGAAATGCTTCGCCACCGCCTTCGGATCGCCGAGCTTCGCGAGGCACCAGGCGCGCGCCGTCTGCGCGTTCTCGAGCGTTTCGAGCGTCGTGAAAGTCTTCGAGCACACGACGAACAGCGTCTCCTCGGGGTTCGCGTCGCGCACCGCCTCGGCGAAATCGGTAGCGTCGATGTTGGAGACGAAGCGGAGCTCGAGCGCACGGTCGCTCGCGCTGCGGAGGGCGAGGTACGCCATCGCCGGCCCGAGGTCGGAGCCGCCGATGCCGATGTTGACGATGCGGCGGATGCGCTTGCCAGTGTGCCCGGTCCAGGCGCCGGTCCGCACGCGCTCCGCGAAGGCCGCCATGCGCTCGAGCACGGCGTGCACCTCCGGGACGACGTTCTTGCCGTCGACGCGGATGTCGGCGCCGGGCGCGGCCCGGAGCGCCACGTGCAGGACGGCGCGATTCTCCGTGACGTTGAGCTTTTCGCCCGTGAACAGCGCTTCGATGCGAGGCGTGAGACCGCGGGCCTTGGCGAGCGCGACGAGCGCGTCGAACGCCGGCCGGTCGAGCAAATGCTTCGAGTAGTCGAGGTGGATCCCGGCGGCGTCGAGCGAGAATTGCTCGGCACGGCGCGGGTCGGCGGCGAAGAGCTGCCGGAGCGAGGCGCTCTTGAGGCGTTCGGCGTGTTTTTGGACGGACTGCCACTCGGGCAACGTGAGAAGCGGCTTCGGCTCAGACATCGGGGACTCCGTTCGGGGGAACCATCGGCCGCCCTCGACGCCGGCGTCAAGCGCCGGAAGCGAGCTCGAGCTTGGCGCAGAGCGGCAGGTGATCGGAGGCCTGACGGGTGAGCGGGCTCCGGAGCGCGTTGCACGCATGGGCATGCACGCCGCCGCGCACGAAGATGCCGTCGAGAGGCCTGAGCGGCATCGCTGCGGGGAACGTGTTCTCGAGGCGGCCGACCCGGACGAAACCAGCGGGTAATAGAAATCGCGGTCCGAGCGAGCCCCAGAGATCGTTGAGGTCGCCGCCCACGATCACGGGCGTCGGCTGGTGCGTGCGCCCGACCGCTGGGGATTCGAGGAAGCGCTCGAGCTGGAGTCCACGCTCCGAGCCCGCGAGTCCCAGATGAAGGTTCCAGAGCACGACGCTCTTCGTGTGGCTCCCGACGTGCAGCCGGAGGTGAGCGCCGAGCGCCCCGCGGCGCTTGCGGCTCCCGATGGTGAGATCGATCTCGTCGACGCGCGTGATGGGGAAGCGGCTCAGGATGGCGTTGCCGTACCCGCCGATGGCGAAGCGATGCTGGGGCCCGAACGCGACGTGCTCCATCCCGAGCGCCTCGCCGAGCAGCTCCGCCTGGTCGTGAAACGAGGCGCGCGGGAGCCCGTCGGTGACCTCCTGGAGCAGGGCCACGTCCGGCGCCAGCTCCGCGAGCACGCCGACCACGCGATCGATGCGGTAGCGGCGGTCCACGCCGCCGATGCCCTTATGGATGTTCCAGCTGACGACGGAGAGCCGCATGGGTGCGTGGGTCTCTGTAGTATCCTAGCCTTCGGTCGTCGGATGGCAGAGGAAAACGCGCTCGAGGGAACCATCGTCGCGGAACGCTACGAGGTCATCCGGCGCCTGGGCTCGGGCGGCATGGGCGCCGTCTACCTCTGCCGCCACGTGACCCTGGGCAAGCTCATCGCCATCAAGTTCATCCACCCCCAGCTCCTCACGAGCGAAGAGGTGCGGAGGCGGTTCGACACGGAGGCGAAAGCCGCGGCGCGCATCAAGAGCCGCCACGCCGTGACGGTGATGGACTCTGGCGTCGCGGAGACCGGCCAGCCCTTCATCGTGATGGAGTACCTCGAGGGCGAGTCGCTCGAGCAGGCGATGCGCGCGCGCGGGCGGTTGCCGTTTGCGGAAGTCGTCGAGATCGTCGTGCAAGTCGCACGCGCGCTCGAGCAGGCGCACGCTGCGGGCATCGTGCATCGCGACCTCAAGCCCGACAACGTGTTCCTCGCCAAGGATCCGGACGCCGTAAAATTCGGTTGGATCGTCAAGGTGCTCGACTTCGGCATCGCCAAGGTCGTGCACGAGGACAACGTGGGCGGCGTCGGGACGACGAAGACGGGCATGGTGCTCGGTACGCCGCTTTTCATGAGCCCCGAGGCGCTCACGGCGTCCGCTCCCGTGAGCCCGGCCTCCGACATCTGGTCGCTCGGGGCGTGTGCGTTCGCTGCCGCTTGCGGCAGGGTGCCGTTCGATGGTGAAGCGATCGGGGACGTCGTGCTCAAGGTGTGCGCGGCGCCGATGCCGGTTCCGAGCCAGATCGTCCCCGACCTTCCGAAGGCGTTCGACGAATGGTTCGCACGCGCCTGCGCCCGCGACATGCGGCTTCGGTTCCGGCGCGTCGGCGAGATGGCGGACGCGCTGCGAAGGCTCGAAGAGTGGTCGCGCGCCCAAAAAGAGCAGTCGCTGTACGAGATCCGCTCGATCGGCTCGATGGTCGACATCGAGGAGGCGCTCGCCGGGGACGAGCCGCGCACCTCGAGCCGCGGCCTCGTGCTCGGCGGCATGCTGGCCGGCGTGGCCCTCACGATCGGGGTTCTCGGATACTACGTCATGTCGCGGACCCGCGCGGCCGACGAGACCGCGCGTGCCGCGGCGGCACGCGAAGCCACGCTCATCCAGGCCGAGAACGATCGCCGCCTTAAAGAGGCCGAACGGCTCCGGAGCCAGGCCGCCGACCTGCGGCTCGGTCCGGACGGCGGCCCGAGCGACGCCGGGGCGCCGGACCCCGGGCGTGGCAAACGGCGTCGGCGACAGGCCGTGCCGTCGGCCGAAGCGCCCGAGCCCCGACCCGGCTCCTCGTCGCTGTGATATATGGTGCGCGCCGAGAGCGAGGCAAAAAAGCGATGATCGACGACGTATTGTCCGAGCTCAAGCAGGGGATCGAGAAAGCCAAGGATGCGCTTCGGCGTGAGCTCAGCAAGCTCCGCACCGGGCGAGCGCACCCCGGGATGCTCGAAAACCTGCGGGTCGACTACTACGGGCAGAGCACGCCCATCGCGCAGATGGCGAACGTCAACGTTCCGGAGCCCCGCATGCTCACGGTCAAACCCTGGGACAAATCCCAGGTGCAGGCCATCGAGAAGGCCATCCGGGAGAGCGACCTCGGCCTGAACCCCCAAGTGGACAGCGAGCTCATCCGTATCCCGATCCCGGCCCTGAGCGAGGAGCGCCGCAAGGACCTCGTGAAGGTCGCGAAGAAAGACGGCGAGGAGTGCAAGGTCGCCGTGAGAAAGGCGCGCCACGAGGCCCTCGACATGCTGAGCGAGATCGAGAAGGACGGCGGAGCGAGCCGCGACGACGTGGATCGCGCCCGAAAAAAAGCCGAAGAGATCGTTTCCGAATCCGGCGCCGCGGTGGACCAGATCGTCGCCGCCAAGGAAAAAGAGATCCTCGCGATCTAGCGTGGCGACCGAACCCCCCGCGCCTTGCTTGACAGGCGAAACCTGGCATGAAACCGTGTGCTGTTGACGAGGCGGTAGGCACAAACCTGCACCTCCGAAGGAACGCATGCGCGCCATAGCGGCCGGGATCAGCGACGTGGGGCTCCAGCGCGACCACAACGAGGACAGCTTTGCGATCCTCAAGGACCAGCGTCTGTTCATCGTCGCCGACGGCATGGGCGGACATCGCGCCGGCGACGTGGCGAGCCGTCTGGCCACCGAGTCGATCGTCGACTTCTTCCGCGCGGCGGCGGTGGAAGGATTCACCTGGCCGTTCCCCTTCGACACCCGTCTGTCGGACGAGGAGAACCGCCTGCTCTGCGGGATCCGGATCGCCAACCGACAGATCATCGAGCGCAGCACCCGCTCGCGCGAGTGTCAGGGGATGGGCACCACCGTCGTCGGGGCGCTCTTCAGCGCGACGAAGGGCAAGATGTTCATCGGCCACGTCGGCGATAGCCGCGCCTACCGGGTGCGAAAAGGGCAAATTCAGCAGATGACGCGCGATCATTCGCTCGTCAACGACTACCTCCTCGCCATGCCGGAGCTCACGGAGGAGCAACGCAGCGAGCTGCCGAAGAACGTCATCACCCGCGCGCTCGGCATGCAGGAGCAGGTCGCGGTCGACATCCAGAGCGACGACGCCGCGGTGGGCGATTGCTATGTGCTCTGCTCCGACGGCCTCAGCGGCATGGTCGAGGACCGAGAGATCCTCGACGTGGTGGCCAACACGCCGGATCTGGAGGTGGCGTGCCGCCGACTCGTCGCTCTCGCGAACGAGCACGGTGGGGAAGACAACATCACGGCGCTGATCGTGCGCATCGACCCGGTCGCGGAGGGCGAAATCAGCTTGTCGGACACGCTGCCGACGGCCACGGTGCGCCAGCGCGAACCTTCGATGCCCGACGGGCAAGCCGACACTCCGCCCGCCGGCGCCGTGCGCAAGGCGTGAGCACGAAAAGCTCGGGCCCGCGACGCGTCTAGCGAAGCGGGCCCGTGACGCACCGGCGAGCGGTGCGGGACGCCGTTGGCGGCGCTCAGTCCTCTTCTTCGCCCGTCTTGCAGTACTCGAAGGCGACGGTGCCGTGCACCTTACAGCCACCCGCAGTGTCGTCGCTCGCGATGATGATCGGGCAATCGATATCGGTGAGGATCGCGCCCTTCTTCAGGGTCGTGACGGGGCCGAACGTGCAGCTCGGGAACGGCGAGCTCGTGTGCAAGGGGCCCGTATCCGGCGACGCGAACTGCATCACGCCAGTGCCCGCGACCCTGGCGGCCTTGTCGGCGATGCGGCCGCTCATGCTCATGCTGATGCGCTTCTTGGTGTAGCCGTCGTAGCCCGACGCGGCCGCGTTGAACGAGCCGTCGCCGGTCACCGTGCAGTCCACGGTGACGCCGCCCTTGCCGTTCTCGATCGTCTTGTTCGCCGCAGGCTGACCGATGATGAAGGTCGCCGCGCCGGTCGCACCTGCCGTGCAGGAGCGTGAGCCGATGTTCTCGGTCACATCCGCCTGCATGGGGGGCGAGAGGTTGATGGAGATACCCATGGCCGCCGGCGTGGGCGGGGGATCACTGCAGGCCGCGGCGGCGAGCGCCAGCGGCAAAACGGAAAGCGTAGGAAGAAATCGCGACATCATGAGGCCCAGCTCCGAGCTCGAGTTTCACTAGCTTAGCTCGACGCAGGAGGGCTCTGCAACGCGTCGCGTCGCTTTGAATGCGGGCGCTCGGTGTGCCCATTTTTCACAGTGGTGGTCGGTTTGCCCTTATTGCGTGGGAGGAGCGGTCGTTCTCGCATTGGGATGCGACCCTGGGGTCGATTTGGCCTAATTGGCGTGGCCTATTGGGCTGCGCACTTGCTCGGGTTCCTCTTTCAGAGCCCGGTGCATGGGGTGTGCCCTGTTTGGCCTGCGAGCGGCGTGGGTTTGGCCATCGTGCTGCTCGTTCGACGCGAGGCGTGGCTCAAAACCGTGCTTCTGCTTTCGGGGATCTCGCTGCTCTCGAATCTGGTGATGAGCGGGGCCTCGCCCATGAGCTTCGGATTCACGGCGGCGAATGCGGTCGAGTTCTGGGGCGCGACGTGGCTCATGCGCGTCGGCCGCAAGGATTCGGCCTCCATTCACACCGTCACAGGCGTGATGCGCTTCAGCCTCGTCGCTACGCTCTGGCCGCTCCTTCCTGCGCTGATCGGCGCGGGCACGGCCCATCTCGGCGCAGCCGCGCCGTTCGGCCGGACCTACCTCACGTGGTGGATCGGCGACGCACTCGGCATTCTGCTCGTGACGCCGCTCGTCCTCTGCTGGGCGCGCCCCGATCCCGCGTTGCGAGCCACGAGCACGGGGGAGGCGTTGGTCCTCGCCGCTGTGTGGGCGCTCGCGACGTGGTTCGCGTTCCACCATCACGGCCAAAGCTTCATCCCACTAGAACCCTATATGCTGCTCCCGCTGCTCGCGTGGACGGCGATCCGGCTCGGGGGACGGGGTGTCACGACGGCGCTCGTCGCGCTCGCCGTGGCGGCGCTCTTGAGCGCGCTGTCCGATCGGGGCGTGCGCGGTGCGGAGCTCGAAGCGTGGCTCGATCGCCTCTTCACGGTTCAGGTGTACGTCGCCGTCGCGTCCGTGCAGAGCCTCTTGCTCGCCGCGAGCACGACCACGGCGAAGCTCATGGAGCGCACGGCGCGCGAAGACGAAGCGCGCGTGCGACGCGCCGAAGAGGAAGCGCGCAGCACGGCGGCGTCGCTGCGCTTCGCCCTGGACGCGGCGCACATGGGCACGTGGGAGTGGGACATTCACTCCGGCAAGGTCGCGTGGGCCGGCGGCGTCGAGGCGATTTTCGGACTGCCGCGGCAAGGCTTCACGGGGACGTATGACGCGTACCTCGACCTGGTCCATCCGGAAGATCGTGATTTCGTGGTCTCGGCCATCGACGGCGCGGTGAAGGGTGGTGGCGACTATTGCATCGAGCACCGCGTGATTTGGCCGGATGGCACGCTCCACTGGCTCGAGGGCAAGGGGAGCGTCCACCGCAACGCGGCCGGACAGGCGTTGCGCATGACTGGGACGGTGGCGGAGGTGACGGCACGCAAACAAGCCGAAGCCGATCTCTCCGCGAGCGAGCAGCGCCTGCGCCACTTCATCCGCCACACGCCGGCCGCGATCGCGATGTTCGACACCGAGATGCGCTATCTGCATGTCGCCGACCGCTGGCTCGCCGACTACGGCCTGCAGGGCGAGAGCATTCTCGGTCGGTCCCACTACGAGGTCTTCCCGGACCTGCCGGAGCGCTGGCGGGAGGTTCACCGCCGAGTGATGGCAGGTGCGGTCGAGCGCTGCGAGGAGGACGTGTTCGAGCGCGCGGACGGGACGACGGAGTGGCTGCAGTGGGAGATGCGCCCCTGGTACCGCGCTCGCGGGGAGATCGGCGGGTGCATCATGTTTGCGCAGCTCATCACCGAGCGAAAGCACGCGCTCGAAGCGGAGCAGCGCATGAACGAGGCGCTTCGCCAGAACCAGAAGCTCGAGGCTCTCGGCACACTCGCCGGCGGCATCGCCCACGACTTCAACAACATCCTCGGCGGCATGCTGGCGTTCACGGAGCTCGCCGCGCTCGAGAACCAGGATCGCCCGGAGCTGCTCGCCCACCTGCGCGAGGTCACGCTCGCCGGGCAGCGCGCGACCGGGCTCGTGGGGCAGATCCTTTCCTTCAGCCGACAGCAACGTCAGGAGCGCAAGCCGGTCTCGCTCGGCCACGTCGTGGAAGAGGCGCTGAAGCTCCTGCGTTCGACGTTGCCGGCGAGCATTCAAATCGTGGTCCGCCTGCCCGGGTCGCTCCCCGACGTGCTCGCCGACGGCACGCAGCTGCATCAGGTCGTGATGAACCTGTGCACGAACGCCGCGCACGCGGTGGGCGGTCGCGGACGGCTCGCGCTCTCGCTCGACGTGGGGACCAGCGCCGAGCTCGACGTGCGCCCGCGCGGCGAGCCGCCCGCCGAGCGCTACGTGCGACTCACCGTCGAAGACGACGGACACGGCATGGACGCAGCGACGGTCGCCCGCATCTTCGAGCCGTTCTTCACGACCAAGCAACCGGGGGACGGCACGGGTCTCGGTCTCGCGGTCGTGCACGGCATCGTCAACGACCATGGCGGGAGCATCACCGTGACGAGCCAGCCAGGCCGTGGAACGACGTTTACCGTCGCGCTGCCCGTGGCCGAAGGGCGCGCCGCGCTGCCCCAGCCGCGCACCGGGGACGTCCCCGTGGGGCGCGGCGAGCGGATCCTGCTGGTCGACGACGAGCGGATCCTGTGCGAGGTCGCGCGCCGTTTCCTCGTGCGGGCGGGCTATCAAGCGGACACCTGCCTCGCCGCGGAAGATGCATGGCATCGCGTGGAGAGCGATCCGGACGCCTACTCGGTCGTAGTCAGCGACCTCACGATGCCTGGAATGAGCGGCCTCGATCTCGCGGCGCGCATTCACTCGGTGCGACCGAATCTGCCGGTGGTGCTGACCTCGGGGCACGCGCCCGGGCTGACGACGGAGATGCTCTCCGAGCTCGGCGTGTGCGAGCTCCTACAGAAACCGGTCGATCACGCGGGTCTCACGCGCGCCGTCGCTCGCGCGGTGCGCCGTGGCGCGTCGGTGGCACGGGCCTGACGGAGCGATTCGCGTCCGCGTCGAGCAAGTTTGTTGCACGCGACGCGTTGGGCGTGAGGCGAGGCGGCGTGCAGAGCACGCGCGCTGAAGTTCTCTTTCGTGCGAGCGCACGGTCGCGCTTGTAGTTATTTTCAGCTTGCCTGCTGCCGATTGCGCGCGGCTACAGAGATGGGAGAAGCGCTGCTGTCGACGGGCGAAAACTCGCTCACTCGATTGGCGCTCTGCGACTGGTCGACTCTCCCATCACGCGCTCGCGCGGGCTCGCAGGCCGGGCAGCGCCCCTACCAAGGATCGTCCGATGAACACCGTTCGCCTAGGACTCTGCTTCGTCTTCTCGAGTGCTCTCGCCGTCTCCGCTTGCGCGGGTGACGACGACGCTACTTTCGCCGGTGGTGGCGAAGGCGATCACACGGGAGCCGGCACCGGCGGCAAGGCAGGTGGTCCGAGCACCACCGGGAACGGCGGCACCACCACCGGCACGGGCGGCACCAGCACCGGCACGGGCGGAACGGATACCGGAACCGGAGGCACGACCGCGAACGGCGGCAGGGCGATGGGCATGGGCGGTCGCGAGATGGGCACAGGCGGCCGCGAGATGGGCACGGGCGGCCGCGAGATGGGCACGGGCGGCCGCGAGATGGGCACAGG